>NZ_LZKU01000072.1 GCF_001672975.1 Mycobacterium sp. 1465703.0
GTCTGCGCTGGCCTTTCGCACTTCGTCGAGTCGCTTGGCGTAGCCGTCGGCGGCCGAGCCCGACGCGGCGTGCTGGCGCTCGGATTCCCTGAGCGAGCGGGTCGTTTCGTCGTTCTGTTCTTCGAACCGCTTGCTCGCGCCGGTCGCCGAGTCAAGGTCAACGATGCCTTGGCGCAGCTCGCTACCGTCGTAGTCGATTTCGAGCTTGCCGCGAGCGGTGCCGAGGTTGTATTCGGTCACCAGTCGTCGCCTTCGACGGCCAGCTCGCCGGCGTCGTCATCGGGTCGGCCCTTGACGCGGCTACGCACAGACGGTGCGTCTAACGGGTCGGCGAAGCCGGTCGCTGAATTCGTCATGTCGCCACCCATTAACCTTTCCCATTCGCGCATTCGCTGCGTCTTCGCGATTGCTGGATTGCTTGCGGTGCCGGCCTTTTCGACTCGCACCTTGACGGCCTGCCCGAACGATGCGATGCCCCGGTTGAAGTAGAACCGCCCAATCGGGCCGACCGACTCGTCGAGCAGCGCGACGTCGCTGGGACACTGATTGAACAGCGTCGCCATCTGGTAAATCTCGTACGCGAGCGGCCTATTCTCTGCGTAGACTTTTGAGCGCCGCTTGCTGCGCCCCCTGCGCAGCGGCCTTCATTTCGTCGGGCATCGCGGCGTCGAAGATGACCCACTTGTCAGCGAGCTCGATGTCGTCGACGTGCACCTGATCGGGGCCCGATACACCGGTGAGAATGACCGTCGGGCAGACGACGGCGGCGGCCGCGATGCGTTCTAGCGTGTCGATGACGGGGCCGGCCTTTTCGGGATCGGTGACCCACTGCTCGGCCGCTTCAAGTGCGGCCTGTTGGTTCTCGTCGCTGTTTTCGATGCCGCGCAACAGCTCGACGCCGAACGAATCGCGCATGTTCAGCACGCCGAGTTTGATGACCTGCGTCGTGGAAAGCTGGCGCACCCGCACGAACCCGCCTGACGGCAACTCGACGTCACGCTCGCCGCGCTTGTTGAATCCGTACTCGCGGCGCTGGGCACGACTGGCGGCGGCGGCCGCGCGCTCGGCGCGGTCCTGCTCGGCCCATTCTTCGGCCTGCTCGCGCTCGGCGCGTTCGACGTCGGTCTCGTCGTCGTCAACGACAGAAGCCGCCGGCGCCGACCCATGTTCGAGGTCGGCCGCCGGCGGCTCTGTGGTCTGCTCGGCCGCGTGCGGTCCACTGTGACCGAGCGGCAACGAGCATTCCCAACCGGGCGGCATCTGGTCGCACGTGGCGGCCGGCGCGGGCCGGTTCGCGGCCTTCGCCTTGCGCTTCGGTTGGCTCTTGATCGGTGATGTCACTTTTGGCCTCCTAGGGGCTCGTGTGAAGTGAAAATCGTTGTGCTGCGGGCGCCTACCCTGCGGCGGCCGCCGTAGTGACGGTCACCGGGCTCGAGTAGTCACCGGTGACGCCGCCGAACACGCCGGCCACGCGGAACCAGTACTTCGTTTGCGCCGTCAGCCCGGTCACGCTGGTGCTGTTGGTCGCCGGCGTGCCGCCCTTGGCCGCGTCGACGGGGGTGAACGCGGCACCGTCGGTCGACTGCTCGACGACGTAGCTGTCCGCGGTCGGCAGATCGCCCCACGTGAGCGCGGCGGTCGTGTCGGTCAGCGCGCCCGGCGTCAGGTTCGACGGGATCGGCGACGGGTTCGGCACGGGGGTCGAGCCGAGCGTCGACTTCTGCTCGTTGTACTCGATTTCCCACAGGTAGTCGTCGTCATCGCCGGGCATCGGCGTGCCTTGGAAGTCGATCGACGGAACCATGAACGTGCCGTACTTCATGTCGGCCTGAATCTTGCCGTTGGCCTTGCAACGGAAGATGCGACCCACGTTGTCGCCGCCGCCGTTCGAAAGCACCTGGCCTTCGACGCGGAAGTACGGACGCATGTCCGAACCACGCTTGCGCAGAACGCGCTTGACGTTCGGCTCGATGCCCGACTCGATGAGCTGGGCGCCGGTGATGAGCGAGAACGTCATGATGTCCAGACCGCCGGCTTCAAGCGAGCCGTCGACGGTGGCGCCCTTGCCGGCGATGGCGACGGCCGACTTGTCGTCACCGTTCAGAGTGTCGAAGTCCTCCGATTCGGTGAACGCCAACGTCTGCGCCAGCGGCAGCCGATAGCTGGTATCGGCGAGAATCGTGCCGTCGGTGTCGACGTAGCCGGTGATCCAAACCCGGTGCAAGCCATAGGGCTTGGTGTCGGGGTTACCCGGTGATGCAACCATTACGGGTGTTCCTTTCGGTGAGTCGTTTGGGCTCGCCGGCCTCGTACTTGTGGATCTTTGAACTTGAGTGTTTCCAGCAATTCGCCGTCAAACGAATACCGATGTATGGCAACGAATTTGCCGCTCTCGGTGCACTGCCAGTGCGTGCACTTCACTTCGATTCGTTCGCCGTCGATGACCCGAAAGTGCAGCTTGCCGCCCGGGCACCGCGCGTCGAGGCGAAGTTCGCCCAGCTCGGTCGGCGCGGTCGACTCGTGCACTGTCGGGGTTATCAGCGTTCGGCCGGGTTGCCCTCGCCGTCGATCAGCTCGAAACGCTTGCTGTTGGTCAGCAGGTAGTCGAGCTGTTCGTCGGTGAACGCTGACACGGGCACGCGCCAGTTGTTCGCGACGGTCCACTTCACGGCCGCCTTCGCCGAAATGCCCACGGCCGCCCACTGTTGCGGCGTGATTTCGGCGTACGTGCCTTCGCCCAGCCGGGTCGACCGTTTCTTGAGGTCTTCCTTGTTGCGGGTGATGTTGGACGGCCCCAGGTACAGCACGAACTTGTCGCCGGGCTTGCCCTTGGCCGCTTCGGCGGCCGCCGCCCGCGCCTTGGCCTTGTCGTCGTCGGAAACCGCCGGCGCCGCGCTCGCATCGGGCGGTTGGATCGGGTTGTGCCCGTGTGCTGTTCCTGGCATTGCGATACCTTTCCCTTGGTCGCGCTACTGCGCGGTTTTCGAGCCAATGGCGAAGTAAGCCGCTGACTTACAGATCGTTTGGTAACCCTCATCGGTGATGTCGACGCCCCGGCCGGCGAAGCCGACTTGCTCAAGCTGGCGGCCGTCGCCGCCGTCGACGGGTGTGCCGTCTTCGTTGACGGCCTTGAAAATGGCGTCGCAGCGGTCGAGCATCGCGTCGATACGGCCGAAATCGGTCGACTTAGCGACCGGGACGTGCGCCCACAGTTCGAAGTGCGCGGGCCCGTTGTCCTGTATCTCGGTCGCGTAATCGGTGATGCGCCAACACACGACGATGAACGCGCCGTCGCTGGGCTTCTGATCGGCGTCGTATTCGGCGACGACAACGAGGTCGATGCCGGCCAGCGCGCCGGCGGCCTTGAGCTGGTCGTCGCCGCGCAACAGCGACATCACAGCGCCGCGCGACATCAGCGGCCGCCGGCCACCACGCGAAGACTGTCGGTCAGCTTCGCCATGAACGACTCACCGGTCGCCCGCACCGACTGCATGATGATCGCGAATCGGCCGTGATACTTGGCCTCCAAAAAGATGCCGTACCAAACGCCGTGCGCGAACGTGATCTCTTTGTGCGTGTGGTCGAACCGCAACGGGCTTTTCGTCGGCACAGCGTGCAGCCCGGCCCGCGCGGCGCCCGGTATCCGGTCGCGGCGGTTACCGGTGTTGTCGCGCCAACGCGCGTGCCCCTTCATGTAAACCGTGCCTTCGACTGCCGACTCGTCGACAAGCCGGTCAAGAAACTCGTTGTAGCGCGGGCCCAGCGAGCTCACGTTCGCCCGTAGCTGGGTCAGCCCGCGCGAGAGGTGCGCGTTACGCGCCAAAGCTGTGCCCCTGAACTTTCAGGTAGCCGACGACGGTCGCGGTCACCTGATACGCGCGATAGTCGACGGCTTCGACGGTGTACTTCGCAACGTCGTCTTCCCACGAGTCGCCCAGCGCGACAACAGCGTCGGCCGCACCGATGAGCCGGAACCCGTACTTGCGGTTCGTGCCCCGGTCGGTCTGCGCCAGCTCGGCGCCGTCGAGCTTGCCGTCGTTGAACAGCGCGAAAATCTGCGGGTCGCGCGGCGCCGGCGCGTCGTCGGTGAAGTCGCGGCCGCCGCCGGGCTTGTCGACTGGTGCCGCGACCGGTATCAGCGCGATCGGCTGGCCGCGTAGCTCCAACAGTTCGGCCACGGCCGCGCTCGCATCGGCCGTCATGCCGTCGGCCGGGACGGTTACCACCGTCGAAACCCGTGATGTGTCGGTATGCCCGGGTCGATCTGGATTGACCCGAACCGCTGGCGCCGCGTGTGCAGCCGGCAGCGGTCGAGCTCGGCCGGCGTGAATTCCACGCGGCCGCGCGTCGGGTCGGGCGCGAATGAACGCGCGGTCGTAATGTCCGGTGTCGTCACGCTGTTCGACGTCGTGGGCCCGTTCGGGTTGCGGTACAAGTCGAGCACTTTGTTCGCGACGACAGCCGTGACGCGCTTGAGCCGGTCGGGGTCGCCGGCGCTCACCGAATCGGCCGTTATCTGGTCGATCGGCTTGCGCAGCGACGGCACCTGAAACATCAGCTCGGATTCGACGTCGCCGATGCGGACGTCGACCCAAGGCAACCGACTCTCGGGAATGGTCCCTTCGAATCGGGCTGTCACGTCGTTGCGCGACGCAAACTTGCCTTGGGTCGACGGCTCCGTCATTCGACCGGAACGCCCGCCGCTTCGAGCTCGGCGATGATGGCGTCTTTGCTCAGCCCGTCGGTGTCGATGCCGTGGTACTGGGCGTACTCGCGCCAATGGTCGATGCCGCCGCCCTTGCCCGACTTGGGCGGCGGCCCGCCGGCGTTGCCGCCGGCGTCGTGACCGTCATCGTCGTCGTCATCGTCGTCGCCGGCGTCGGCGTCGCCGGCCAGCGAATCGCCGGCCGGCGTGCCCCCGTTGACCCGTGCCTCGCGCTCGTCGAGGTCGGTGCCGCCCTTGAAGCAATGCTCGCCCAACAGCTTCTCGGCCCACGCTGGAACCTCGCGGCCCGGCAGGAACGAATGCAGCTCGCCAGCCTCGTCGGCCACGTGCACGGCGTACTTCCCGATTTTCTTCGCCATATCGGCTTATCTCCTAACGGGTTTGGGCCGCCGACTACGCGACGGTTGCGACGAGAATCTTGCGGGGGTCAGCGATGACCGGCAACGCCACCATGTCGACATAAGTCGTCTTGCGGAACGGCGGTTCGCTCCCCTTGACAATCATGCCGATGATGCCGGCGCCCTGGTCGACCTGAACGCCACTGTCGAGCATTTCCATGACGGTGGTCGGGGTGCCGACAGCGGTGAATCCGAGCTGGCCCAAGTCCGACGGCAAGAACAGGAACTTGTTCGCCGGGATCGGGCGCACGATGTTGCCGCCGTCGTCTTCGAAGAACGAGTCGTACACCGACCCTTCAATCGAAATCGGCGGCAGGTTCTCGGACGCGAACAGGTCGCTGATGTCGGCCAGCGTCACGCGGGTAACGCCCGTCTGGGCGCCCTTGATGGCGTTGATGAGCGACTTGTTCGTCTGCAACTGGCGCGCGGTGGTCAGCGAGCAACGGAACTGCCCGGGCCCAGCGCCGTTGGTCGCCCGGTACACGTCGTACCACGCCACCAGGTCGGCCAGCGGGTCGCTGTTGGCCGAATCCGACCACAGCGTCGCCGGCGTGACCTTCTGATTCGCCGGAATCGCGTAGTCGACCTGTTGCTGAACGCCGTTCTCGTCGATGGTGAGCACGCCGTCGGAAAGCACGTCGCCCCAGGCCATTTCGAGCCGGTTGTAGGTGTACGCGGTCAGGTTGTCGAGGTCGTCGTACACCGATTCGGCGAGAATCCGCTGAATCGTGGTGATGCCGTTCGCGGCGTCGCCGAGCTTCGCGAATTCGATCTGGCGACGCTCGTACTCGCCGACGGGCAGCTTGCCGCCCAACGGCAACATCTTGACCCGACGCTCCGAGCCGGTGTCGCGCGGCGCGATCCAGAACCCGCCGTCGAAGTTGCGGAACTGGGCGAACCGGTTCGTCTTCGTGATGGTCGCGAAGTCGATTTCGTCCGTCGCGAACGTCTTGCGTGGGAACGACTGCAAGAGTTGCGTGTTCGACGGCAGCGGCACCGCTTGGGTGTAGGTGATGACGTCTTCGAGCGGGACGGGCCCGTTCAGGAACAGAGTCATTTAACTATGCCTCCCAACGAATCTGGTTGAGTGCCGCCTTGCCGTCCGCGTCGATCGACCCGGCGCCGGCCTGGAACGGCAACTTGGACTGCGACACGGCCGCGTCGTACACGACGGCGCTCGTGCCCACCTTCACGGCGGTCGAACCGTCCTGCTTGATCGCGTTGACGTCGCCGTAAGTCAGCCCGTAAGCGTTCTGGCGGCCGTCGTTGGCGGCCGGGTCGTACGGCCCGAACAGCCGGGTCGCGGTGACCTGGCCGACGACAGTGCCCGACGGGATGAAGCCGTTCGGGTAGTGCGTGCCGGCGGTGAACTTGCTGATGTCCAGCGTGACGTTCGGCTTGTAGTCGGGCTCGCCCAACAGCCAACGCCGGTCGCCCACCTGAAAAGCGCGCGTGGTCATCGAAATGTCAGTCGACATAACGATTTCTCCTTTGCGTGAGAAGTGACTGGCTAGGTTTTCTTGCCGTGCCGTCGTGCGGCTTCGGCTTTGCCGGCTTCGCCGGGCTTGTTGGGCGGTGCGCCCGGTCCACCACTGTGTTGCCCCCACGAGTAGCCGCCGGCTTGGCCGCCGGCGCCCGTGTAACCGCTCCCCGGGCCCGCGTTCTGCCCGTTGTTCCCTAGGCCGAACATGGCCGTCAGGTGCCCCATCACCTTTTCGCGACTGATATCGCCGTTCTCGTCAGCGAACGCCGCCGGGTTGACCCCGGCGAGAAAAGCGTCGAGCTGTTCGCCCTTGAGAACTTCGCTTGCGTGGCCGCGCAATTCGCTGCGCTGGTACTTCGGCAGCCAATCGGCGTTGGCCGCTTCGCGGCCGGCCTGCTCGGCGTCCCTGAGCGCCTTGTCGCTGGCCGATAACTGCGCTTCTTCGTACTGCCTGATCTGCGCTTGCATCTGTTCGACCTGCTCGGGCGTAACGCCCTTGTAGCCCGACAGTGTGTTCTCGGCCTTGCGGTTCTGGTGCTTGAAGTACGCGGCGCGTTGCGCGTCAGTCATTTCGGCAATCGGCGTGTTTTCGGGGTAGCCCTTATCGGTGCCGCCCTGATTGCCTTGGTTGCCCTGGCCGCTGTTCTGCGACTGGTTGCCACCCTGGCCGCCGTTGTTGGCGCCGGCGTTGTTCTGGGCCCCGTTATCCGGTGCTTGCCCCGTGCCGCCGTTGCCGTTGTTGCCGCCGGCGGTGCCGGCGTCGCCCTGACTGGTGCCTTGTGCTGGTGCGGTCAATGTTCAACTCCCATATCGGGTTAGGTGGTTCGCCCATAGCGGGCCAAGCCGACCGGGAATGGTCGGAAGTCTGTTACTTGCGCCGGCCGCGCGGCTTGCGCGGCTTGTACGCGGATTTCGGCACGAGCACCGGGCCGAATTCGCCGTGCTCGTCGATCGCGTAGCGGGTGCGCTTCAAGTGCGCGACGGTGTTGCCGCCGGCGTCCTTGTAAAGCTGCGCCAGGCCGATACTGTTCGCGTCGTCGCCCGGGTCGTGCTCGTCGGTGACCGGCGCAATCGTGCACTTGCACGTCGGCGGGTGAATCGGCATCAGCTTGTCGACCTTGTAAATCCGGTCGGCGGCCACGATGCACATGCCGCACGTGCCCGTACGTGACAGTTCGGGGTGAATCACTCGCCGATACCCGGTCACCTTGGCGCCGGCTTGCACGAGAACCTGTTGCTGTGCGAGCCGCTGCGCCAACATCAGGTTGCCGTCGACCAGATCGTCGATGCGCTGGCCGGCCAGTGCCGCCGGGTCGGCGGCGTCGATCGACTTCGCGTACCGGTACACGGCCGCCGGCCGCTGGAAAATGCTGGCGGTCGTCATGTCGGCCTTGGACACGTGCACAGCGGGCCCGGCGTCGGCGTAATCGACGCTCGACGCGGCCTGATGCAACACGAGCTGGCCGCGCTTGATGACGGCCGCCGGCGCCCGCACGTCGAGCGGCAGCGACGGCACGGCCGCGACCGCGATGCCGAGCGCGGCGAGCTGTTGGGCTTGCGCGGCCGCCGCGAGCCGGCCGGCCGCCGTCTGTGCCGATTCCATGATCGTCGCGGCTTGAGCGGCGAATGCTTGCACGGCCATCGCGTCGTACGGGTTGACCGACGCCCACAACCGTCTGATGGCGTTCTTCGCCCACGCGGCCGTTGTTTCGCGTGTGGCGATGACCTTTTCGGCCATGCCCGCGACCACGCCGGCCGGGTCGGGTGCTGTCTTGCGGGCCGCCATCGCGGTCGCCAGCGCGACGGCTTGGTCGTAGGTGAGCGGTTGGCTAGGCGCCGACATTGACGGCCGCCAGCGCCGGCGGTGACGTGTCGCTCGTGGCCGGCGGCGCCGGCGGGCCCGGCGGCGTCGAGCTGCCGGCGCCGGCGGGCCCGGTCGGCAAGCCCATGAGCGTGTCGGTCGTCAACCGGGTCATGTTCTGTTTGGTCTCATCAGGCGACATGTCCCAGATGCGTTCGCAGCGGTCTTCTGTCGACAGGGTGCCTTGCGACTGCGCCGACGCGGCCGCCGGCTCGGCCCAAGGCGCCGGCCTGTTGCGTGAGGCGTTGACCGCCAAGGTTCGCGACCGTCGCACCCGCACGTCGCCG
>NZ_LZKU01000073.1 GCF_001672975.1 Mycobacterium sp. 1465703.0
CCAGTGCGAGGTGCCCGACGCTGCCCAGGCCGGTGGTTTCCAGTGCGGTCACGGTGACGCCCGGGTCGTCGGCGGCGCCGAGGTTGTGACGTGGCTCGGCACGCTTGGCACCTTGGGCCGCAGCGCGTTCCAGCTCGGGGTGCTCGAGCGGGGTCTGCAGATGACAGCCGAATACGCCCGCGAGCGCGAGCAATTCGACCGCCCGATCGGTAGCTTCCAGGCGGTGTCGCAGCGACTGGCCGACGGCTACATCGACGTCAAGGGGTTGCGGCTCACGCTCACTCAGGCGGCCTGGCGGGTGTCGGAGGACATTCCGGCCGAAATCGACGTCGCCAGTGCGGCGTTCTGGGCGGCAGACGCCGGCCACCGGGTGGCGCACACCATCGTGCACGTGCATGGTGGCGTCGGCGTCGACACCGATCACCCGGCGCACCGCTACTTCCTGGCCGCCAAAGAGATCGAGTTCGCTCTGGGCGGTGCCACCGGACAGTTGCGCCGGATCGGCCGGGAGCTGGCCGAGACACCCGCTTAGGCGCAATGGAACTCACCGATGACCTCACCGTCACCAAGCTGCTGGCGCCGCTGACCGAGATCGACGATCGCGGTATCTACTTCGAGGACACGTTCACCAGCTGGCGCGATCACCTGCGCCATGGTGCCGCGATCGCCGCGGCGTTGGGTGAGCGGCTCGACCCCGCCCGGCCGCCACATGTCGGGGTACTGCTGGAGAACACGCCTTTCTTTTCGGCGATGCTGGTGGCGGCGGGCATGTCCGGGATCGTGCCGGTAGGGCTCAACCCGGTGCGCCGCGGTGAGGCGTTGCAGCGCGACATAGCCAGGGCCGATTGCCAATTGGTGCTGGCCGACTCGAAATCGGCTGAGACGCTGGGCGACATCGAGCACCTGAACGTCGACTCCCGCGAGTGGACCGACGAGGTCGCCGCGCATCGTCATGCACAGCCGTCTTTTCAGGCCGCCTCGCCGGCGGATCTTTTCATGTTGATTTTCACGTCGGGCACCAGCGGCGAGCCCAAAGCCGTCAAGTGCAGCCACGGTAAGGTCGCGATCGCGGGCGTGACGATGTCACAGCGATTCGACCTCGGCCGCGACGATGTCTGCTATGTGTCGATGCCGCTGTTTCATTCCAACGCGGTGTTGGTCGGTTGGGCGGTGGCGGCGGCGTGCGAGGGGTCAATGGCCTTGCGGCGCAAGTTCTCCGCCTCGAACTTCATTGTCGATGTACGTCGCTATGGCGCCACCTACGCGAATTACGTGGGCAAGCCCTTGTCGTATGTGCTCGCCACACCCGAGCAGCGCGACGATGCGGACAACCCGCTGCGAGCGGTGTACGGCAACGAGGGCGTCCCCGATGACATCGAGCGCTTCGGTCGCAGGTTCGGGTGCGTCGTCCAGGACGGGTTCGGATCCACCGAAGGCGGCGTGGCTATCGCGCGCACCCCCGATACACCGGCGGGTTCCCTGGGCCCGTTGCCCGACGGGATCGACATCGTCGATCCGGAGACCGGTGCGTCCTGCGCGCCGGGCGTGGTCGGTGAACTGGTCAACACCGCGGGACCTGGGCGGTTCGAGGGCTACTACAACGACGAGGACGCCGAAGCCGAGCGGATGGCGGGCGGGGTATACCACAGTGGCGATCTCGCCTACCGCGACGACGCCGGCTACGCGTATTTCGCTGGGCGGCTGGGCGATTGGATGCGGGTCGACGGCGAAAACCTCGGCGCGGCTCCGATCGAGCGAGTGTTGCTGCGCCACCCAGACGTCACCGAGGTCGCGGTATACCCGGTGCCGGACCCGGTGGTCGGCGACCAGGTGATGGCCGCGGTGGTGATGGCGCCCGGCACCGAGTTCGAGGACGAGAAGTTCCGCGCCTTCCTGGCCGAGCAGCCGGACCTGGGGCCGAAACAGTGGCCGTCGTATGTGCGGATCAGCGCTGAACTCCCCCGGACCGTGACCTTCAAAGTGCTGAAGCGCCAGTTGGCCGCTCAGGGTATCGACTGTGGGGACCCGGTCTGGAAGATCCAGCGTTAGCGGTCCGAGGCGAGCATTGCCGCCGGATGTACCGGCTCAAGCCGTAAACTCAGCACTTGATGAAAATCCGTGAAGTGATCGCCGGCTCAATCCTGGTTGGGTCGCTGGGTGGCGCCGCGCTGCTGGGCGCTGGTTTCGCCGCGGCGGATCCACCTCCGCCTCCTCCACTGCCGCCACCGCCACCGCTGGTGTGGGCACCGCACACGCCAGACCCCGAACCGTGGGAGGCTCCACCGCCACAGGAAGAGGGGCCGCCGCTGCCGCCGCTGCCGCCGTCAGGCTGAGAATGCACCCGGCCACTGGCCGCCCAACCGACAAGGAGACGCAATGGCTGCGCCGGTCCCCTACCTTGGCGTCGTCGTCACGCAGGCCGATAGCGAGACCAGCGTATGACCGCACGGCCTCTCGAACTCGCGCTGGAAGCAAGCTTCGAACAACTCGCCGACTCGGTGCCGGCGAACGTCGGTGTCGCGATCGCCCGGCCGGACAGGACATTCTCGCTGGGAAGCTGGTGGTCGGGTGTGGCATGGTCGACCATCAAAGTGCCCTTGGCGATAGCCGCGCTGCGCAACGATTGGCTGGGCTCTCGCGATTTGGTGGTGAAAGCCATCACCGAATCCGACAATCGCGCTTCCGAACAGTTGTGGTCGCAACTGGGCGATCCGGTGGACGCGGCACGGCGAGTTCAGAGCGTGGTGGCCGAGGGCGGTGACACCGCGACCGTGGTCGAGCCACGCCGACTTCGCCGTGGTTTCACCGCCTTCGGCCAAACCCAATGGAGCTTGCAGCGCCAAGCGCGGTTCGCGGCAGAGCTGTCGACCATCCCGGACGCCGTCGAGGTGATCGAACTGATGCAACGACTGGTCGCCGGCGACCAGTGGGGGCTGGCCGCCAAAGGCATTGCCGCCAAAGGCGGTTGGGGGCCGGGGATGCATGGCGAGTACCTGGTCCGGCAATTCGGCATCGTCCCCACCCCGTCCGGGCAGTGGGGCGTGGCGCTGGCGGCGGACGCGGATGACGGTGTATTCGAGACGGGCGTCGAAGTGGTCAACACGATGACGGACTGGCTGCTGAGCCGGCTGCCGAGCCTAGCCCGTTATTGACGGCACCACCGCGTCGATCAAATGCGGCCCGGGTGCGGCGAAGGCGGCCCGCAGCGCATCGGCCAATTCCTCGGCGGTGGTGACGCGCCGGGCGGGCACTCCCATACCTTCACTGATCTTCACGAAATCCATTGTGGGGTCCGATAAATCGAGCAGTGCGAGCGCTTCGGGCCCGGGCGCTGACCCGGCGCCGACGCGCTGTAGCTCAATGCGCAGGATGTCGTAGGCGCTGTTGTTGTACAGCACGGTGGTGACGTTGAGGTTCTCCCGGGCCTGGGTCCACAATCCCGAAATGGTGTACATCGCCGAGCCGTCGGATTCCAGACACAAAACCGGACGGTGCGGGGCGGCCACCGCGGCGCCCACCGCAGCCGGGATCCCGTAACCGATCGCCCCGCCGGTCAGGGTCAGCCAGTCGTGGGCCGGCGCCCCGGCGGTGGCCTGAGCGAGCAGCAGGCCCGAGGTGTTCGACTCGTCGACCACGATCGCCTCGTCGGGCAACAGCGCCCCGATCACCTCGGCGGCCGAGGCGGACGTCAGGGCCCCGGTGGGCAGCTGGGGACGCGACGGGGCCGCAACTGGGGCTTCGGTGCCCGGCGCCAGCTGATCGGCCAGGGCGATCAAAGCGTCTGCCGCACCGCTGTATTCGGCCAGCACGTGCACCTCGCAGCCGGCCGGCACCAAATCGCTCGGCATGCCCGGGTAGGCGAAGAACGACACCGGCGACTTGGCGCCCGCCAGCACCAGATGTTTGGCGCCGTCCAGCTGTGCGGTGGCGGCCTCGGCGAAATAGGCGAGCCGGTCGACCGCGGGCACGCCGGCCCCGCGCTCCAGTCGGGTCGGAAACGTTTCGCACAGCACCCGGGCGCCGGTCGCCGCGGCGATGCGAGTGGCCGCCGCAAGCCCGGCCCGGCGAGTGGCATCGCCGCCCACCATGATCACCGTCGGCTCCCCGGAGCGCAGCACCTCCAATACCTCCGGCGCCAACAGTGGATCGGCGGCCGCCGGCTGTGCGTCCAGGTTGGAGAACTGTTGCGCGCCATCGGACCAGGACACGTCCGCGGGAAGGATCAGTGTCGAAATCTGCGAACCCCAGCGGCTGGCCGCGATGCCCTCGACGGCATCGGCAGATACCTGGGAGGCATCACCGGTTCGGCGTACCCATCCCGATACGGTTCCGGCGAGCGCGTCGATGTCGGATTCCAGTGGGGCGTCGTACTTTTTGTGATACGTGGCGTGGTCGCCGACGATCACGACCATCGGCACCCGGGCGCGACGCGCGTTGTGCAGATTGGCCAGGCCGTTGCCGAGTCCGGGCCCCAAGTGCAGCAGCACGGCGGCCGGGCGATCGGCGATGCGGGCATAACCGTCGGCCGCGCCGGTGGCGACACCCTCAAATAACGCCAGCACGCCGCGCATCCGCGGGACGGCGTCCAGCGCCGCGACGAAGTGCATCTCCGACGTGCCCGGGTTGGCGAAACACACGTCGACCCCACCGTCGACCAGGGTGTTGATCAGGGCCTGGGCACCGTTCACTGCACTGCCTCCAGTCGGAAAACTCGCTCGGCGTTGCCGCGCAGGAAATCTCGGCGTCCCTCTTCAGACAGCCCGAGTTCGTCCAGCCCAGCCAGCGCGTGCTGGTGGGTGATCATCGGATAGTTGGTGCCGAACAACACTTTTCTTTGCCCGGTTCCGGTTTTCATGAAATTGATGAGTTCTTCGGGCAACCGCTTGATCGTGTATGCCGAGGTGTCGATGTAGACGTTTTCGTGCTTGCGGGCCACCGCGACCATCTCCTCGGTCCACGGGTAACCGACGTGACCGCAAACGATCACCAGCTCCGGGAAATCGAGTGCCACCTGGTCGATGTAGGGAATCGGCCGGCCCGTTTCCGACGGGCGCAGCGGACCGGTATGACCGACTTGGGTGCAGAACGGCACCCCGGATTCCACGCACTGGGCGAACAGCGGATAGTAGCGGCGATCGGTGGGCGGGGCATTCCACAACCACGGCACCACCCGCAGGCCGACGAATCCTCCGTCGCTGATCCGGCGCCGCAGTTCGCGGACGGCGTCCATCGGGCGGTCCAAGTCGACGGTGGCCAGGCCGACGAGCCGGTTCGGGTGCGCGGCAACCCATTGCGCCACCTCGTCGTTGGAGACCAGGTCCGCGCCGCCCGGCCCACGCCATGCGCTCAGCATCCCCAATTCGACGCCGGCGGCATCCATCGACGCCAAGGTCGCCTCGATCGGGATGTCGGCGTCGGGGATCGACCCACCCGTCCAGCGCCGCAGGGATGCCAGCATGTCGCTGCGCAGAAACCGCGCAGTCGGATGCTGCATCCAGACATCGATCGTCATGCGATTCGACTCTAGACCGGGCTCAGATCGCCAATGCGGCGCGGGCGCAGGCGTGCGTCTGCTGCGCATACCCGCCGCCGAACAGCACGACGTGCGCCAGCAGCGGAAAGAGTTGGTGCAGGCCGATGTGGTCGCGCCAGCCCGGCCGAAGCGGCCGCACCTGCTGGTAACCGTCGATGACGGCGTCGTAATGCGGACAGCCGAATAGCGCGAGCATCGCCAGGTCGGTCTCGCGGTGACCCGCGTGGGCGGCCGGGTCGATGAGCACCACACCGTCGGGCGTCCACATCACGTTCCCGCTCCACAAATCGCCGTGCAGCCGAGCCGGGCGGTCGTCGTCGTCGAAATCGCCCGCATCACAACGTGCCGCCACGCGGTCGATGGCTTCGCGGGTTGCGGCATCGAGGCGCGGCGCCGCGAGTTCGGCCATCGGCACCAGCCGTTCCTGCGCGTAGAACTCGCCCCAGTCGCGGTGCCGGCGCAACGACATCGGCAAAGGCTGTGACAGCGGGCCGAAAAAGCCCGGCCCGTCCCATCCGTCCGGCCCGGCGCCGAACGCCGGGGCTCCGGCGTCGTGCGTGTGGGCCAGTCGGCTGCCGAAAGTGCGCGCCGCTTCGGGCGTCGGACGAACCGATTCCAGGCGGCGCAGGGTCAGGCTGGAGGCGTCCACGGCGACCACCTGCGCGCACGGCACGCCGCCGTCGGCTGCGGAAAGCCATTGCAGCCCTGCGGCTTCGGCTGCGAAGAAGCCGGCGGGCGCGCCCGCACGGTGCTTGACGAAGTCGGTCACACCGCGCGCGGGCCTGGCACTGAAATCACCTCACGCGGTCGCGTGAGCGGCGTGTACGTCGTCGGCCGGGCGGGCCTCGGTCTGTTCCTTGGCCCAGCGGTAGTCGGGTTTACCCGCGGGCGACCGCTTGACCTCGTCGACCAGCCACAGGCTGCGTGGCACTTTGTATCCGGCGATCTCGGAGCGCACGAAGCTGTCCAGCTCGGCCAGGGCGGGACGGGTGCCGGGCCGGGGCTGCACCACGGCGGCGACGTGCTGACCGTAACGGGGATCGGGCACGCCGACCACCAAGGCGTCGAAGACGTCGGGGTGACCCTTGAGCGCGGCCTCGACCTCCTCGGGGTAGATCTTCTCGCCGCCGCTGTTGATCGACACCGACCCGCGGCCGAGCATCGTGACGCTGCCATCCTCTTCGACCAAGGCGAAGTCCCCCGGGATCGCGTAGCGCACACCGTTGATGGTCTTGAACGTCTCGGCGGTCTTCTTCTCGTCCTTGTAGTAGCCGACCGGGATGTTGCCCTTCTTGGCGATGAAGCCGCGCACGCCCGAGCCGGGCTTGACCTCGTTGCCGTCCTCGTCGAGCACGACCGTGCGGTGGTCGATCGTCACCCGCGGGCCACCGCTGTGCGGCGAATCCTTGGCGACGATGCTGGTGCCACCGAACCCGGTCTCCGAGGAACCGATCGAATCGGTGATGACCCGGTTGGGCAGTAGCTCGAGCAGCTTTTCCTTGATGCTCGGCGAGAACAGCGCCGCGGTGCTGGCCAACAGGAACAGCGACGACAGATCGTATTCGTTGCCCTTTTCCTGATGGGCCAGCAGCGCATCGAGTAGCGGCCGCGCCATCGCGTCACCGGTGAAGAACAACAGGTTCACCTTGTGGTCATGAATCGCCCGCCACACTTCGTCGGCGTTGAATTCCGGTGCCAGCACGGTGGTCTGGCCGGAGAAGATCGACATCCAGGTGGCGGACTGGGTGGCGCCGTGGATCATCGGCGGAATCGGATAGCGGATCATCGGCGGATTGGCCGCGGCGGCCTTGGCCAGATCGTACTCGCCTTTCACGAATTCACCTGTGGCGAAATCGGTTCCGCCGAACAGCACCCGGTAGATGTCTTCGTGGCGCCACATCACGCCCTTCGGGAAGCCGGTGGTCCCGCCGGTGTAGAGCAGGTAGATGTCATCGGCGCTGCGCTCACCGAAGTCGCGCTCGGGTGAGCTCTGCGCGATCGCCGAGTAAAACTCGACGCCGCCGTAGCGGCTGAAGTCGTTGTCGCTGCCGTCCTCGATCACCAGGATCGTCTTGACGTCGGGCGTCTCGGGCAGCACGTTGGCCACCCGGTCCGAATACTGCCGCTCGTGGACCAGCGCGACCATGTCGGAGTTGTCGAACAGGTAACGCAGCTCGCCCTCGACATAGCGGTAGTTGACGTTCACCAGAATGGCGCCCGCCTTGATGATGCCGAGCATGGCGATGACGATTTCGATGCGGTTGCGGCAGTACAGTCCAACCTTGTCGTCCTTTTTCACCCCCTGCTCGATCAGGTAGTGAGCCAGGCGGTTGGCCTTCTCCTCTAACTGGGCATAGGTCAGCTTCTCGTCGCCGCAGATCAGGGCGACACGCTCGGGCACAGCGTCAATGGCGTGCTCTGCAAGGTCGGCAATATTCAAGGCCACGGCCACCAAATTAGAACGTGTTACATTTCGTGGCAAGCTCGTGTCCATTGTCGAGGGAAAGGCGGTAGCCGTGACCGTGGAGAATGCCGGAACCCCAGCAAACACAGAAAACGGGGAGACCGGACCCGATGCGCTGGTGGAACAGCGTGGTCACACCCTCATTGTGACGATGAATCGGCCGCACCGCCGCAACGCGTTGAGCACGGAAATGATGGAGATCATGGTGCAGGCGTGGGACCGCGTCGACAACGACGACGACATCCGCTGCTGCATCCTGACCGGCGCCGGTGGCTACTTCTGCGCGGGCATGGACCTCAAGGCGGCATCCCAGAAGCCGCCGGGTGAGTCATTCAAGGACGGCAGCTACGACCCGTCGCGAATCGATGCTCTGCTCAAAGGCCGCAGACTCAAAAAGCCGCTCATCGCCGCCGTGGAAGGGCCGGCCATCGCCGGGGGCACCGAGATTTTGCAGGGCACCGACATCCGGGTCGCGGGTGAGAGCGCCAAATTCGGCATTTCCGAGGCCAAGTGGAGCCTGTACCCGATGGGCGGTTCCGCTGTGCGCCTGGTGCGCCAGATTCCCTACACCGTGGCGTGCGACCTACTGCTGACCGGACGGCACATCACCGCCGCCGAAGCCAAGGAGATCGGCCTGATCGGCCACGTCGTTCCGGATGGGCAGGCACTGACCAAGGCACTCGAGATCGCGGAAGTGATCGAGAACAACGGGCCCCTGGCCGTGCAGGCGATTCTCAAGACGATCCGCGAGACCGAGGGAATGCACGAAGAAGAGGCCTTCAAGCCCGACACCGCGAACGGGATACCGGTGTTCCTCTCCGAGGACTCCAAAGAAGGGCCCCGGGCATTCGCCGAAAAGCGCAAGCCCAACTTCAAAAACCGCTAAACGCGCGCGCTGGCCGTCTCGCCGAACGGCCGTCTCGCCTTTTCGCCGAACGTGCATCTACTGCGAATTTGGCCCCGAATTTTCGCGATGAGTGCACGTTCGGCGAACATGTCAGAACTCTGGTGCACACTCCTGCCATGGGAGAGCCGTTCATCGGCAGCCAGGCCGTCGCGGCCGGCCGCTTAACCCCATACGCGCTGCGCAGCCGGTTCGTAGCCATCCATCCCGATGTGTACATTCCGGCCGGCGTCGAGCTGACTGCAGGATTGCGCGCTCAAGCGGCTTGGTTGTGGTCGCACCGCCGGGCTGTCGTCGCGGGTCGATCCGCGTCCGCCCTGTATGGCACGAAATGGATCGATCACCGCGCACCGGCTGAATTGCTCTACAACTATCGTCGTCCGCCCAGCGGTGTTCGCACATGGTCAGATCGGCTGGCCGAGGACGAGATACAGACTGTTGGCGGCATCCCCGCAACGACGCCTGCACGAACGGCGCTCGACCTAGCCTGCCGCTATCCTCTCGACGAGGCTGTCGCCGCCATCGACGCGCTCGCGCGCGCAACCGATCTCAAGATAAGCGACATCGAACTCCTAGCCGAGCGTTACCGCGGTCGTCGCGGCATAACGCGCGCACGCATCGCACTGCGACTCGTCGATGCCGGTGCCGAGTCTCCCCGCGAGACATGGTTGCGACTTCTGTTGATCCGCACGGGTTTCCCGCCACCGCAAACTCAAATCCCGGTGTACGGCGGCTACGGCGAGCTGGTAGCCGTGCTCGATATGGGCTGGGAAGACATCAAATTGGCTGTCGAGTACGACGGTGATCATCACCGATCTGACCGACGGCAATTCAACAAAGACATTCGACGTGCGGAATCACTCGCAGAGCTGGGTTGGACAAATATACGAATCACCTCGGACGACACCGCAGGTGGTGTCATCGCTCGGGTGTCGGCGGCGTGGGCGCGCCGAACGTGTACTCAGCGCGAGAAATAAGGCGAAATCTCGCGGTGAGTGCACCTTCAGCGCGAGACCTCTCAGCTCAGCAGCGGTGCGCTCGGGGTGAACACCACCGGCATGGCTTCCAGGCCGCTGACGAAGTTCGCCGGCCGCAGCGGCAGCGTCGAGTCGTCGTCGGCCAGCCTGAGGTCCGGCAGCCGCTTGAGCACCCGCTCGGTCATCATCGACAGCTCCAGCCGGGCCAGCTGATTCCCCAGGCAGAAGTGCGTGCCGAAGCCGAAAGCCATGTGGCTGTTCGGGTTACGGCGAATGTCGAAGTTGTCCGGCTCTTCGAAAACCGACTCGTCGAAGTTGCCCGACTCGAACAGCAGCATGATCTTTTCGCCCTCACGCAGTGAGGTGCCGTGAAAGTCTGTATCAGCCGTCAAAGTTCTGCACATATTCTTCACCGGCGACGTCCAGCGCAGCATCTCCTCGATGGCGCCCGGCAGCAACGAGGGGTCGCGCACCAGGGCCTCCCACTGGTCGCGGTGGCGCACCAGCTGCTCGGTGCCTCCACTCAGCGTGTGGCGCGTGGTTTCGTCGCCGCCGATCAGGATGAGCAATGTCTCCATGACGATCTCGTCGTCGGACATCCGCTGACCCTCCACCTCGGCGTTCACCAAAATGGAAAACAGGTCGTCGTTGGGCTCGGCCCGCCGCTTGGTGATGATGTCGGTGGTGAATTCGGTGTATGCGGCGAAGGCGGCCATTACCGCCTGGGCCGTTTCCGACGCGGGGTCGATGTGCGAGCTCAGCCCGCAGACCAGGTCGTCGGACCATTTCAACAGCATGCCGCGTTCGGTGGGCAGCACGCCCAGCATGTCACCGATCACCGCCATCGGTAGCGGGGCGGCGATATCGCGGACGAAGTCACACTCGCCGCGCTCACACACCGCATCGATCAGGGTGTCGCACAGCCTGGCGATGGACGGTTCCTTCTCCTTCACCCGCTTGCGGGTGAAACCTGCGTTGACGAGCTTGCGCCGCAACAGATGTGCGGGATCGTCCATGTCGATCATGTAGGGCATGCCGGGCTGCTCGGGACGGATGCCGCCGGTACTGGAGAACAACTCCGGATTGCGTTCGGCGTCAAGGATGGCTTGATAGGTGGTGGCACCGGCCAGCCCATTGCGATCACGAAACACCGGCTGGTTGGCCCGCATCCAGCGATAGGCCTCCCGCGAGGTGCGACGGTCGGCGTAAAAATTGCCGTCGGTCAGGTCGATGTTCGAGATTGCCTCCGGGATGGTCGAAGTCATCTACAGCCTCCAAATGTTGACGAGCGGATTACAGTAACCGGCATGTCTGAGTCACAACACGTAGTTGCGGGGACGGTCCTCACCATGCCGGTGCGGATACGAAAAGCGGATGTACACACCGCGATGTTTTCGGTGGATGCGCAAGCGGCGCAACGCCTTATCGACTACAGCGGGCTGCAAGTCTGCCAGCACCGTCCCGGACGGGCGGTGGTCAACCTGATGCTGGCCCGCTATATCGACGGCGATTTGGGGCAGTACAACGAATTCGGCACCGCCGTCATGGTCAATCCGCCCGGTTCGACGGCGCGCGGCTGGCGGGCGCTGGGCGATGCGGCGGCGTTCATCCACCATCTGCCCGTCGATCAGAGCTTCACCCTGGAAGCCGGCCGCTCGATTTGGGGATTCCCGAAGATCATGGCGGACTTCACCGTTCGCGAGCACGGCCGATTCGGATTCGACGTCAGCGCCGACGGCGCGCACATCGCCGGCATCGACTTCGCCCGCGCATTGCCGGTGCCCTCGATGTTCACCTCGCGACCGCAAGTACTCAAGACCTATACCTTCGCCGACGGCACCACCCGGGAAGTGCCATGGGAGATGCGGGTGCGGGGGCTGCGCGGCCAACTCGGCGGGGCCACGCTGCGTCTGGGCGATCACGCCTACGCCAAGGAACTGGCGTCGCTGGGCCTGCCAAAGCGGGCGATGGTCTCTGGAGCCGTCGGCCACGTCGAGATGACATTCGGCGACGCCCACCCGCTCGGCTGACCAGCCGGGCCCCTGTCGATTGCCGGCTCCCTCTCATCGCGCTGCGCGTCCCCCTCGCCGCTTCGCGGCTGGGGGCACCCCCGCTGCATCGTCGCCGGGCGGATCATCCGGACAATCTAGAACGTGTTCTAAGCCATGGCAAGGATATTAGAACGTGTTCTAGTTTGTCGTGCGCGGGTGTCAGATCAGCGTCGCCAGCTCGCGGACCTGCTCTGTACTGCGACCGGACACCACCATCATGGTGACGCCGGCGGCCTCCCATGCCTTGATCTGCTTACGCACGTAGTCCAGGTCGCCGACGATTGCGGCGTCGTCGATCACCTCGTCGGGGATGATTTCGGCGGCCTTGTCCTTCTGGTTGCTGCGGAACAGCTTGGTGACGTCGTCGACCACCTCGGCATAACCCATCCGGCGGTAGACGTCGGCGTGGAAGTTGGTGTCCTCGGCGCCCATCCCGCCCATGTAGAGCGCGATGTAGGGCTTCATGGCGGCGAATGCGGCGCTGCGGTCCTCGGTGATGACGATGTTGGCCGTCGCGCAGATCTCGAAGTCCGCACGGCTGCGGCGCGCGCCCGGGCGGGCAAATCCTTCGTCCAGCCACTCGTTGTAGGTGTCGGCCATCCGCGGCGTGTAGAAGATCGGCAGCCAGCCGTCGCAGATCTCGGCGGCCAGCGCGACGTTCTTCGGCCCCTCGGCGCCCAACATGATCGGGATGTCGGCGCGCAGCGGATGGGTGATGGGCTTGAGCGGCTTGCCCAGGCCGGTGGTGTCCTCGCCGGTCCGGGGCAGCGGGTAGTGCGGGCCGTCGCTGGTCACCGTCTTCTCCCGGGCCCACACCTGCCGGATGATGTCGATGTATTCGCGGGTGCGGGCCAGCGGCTTGGGAAACGACTGGCCGTACCAGCCCTCGACCACCTGCGGGCCCGAGACACCGAGACCGAGGACGTGCCGGCCGCCGGACAGGTGGTCGAGCGTCAAGGCCGCCATGGCACAGGCCGTCGGAGTGCGGGCGGACAGCTGGACCACCGAGGTGCCCAGCCGCACCCGCGATGTCGACGAACCCCACCAGGCCAGCGGCGTGTAGGCGTCGGATCCCCAGGCTTCGGCGGTGAAGACGGCGTCGTACCCGGCTTCCTCGGCCGCGGCGACGAGCTCGCCGTGGTTCTGCGGGGGCTGAGCGCCCCAATATCCAAGCTGCAGTCCCAACTTCATCGTCGTCACCCTTCCCGTCGCCGACCGACCCGATGTTGAATCCGTTCTTAGAACCTGTTCTACTCGATGACGTGACAGCCAGCTCGAGTAGCCCGCCCCTGATGGATCACCCTGAGCCACCGCTCGCCGCGCCACTAACATTGTCCTTCGACTACACCCGTTCAGTCGGCCCCACGCTGAGCAAGTTCTTCACCGCGCTGCGTGACCGCCACGTTCTGGGTGTCCGCGGATCGGATGGCCGGGTGCATGTGCCGCCGGCCGAATATGACCCGGTCACCTATGAGCCGCTGGGCGAGATGGTACCGGTGTCCAGTGTGGGCACCGTGGTGTCGTGGACCTGGCAGCCCGAGCCGATCGAGGGCCAGCCACTCGACCGGCCGTTCGCCTGGGCGCTGATCAAGCTCGACGGCGCCGACACCCCGCTGCTGCACGCCGTTGATGTAGGAGCCGCCGGTCCTTCCGCCATCAAGACCGGCACCCGGGTGCATGTGCACTGGGTTGACCAACCGGTGGGCGCCATCACCGATATCGCGTATTTCGCACTGGGCGACGAAGCCGAAGCCGTGACCGAGCAGTCGGACGGCGACAAAGACCCGGTCACCATGATCGTCACGCCCGTCTCGCTGACCATCCAGCACAGCGCCTCGCACGAGGAGAGCGCTTACCTGCGGGCCATCGCGCAGGGCAAGCTGCTCGGTGCGAAGACCGGCGAGAACGGCAAGGTCTACTTCCCGCCGCACGGCGCCGACCCGGCCACCGGCCAGCCGACGACCGAGTTCGTCGAGTTGCCGGACAAGGGCACCGTCACAACGTTCGCGATCATCAACATCCCGTTCCAGGGCCAGCGCATCAAGCCGCCCTATGTGGCGGCCTACGTGTTGCTCGACGGAGCCGACATCCCGTTCCTGCATCTGGTCGCCGACATCGACGCCCACGAAGTCCGGATGGGCATGCGCGTCGAGGCGGTGTGGAAACCCCGCGAGGAGTGGGGATTTGGCATCGACAACATCGAGTACTTCCGGCCGACCGGGGAACCCGACGCCGACTACGACACCTACAAGCACCACCTGTAAAGGGCTTACCTGCACATGAGCGCTCGCAACGTTGCGGTCGTCGGCTTTGCCCACGCCCCACACGTCCGCCGTACCGACGGCACCACCAACGGTGTCGAGATGTTGATTCCGTGCTTCGCCCAGCTCTACGAGGAGCTGGGCATCAGCCGGACCGACATCGGCTTCTGGTGTTCTGGATCATCCGATTACCTTGCCGGACGGGCATTTTCGTTCATCTCAGCAATCGACTCGATCGGTGCTGTGCCGCCGATCAATGAGTCGCACGTCGAGATGGACGCCGCCTGGGCACTGTACGAGGCCTACATCAAAATCCTCACCGGTGAGGTCGACACCGCGCTGGTGTACGGCTTCGGCAAGTCCTCGGCCGGGATACTGCGCCAAATCCTTTCGCGGCAGACCGACCCCTACACCGTCGCGCCGTTGTGGCCCGATTCGATCTCGATGGCCGGGCTGCAGGCGCGCATCGGCCTCGACACCGGTAAGTGGACCGAGGAGCAGATGGCGCGGGTGGCCTTCGACTCCTTCGCCAATGCCCGCCGGGTGGACAACGTGGAGGGATCGATCAGCGTGGCCGAATTGCTCGACCGGCCGTTCTTCGCCGACCCGCTGCGGCGCCACGACATCGCCCCGATCACCGACGGTGCCGCGGCGATCGTGCTAGCGGCCGGCGACCGGGCACGCGAGCTGCGCGAAAACCCAGCCTGGATAACCGGAATCGAGCATCGCATTGAAACCCCGTCGCTGGGCGCGCGCGACCTCACCGAGTCCCCGTCGACCAAGGCCGCGGCTCACGTCGCCACCGGCGGCCACACCGACAACCTCGACGTAGCCGAGATCTGCGCGCCCTTCACCCACCAGCACCTGATCATCGCGGAAGCCATCCGGATCCCGGGACCGACCAAGGTGAACCCGTCCGGCGGTGCGCTGGCGGCCAACCCCATGTTCGTCGCCGGCTTGGAACGCATCGGCTTTGCAGCACAACATATCTGGAACGGTTCGGCTGAGCGGGTGCTGGCGCACGCCACCAGCGGGCCTGCGCTACAACAGAACCTGGTCGCGGTCATGGAAGGAAAGAACTGATGGCCGGTGCAGGGCCAAACGTCGCTGCGGTACTAGGTACCGGACAGACGAAGTATGTGGCCAAACGCCAAGACGTTTCGATGAACGGCCTGGTGCGCGAGGCGATCGATCGGGCGCTGGCCGACTCCGGCAGCACCTTCGACGACATCGACGCCATTGTGGTCGGCAAGGCGCCGGACTTCTTCGAAGGCGTGATGATGCCCGAACTGTTCATGGCGGACGCCATGGGCGCCACGGGCAAGCCGCTGATCCGGGTGCACACCGCGGGATCGGTCGGCGGGTCCACCGGGGTGGTGGCCGCCAGTCTGGTGCAGTCCGGCAAGTACCGGCGGGTGCTCGCGATGGCCTGGGAGAAGCAGTCGGAGTCAAACGCCATGTGGGCGTTGTCGATTCCGATCCCCTTCATCAAACCGGTCGGGGCCGGCGCGGGTGGATACTTCGCCCCGCACGTGCGTTCGTACATTCGCCGGTCCGGCGCGCCGACGAACATCGGCGCCATGGTCGCGGTCAAGGACCGGCTCAACGGCAGCAAGAACCCGCTTGCGCATCTGCACCAACCCGACATCACGCTCGAGAAGGTGATGTCATCGCCCATGCTGTGGGACCCGATCCGCTACGACGAGACCTGCCCGTCGTCGGACGGTGCGGCCGCGGTGGTGATCGGGAACGAGGAAGCCGCCGAAGCCCGTCTCGCGCAAGGACATCCGGTGGCCTGGATCCATGCCACGGCGTTACGCACCGAGCCGCTGCAGTTCTCCGGGCGCGACCAGGTCAGCCCGCAGGCCGGCCGGGACGCGGCCGCAGCACTGTGGGCGGCCGCCGGTATCGAGAGCCCCATCGACGAGATTGACGCCGCAGAGATCTACGTGCCGTTCTCCTGGTTCGAACCGATGTGGTTGGAAAACCTCGGGTTTGCCGCCGAGGGCGAAGGCTGGAAACTCACCGAAGCCGGCGAAACCAAGATCGGCGGCCGGCTGCCGGTGAACCCGTCGGGTGGCGTGCTGTCGTCGAACCCAATCGGCGCCTCGGGACTGATTCGCTTCGCCGAAGCGGCCATCCAGGTGATGGGCAAGGGTGGCGATCACCAGGTGCCCAACGCCCGAAAGGCCTTGGGACACGCCTACGGTGGCGGCTCGCAGTACTACTCGATGTGGGTGGTGGGCGCCGACAAGCCCGCGGCCCAGAAGGTGGATGCGTGAGCGAGCATCCCGCGCACGAGGCCGGCCGCCGTTCCCGCGAAGCGGTGGCGGCCCGGGACAAGGACGCTTGGCTGGCGGTCTTCGCCGACGACGCCATCGTCGAGGATCCGATCGGGCCCTCGGTGTTCGATCCCGAGGGCCTCGGGCACCGCGGCCGCGACGCGATCTCGGCCTTCTGGGATAAGGCCATTGCCCCGACCACCAAGATCGAGTTCTTCTTCCGCGACACCTACCAATGCGGCAACGAGGAAGCCAACGTCGGCCACATCCTCATCACCACGGGCGAGTACCAAACGACGGCCGAAGGCGTGTTCACCTACAAAGTCAACGCCGAGGGCAAGATGGTTGCCCTGCGCGCCTATTGGGAGATGGAGCGGGCGGCGGCCAACACCCGCAAGGTCTAGAGCGGCTCCAGCCCGGCCAGATGCCGCTGGGCGAGGTCGCGGTAGGCCTGCGGATTCACCTTCACCCACATTTCTGCCCCGGTTCCGGCGACCGGCCCCCTGATCTGTGCCGGCGAGCCAACGGCCAGCATCCCGGCCGGAACCTGGGTTCCCGCCGTCACCAGCGAATGCGCCGCAATCAGGCTGCGCGCGCCGATCACGGCACCATCCAGCACGGTGGCGTGGTTGGCGATCAGCGCCTCGGGCCCCACGTGAACCCCGTGAATGACGCACAGATGCGCCACCGTCGCACCGGGGCCGATGTCGACCGGGATACCGGGTGGCGCGTGCAAAACCGACCCGTCTTGGACATTGGCGCCCTCGCGCACCACGATGGGCCCGTAGTCGCCGCGCAATACGGCGTTGAACCAGACCGAAGCCCCCGCCTCCACCACGACGTCGCCGATCAGAGTGGCCGTCGGGGCCACAAAAGCGGTGGGATCGACCCGTGGCGCGCGGCCCTCGAACGCAAACAGCGGCATCGTTTAGATATACCCCAGTGCGCATATGTGGTGGCCAGGCTCGCCGTCGTTGCGCGCCCCCGCCGCAAAACTGTAACGTGTTCTAGTTAGAGGTCCCAGCGAGTTGGAGGTGACAGGTGAGTACCGACACCAAGGCGGTCGGCATCCGGGAAATCGATCCCGGCGCCTTGCCGACCCGATATGCCCGTGGCTGGCACTGCCTGGGCGTTGCGAAGGACTTCCAGGACGGTAAGCCGCATTCGATCGAGGCTTTCGGCACCAAACTGGTGGTCTTCGCCGACTCGCAGGGAGACCTGAAGATCCTCGACGGTTACTGCCGCCACATGGGTGGAGATCTCTCGGAGGGCACCATCAAGGGCGACGAGGTCGCCTGCCCGTTCCACGACTGGCGCTGGGGCGGCGACGGCCGCTGCAAGCTGGTCCCCTATGCCAAGCGCACACCCAAGACCGCGCGGACCCGGTCGTGGACGACCGACGTGCGCGGCGGCCTGCTGTTCGTGTGGCACGACCACGAGAACAACCCGCCCGACCCCGCCGTGCGCATTCCGGACATCCCGGAATCGCACAGCGACGAGTGGACCGAGTGGCGCTGGAACCGCATCCTCATCGAGGGGTCCAACTGCCGCGACATCATCGACAACGTCACCGACATGGCGCACTTCTTCTACATCCATTTCGGGTTGCCGACGTACTTCAAGAACGTCTTCGAGGGCCACATCGCGTCGCAGTACCTGCACAACGTGGGCCGGCCCGACGTCAACGACCTCGGCACGTCGTACGGCGAGGCCCACCTGGATTCGGAGGCGTCCTACTTCGGGCCGTCGTTCATGATCAACTGGCTGCACAACAGCTATGGCGGCTATAAGGCCGAGTCGATTCTGATCAACTGCCACTATCCGGTGACCCAGAATTCGTTCGTGTTGCAGTGGGGCGTCATCGTCGAAAAGCCCAAGGGCATGGACGAAAAGATGACCGACAAGCTGTCGAGGGTGTTCACCGAGGGCGTCAGCAAGGGCTTCCTGCAGGACGTCGAGATCTGGAAGCACAAGACCCGCATCGACAATCCGCTGCTGGTCGAAGAGGACGGTGCCGTCTACCAGCTACGTCGCTGGTACCAGCAGTTCTACGTCGACGTGGCCGACATCGAGCCGGAAATGGTGGAGCGCTTCGAGATCGAGGTGGACACCACCCGGGCCAATGAGTACTGGAATACCGAGGTCGAGCAGAACCTCAAGGCCAAGGACTCCGAGGCGGACGAGGCGGCCAGCGACGACGTGCCGGCCAAGCAACACTAGGGATCATGGGCGAAGATCAGCCGGCGGTACCTGACGTCGATCAGCTTGCGCGGTCGATGTTGTTGCTGCACGGCGATCACCATGACCACGACGAGCACCCGGCCGACTCCGGCCGCAAAGGTGGATCCTGGTCGAAATCAAGAGATTTCGCCGACGATCCGCAGCGTGCCGCGGCGGTTGCCGAAGCCAGTCGCGCGGATCGCGAGCGCTACCTCAACTCGGGTCTGCTGCCGGTGGACTGCCGGTTCTGCCACGTGCGGGTCACCGTTCGCCGGCTCGGGCCGGGACACACCGCGGTGCAATGGAACACCGAAGCGTGGCAACGTTGCGCGTACTTCACCGAAGTGCGCGAGTCCGGAGGCGACACCGCGCGCACCCGGTCATGCCCCAAACTCGGTGACAGCATTGAACATGCGGTCGCCGAGGGCTACCTGGACAACGGTCCAGACGAAGACTGAGCGACGGTCCGGTTCGCCCGCGCCCGCATCCGTCCGCGCCCGGCCGTCCGCATTCGTCCGCGCCCGGCCGTCCGCACACCTGCGCCCAAGCCCGAGAGCATTTGGTGTTTTGCCCACCTTTGAGCGACAAAACGGCAGCGCCGGAACCGTCTACGGCGTTGTCGCTCAGAGGCGGGCAAAAGAGGTGCTGCCCGGGCGCGGAAACCCCTGTGGGTCCTGTGACTTACAGCCCCGCGAAGCGCTCCTTGACCGTCTCGATGCTGAGTCCGTAGTCGGCCAGCGAATAGGTGTGCTTGGGCGCCCGCTCGCCGGACTGGCTGTCGGCGTGGGTCTTTTCCATCGCGGCTTTGGCCTCTTCGGTCAGCGTCAGCCCGAAGTGCCGGTAGATATCGGCGACAATACCCATCGGGTCGGCGATCAATTCCTTGTAGTCGACGTCGTAGAACTGGGCCGGCTTGTATTTGGCGCGCGCGGTGTTGAATCGCTCCAGCCCTCGCGACCAGGTTTCCATTGCGTCAGCGCCGATTTGGGCCCCGGTGAACGACGTCGACCAGCCCTCGGCGGTGTGC
>NZ_LZKU01000074.1 GCF_001672975.1 Mycobacterium sp. 1465703.0
GTGGTGCCCGAGGTGTAGATGACGTAGGCGATGCCGTCGGCGGCGGGCGCCGGAAGCGGCGTGCCGGGCTGGTCCTCGATCCGGACGTCCTCGATATCGATGACGGTCAAGTCGGATCCGTTCAGCCGCGACCGCAGTCCGGCGGTGGTGACGGCCGCGATGGGCGCGGCGTCGTCGAGCATGAACCGGATCCGGCTGCGTGGGGCCGCCGGGTCGATCGGCAGGTAGGCCGCGCCGGTCTTGAGCACCGCCAGGATCGCCACGATCGCCCGCGCCGAGCGCGAGAACAGCAGCGCCACCGACTCTCCCGGTCCCGCGCCCTGCTCGATGAGCAGGTGCGCCAGCCGGTTGGCGGCCTCGTCGACCTCCCGGTAGGTCATCGACGAGCCGCCCCAGCTGATCGCCACCGCGTCCGCGCGGTCCGCGACCTGCGCGTCGAACAGGGCGGGAATCGACGGCAGGCCGCGCAGTGGCCGGGCCAATACCTCGCAGTTGCCGACCTCATCGAGGCGGGCGCGCTCCGTCGCGTCGAGCAGGTCTATCGACGACAGCGGCCGGCCCGGGTCGGCGCTCATCGCCCGCAGCACCCGCTCCAATCGTTCGCTGAGCGCCTCGACGGTTGCCGTGTCCACAACGCCGGTGTCGTACTCGACGCGCAGCCCGAGTTCCTCGCCGGACAGGGCGGCCTGCATGGTCAGTGGATAGTGGTTGCGCTCGAACATGTTGACGTCGGCGATGGCCAGTTCGTGGTCGACCGCCATCGCCGAGCTGTCCAGCGGATAGTTCTCGTAGGCGAACAGGGTGTCGAAGAGCTTCTCCTGACCGCTGATCCGGTGGATCTCGCTGAGCGCCAGATGCTGGTGGTCGAGCGTGTCGGCCTGACCGCGCTGCAGCTGGGTGAGCAGCTCGGTCGTGGTGGTCTCGGCCGTCATGCGGGCCCGCACCGGAATGGTGTTGATCATCAGACCCACCATCGATTCGGCGCCGACGACCGCGGCGGGCCGTCCCGACACGGTGGTGCCGAACGCGACGTCGTGCTGTCCGGTCAGCCAGGCCAGCAGCTGCGCCCATGCGGCCTGCAGCACCGTGCTGACGGTGGTGTGGCTGGAGCGGGCCAGTTCGCTGAGCGCCCGGGTGGTCTCGGCGGACAGGGCAAACGATCGGACACCGCGGCTGCCGAGCTGCAGCTGTTGTGGTGGCCCGACCAACGTTGGGCCGTCGAAGCCGTCCAGCAGCTCACTCCACGCCGCGCGTGCGGCATCCAGGTCGCGGTCGGCCAGCCAGGTGACGAACCTGCGATACGGCGCGGGCGCGGGCAGCCGCTGCCCGGTGTAGCACGCGAACGTTTCGTTCAGCAGGATCGGCACCGACCAGCCGTCGAGCACGATGTGGTGAATGGTGAGCACCAGCCGGTGCCGGCCGTCGCCGGTGCGGACCAGCGCCGCGCGAACGGCCGGCCGGTCGGCCAGGTCGTAGACCGCGGCGCGCTCGGCCGCGCACAGCCGCTGGAGTTGTTCTTCGGGCCGGCTGCCGTTGGCCTTCAGCTCGAGATACCGCCACTCCATCGCGGGATTCGCCGGGATGATCTGGACCGGCTCGTCGAACTGGTCGCAGAATCGGGCCACCAGGTGCGGATGCCGGCCGACCACGGCGTGCATCGCATCGCGCAGCCGGTTGGCGTCCAGCGGGCCGGTCAGGTCGAGGTCCAGCTGCACCACGTACAGATGGTCCTCGCCGCCCCGCGTGGTGTTGGCGTGGAACAGCAGCCCCTCCTGCAGCGGGGTCAGCGGCAGGACGTCGGCGATCCGCATTCGCCGCTCGAGCTGGTCGATCTGCAGCTGGCTCAACCGGGCCGGGACGATGTCCGACGGCGTCAACCCGCCGCCGCCGTGGCGCACGTGCGCGCAGATTCCGGCCAGCGCCTCGAACCACAATCGGCTCAGCCGGGCGACCTGCTCGCGGTCCAGCGCCGAGGCCGCCCAGGTCCAGTTGGCATGTAGCTGCGGGCCGTCCTCAGTGTCCATCGTGCCGGCGTTGAGGTCCACGGTGTGCATCAGTGGCATCGGTACCGCGGTGCTGGTGGCGGTGGCCGACGAACCGCCCGGGCTGATCCGCCACAACTCGTCGGAGAGCTCGGCCACCGCGCCGCCCAACCGGCCCAGATAGTTGAAGCCGATCGTCGGGTCGGAGCCGTCCAGGTCGACCTCGGCGCTCAGGTAGCGCAGCAGCCCGTAGCTGAGTGGATCGGGCAGCGCGCGCAGTTGCTCTTTGGCGTCCTTGATCAGCTCGCCTAGGGGCGGCGCGCCGGTCGTGACCTGCTCCCAGGACAGCCCGCCGACGTTCAGTGCCACCGGATATTTGGTGGTGAACCAGCCCACCGTGCGCGACAGATCCACCCCCGCGGCCAGTTCTTCGTAGCGGCCGTGGCCCTCGACGTCGATACCGATCGGCGAGCCGGCGTTATCCAGGAACTCCGCCCAGGCCAGCGCGAACCCGATCAGCAAGATGTCGTTGACGCCGGCGTGGAATGCGGCCGGTGCCTCACCCAGCAGGGTGCGGGTGGTCTTGGCGTCCAGCGTCACCGACATGTTCTCGGCGGTCTGGTAGGTGTCGGCGTCGGGCCGTACCGCGGGCAGGGCGGGCGGCGTCGCCGCGACCCGCCGCCAGGTATCGGCCTGCTCGAGCACCGAAGGCGACGACGCGTGCTCGGTCAGTAGCGACGCCCACCGGGCGAACGACGTTCCGCCCGTGGGCACGGCGATCGGTTGGCCGTGGTGATGCTGGCCCCAGGCGATATTGAGGTCCTCCAGCAGCACCCGCCAGGACACACCGTCGATCACCAGGTGGTGGATGATCAGCACCAGCTGGCCGGTGGAGGCCACCCACAGCCCGCTGAGCATCACCCCGGCGGCCGGATTCAACCGCGACCGCGCCTCGACGACCGCGGCGTCGGACAGCTCGTCGACCGAGTGCAGCTGCTGGGCCGCATCCACCGACCCTGGCTCGGGGACCTGCAGCGACCACTCGCGGCCGCCCTCTGCCGAACGGTCGTCGACCCGCAGGCGCAGCATGGCGTGCCGGTCCAGCAGGGCCTGCAGCACGGTCACCACGTCGGCCTCGGTGACACCGGCCGGGGCCTGCAGCACCATGGTCTGGTTGAACTGGTCAACCGGGCCGTCCACGCTGCGCAGCCATTCGATGATCGGTGTGGCGGCGACGTCGCCGACGCCCTCGTCGGCCACGCCGTATTCACCGTCGGCCACACCGGCTACCCGGGCCAGCCGGGCGACGGTCTGCTCGGTGAAGATGTCGCGCGTCCGCAACACCAGGCCGGCGGCCCGCGCCCGGGTCACCACCTGCATCGAGGAGATGCTGTCGCCGCCCAGGTCGAAGAAGGAGTCGTCGATGCCGACCCGGTCGACGCCCAGGACTTGGGCGTAGATGCCGGCCAGCGTCTCCTCGACGGGGGTGCCGGGTGCGCGATAACGGTCGACGTCGCGGTATTCGGGTGCCGGCAGCGCGCGCGCGTCCAGCTTGCCGTTGGGTGTCAGCGGCAGCGCCTCGAGCGCCACGACGGCCGTCGGCACCATGTAGGCCGGCAGCCGATCGGCCAGCCGGGCACGGATCTCGACCGGGTCCGCTCCCCCGGTGATGTAGCCGACCAGGCGCTTGTCACCGGGCCGGTCCTCGCGGGCGATGACCACACCCTGGTCGACGCCGTCCAGCGCGGACAGCGCCGAGCGGATCTCGCCGAGTTCGATGCGGTAGCCGCGGATCTTGACCTGCTCGTCGGCACGGCCCAGGTACTCCAGTTGCCCGTCGGCGCCCCAGCGCACCAGGTCACCGGTGCGATACATGCGTGATCCCGGCGCCCCGAACGGGCAGGCCACGAACCGCGACGCGGTCAATTCGGCCCGGCGCCAATACCCGACCCCGACCCCGCCGCCGGCCACATACAGCTCGCCGACCACGCCGGGCGGCACCGGTCGCAGCGATTCGTCCAGGACGAACACGCCGGCACCGGGCACCGGTGAGCCGATCGGCACCACCGGTGATCCCGCCCGCAAGGGTGCGGAGATCGCCGCGTACACCGTCGTCTCGGTCGGGCCGTAGGCATTGATCATCACGCGTCCGGGCGCCCACCGGTCCACCAGCTCGGTCGGGCAGGCCTCACCGGCCACCACCAACGCCGCCTGCTCAAGCCCCTCCGGCGACAGCACGTCCGCCGCGGACGGGGTCTGGCTGATCACGCTCACCTGCTCGGCGACCAGCAACGCGTGGAAGTCCGAGGGCGACCGGACCACCGAGTCGGGGATCACCACCAGGCGCCCGCCCTGCAGCAGCGCGCCGAAGATCTCCCAGACCGAGACGTCGAAGGCCAGTGAATGCCATTGCGACCACACGCCGTCGCGGGGCAGGCCGGACTCACCGGACGCCAGCAGCCCGGCGACGTTGCGATGGGTGACGGCAACACCTTTCGGGACACCGGTGGTGCCGGAGGTGTAGATCAGGTAGGCGATGTCGTCGGGACTCGGCGCCGGCAATGCCGTCGACGGCTGGGCCGCGACGGCGGCATCGTTGACGTCCAGGACGACGACGTGATGGCCATACAGCCGCGCGGCCAGCTCGGCGGTGCTGATCGCGACGATCGGGCCGGCATCGGCGAGCATGAACCCGATCCGCTCCGCCGGCAACCCCGGGTCGATCGGCAGGTAGGCCGCACCGGCCTTGAGCACGCCCAGGATCGCCACGATCGCCTCGGCCGACCGTCCGAACAGCAACGCCACCCGCTCGCCGCGGCTCACCCCGATGCCGGTTAGCCGGTGGGCCAGCCGGTTGGCGGCCTCGTCGAGTTCGCGGTAGGTCCACGAGCGGCCGTCGCAGCGCAATGCCACCGCATCCGGGGTGCGGGCCACTTGCTCAGCGAACAACGCCGGAACCGACGCGTCGGCGGTCACCGGGGCGGTCAGCGCCGCGCGGTTACCGAGGGCGTCCAGGCGGGCGTGCTCACGGCGGTCGAGCAGATCCACCGTCGACAACGCGCGGGTGGGATCGGCCGTCATCGCCTCGAGGACTCGTTGCAGACGCCCAATCAGCGCCCGGATCGTCTCGGCGTCGAACACGTCGGTGCGGAACTCCACTCGCCCGCCGATGCCGGCGGGCTCGCTGTCCTCGCCCCAGCGTTCGGCCAGTGAGAAGACCAGATCCATGCGGGCAACCTGGGTGTCCAGCGGTATCGACGTGACCTGCACGTCGCCCAGGGTCAGCCCGACACCGGGGTCGCTGTCCTGCCCGGCGAAGTTCTGCCAGGCCAGCATCACCTGCACCAGCGGGTGATGCGTCAGACTGCGGGTCGGGTTGACCCGCTCCACCAGCACCTCGAACGGCACGTCCTGATGCTCGAACGCCTCCAGGCTGCGGGTGCGCACCCGCGCCAACAGCTCGGTGAAGCTCGGGTCGCCGGCCAGGTCTACCCGCAGCACCAGGGTGTTGACGAAGAACCCGACCAGATCGTCAAGCGCCGGGTCGCGCCGGCCGGCGATCGGGAACCCGACCGCAACATCGGTGCTGGCGCTGATCTTCGACAGCAGCACGGCAAGGGCGGCCTGCACCACCATGAAGCTGGTGGAGTTGTACTCGCGGGCCAGCTCAGCGACTTGCTGCTGCAGGTCGGCAGGCCAGTCCACCCCGACGGCCGCCCCGCGCTGATCGGCGATCTGCGGGTAGGGCCGGTCGGTGGGCAGCTGCAGCCTTTCCGGCATGCCGGCCAGCGCGTCCTGCCAGTAGGCGAGCTGCGCGGCGATGCGGCTGCTGCTGTCGGCGAGCTCACCGAACTGGGCGCGCTGCCACAGCGTGTAGTCGACGTATTGCACCGCCAACGGCTCCCAGTCGGGAGCCTGCCCGGCGCACCGGCTGGCGTACGCCATGCCCAGGTCGCGCACCAGCGGCCGCAACGACCAGCCGTCCGCGGCGATGTGGTGCACCACGGCCACCAGCACGTGTTCGTAGTCGGCGATGCGGAACAGCGACGCGCGCAACGGGATCTGGGTGGCCAGGTCGAAGGTTTCGCGGGCCGCGGCGTCGATGGCCTCGCGCAGTCGGCTCGCCGACCAGCCGCGGGCGTTCACCGTCCGCCAGCTGAGATCGGCCGGCCGGAACGGGAGCACCACCTGCTGGGGCGTTCCCTCGGGCGCGGCGAACACCGTCCGCAGGCTTTCGTGGCGGCCCACCACGTCGGCCAGCGCCGCACCCAGCGCCCCGACGTCGAGGCGTCCGTGCATCCGCAGCGCCGCCGCCATGTTGTAGACCGGGGACGGCCCTTGCAGCTGGTCCAGGAACCACAGCCGGCTTTGGGCGAACGACAACGGCACCACCGCCGGACGCTCGCCCGCCACCAGCGGGTCCAGCCTTCCGGTGTCCTCACCGACGCGCGGCGCCAGCTGGGCGACGGTAGGTGACTCGAAGATGACGCGCACCGCGACACCGACGTCTAGGGCGCTGTTTACGGCCGCGATCACCCGCATCGCCGAGGTGCTGTCGCCGCCGAGGTCGAAGAACGAGTCGTCGACGCCGACGCGTTCGACGCCGAGCACGTGGGCGTAGATGCCGGCCAGGATCTCCTCGGTGGGGGTGGTCGGCGAGCGATACCCGGACGCGGAGTATTCGGGGGCCGGCAGGGCGCGGATGTCGAGCTTGCCGTTCAGCGTCATCGGCAGCGCGTCGAGCACCACCACCGCCACCGGGACCATGTAGCCCGGCAGCCGCTCGGTCAGCTGGGCGCGGGCCTCGGCGGGATCGGCGGCACCGGTGATGTAGCCGACCAGCCGCTTGTCGCCGGGACGGTCCTCCCGCGCGATGACGACCGCCTGGTCGACACCGTCGAGGGCGGCCAGAGCCGAGCGCACTTCGCCGACCTCGATGCGGTAGCCGCGGATTTTGACCTGCTCGTCGGCGCGACCGAGGTATTGCAGCTGCCCGTCCGGACCCCAGCACACCAGGTCCCCGGTGCGATACATACGCGATCCGGGCTCGCCGAACGGGCAGGCGACAAACCGTGTCGCGGTCAGCCCGGCGCGACGCACGTACCCGTATCCCACCCCGCGACCGGCGACATACAGCTCGCCGACTACTCCGGCCGCCACCGGGCGCAGCCACCCGTCCAGGACGAACAATGCCGCTCCGGGCACCGGCGAGCCGATCGGCGGTGCGCCCGATCCCGCGCTCAACGGCGTGCTCGTCGTCGAGAAAATCGTGGCTTCGGTCGGGCCGTAGACATTCACCATCACCCGTCCGGGCGCCCAGCGGTCCACCAACTCCGGCGGGACCGGTTCGGCGCCGATCACCAGCGCCGCGGAGTCCAGGCCCTGCGGCGAGAGCATGCGCACCGCCGAGGGAGTCTGGCTCAACACGGTGACCTGCTCGGCGACCAGCAGGGCGTGGAATTCCATGGGTGAGCGGGCCACCGAATCGGGCACCACGACCAGCCGCCCGCCGTGCAGCAGCGCACCCCAGATCTCCCAGACGGAGAAGTCGAAGGCATACGAGTGGAACTGTGTCCACACCTGGTCGGCGGACAACTCCACGCCAACCGACTGCGCATCGAACAGCCGGGTCACGTTGCGGTGGCTGACCGCCACGCCCTTGGGCACACCGGTGGTGCCCGAGGTGTAGATGATGTGCGCGACGTGTTCGGGCGCCGGCGAGGGCAGGGCGGTGCTGGGCCGGCGGCCCACGGCGCGGTCGTTGATGTCGATGACGATCAGCCGGTGCGCATCCAGCTTGTCCCGCAGTGCGGCGACCGTGATTGCGGCCATCGGCGCGGTGTCGGCGAGCATGAACGCGATGCGGGCCGCCGGTAGCGCCGGGTCGATCGGCAGGTAGGCCGCGCCGGTCTTCAGTACCGCCAGGATCGCCACGATCGCGTCGGCCGAACGTCCGAACAACAGCGCCACCGACTCACCCGGGCCCACCCCGCGGTCAATTAGCAAGTGCGCCAACCGGTTCGACTTCTCGTCCAGCTCCCGGTAGGACATCGACCGGCCCTGGAAGGTGACGGCCGCCGCCCGCGGGCTGCGCGCCGCCTGCGCGGCGAACAACGCCGGAATCGACATCGACTTCGACGCCGGCTGGGTGAGTACGGCCCGGTCGCCCCAGACGTCCAGTCGGTCGTGTTCGGCGGCGTCGAGCATGTCGACGGACGACAGCCGCCGCGCCGGGTCGGTCGTCATGACCACCAGCACCCGCTGCAGCCGGTCGATCAGCGTGGTGATTTGCGCCGAATCGAAGACGTCCGTGTCGTATTCGACCTGCAGGCGCAGTTCTTGCCCCGGCTGCGCCTGCACCGTCAACGGATAGTGAGTGGATTCCCGGCTGGCGATGTCGGTGACGGCCAGCTCATGGTCGGCTGACAGCGCGCTGGCGTCGATCGGATAGTTCTCGTAGGCGAACAGTGTGTCGAACAGCTGCTCCTGGCCGGTGATGCGATGAATCTCGTTGAGCGCCAAGTGCTGATGGTCCAGCGTCTGGTTGTAGGCGCCCTGCAGTTGATCGAGCAGCTCGACGGTGGTGGTGGTCGCGGTGATGTTCGCCCGCACCGGCACCGTGTTGATCAGTAGGCCCACCATGGTGTCCGCGCCAGCGATTTCGGCGGGACGTCCGGACACGGTGGTGCCGAAAACGACGTCGCCTTGGCCGGTCAGGCCGCACAGCAGTTGCGCAAAGGCGGCCTGCAGCACCGTGTTGACGGTGGTGTGGCAGGAGCGGGCCAAATCGGTGATGGCCTGGCTCAGTTCGGCGGGCAGCGCGAACGACTCGACGCTTTGCGGCCCGAGCTCGGTGCGACCTTGGGGGCCGACCAGGGTCGGGGCGTCGAAGCCGGCGAACACCTCGGCCCAGGCAGTGCGGGCGGCGTCGAGGTCCCGTTCGGCCAGCCAGCTGACGAAGCTGCGGTAGGGCACCGTCGCCGGTAGCCGCTGGCCGTAGTAACCGGCGAAGATCTCCCCGAGCAGGATCGGCATCGACCACCCGTCGAGCACGATGTGGTGGTTGGTAAGCACCAGCCGGTGGCGGTCAATTGCGGTGCGTATCAACGCCACTCGGAAGGCGGGCGACTCGGCCAGGTCGCGGCAGACCGCAGCCCGCTCGGCGGCGCACAGTCGGTCTACCTGCTCGTCGACATCGAGGTCGCCGTCGAGTTCGACGTACTGCCAAGAGGCCGCGGGGTTGGCCGGGATGATCTGGACCGGCTCGTCGTACTGGTCGCAGAAGCGGGCCACCAGGTTGGGATGCCGCCCGATCATCGTCTGCACCGCGTCGCGCAGCCGGTCGGGGTCGAGTGGGCCGCTGATGCTGATGTTCAGCTGTCCCGCATAGAGGTCGTCGTCGGCCTGCGCGGTGTTGGCATGGAACAGCAGCCCCTGCTGGACCGGGGTCAGCGCCAGCACGTCGGCGATGTGGTGTTGTCGCGCAAGGTGATCGAGCTGCTGTTGGCTGAGCCGGGCGGGTGCGATGTCCGACGGGGTCAAGCCGCCGCCACCGGAACGCACGTGGGCGCAGATGCCGGTCAGGGCCTCGAACCACAGCCGGCTCAGCCGGGTGACCTGTTCGTCGTTCAGCGCCGACGGCGCCCAGGTCCAGTTGGCGTGCAGCTGTGGGCCGTCCTGCGAGTCGACGGTGACCGCGTTCAGTTCGAGGGTGTGCATCAACGGCATGGGTATCGCGGTGGCCGCGCGGGTCACCGACCAGCCGTCCTGCTCGGGCCGCCACATGTCGTCGGTGAGCTCGACCGCACCACCTTGGCGTCCCAGATAGTTGAAGCCGATCGTCGGGTCCGGCGCGTCCAGGTCGACCTCGGTGTTCAGATAGCGCAGCAGCCCGTAGCTCAGCGGGTCCGGGAGCGCCCGCAGCTGCTCCTTGGCGTCTTTGATTACCGCGCCCAGCGCCGCGCCGCCGGCAATCACTTGCTGCCAGGAGACGCCCTGCATCACAAGGGCCACCGGGTATTTGGTGGTGAACCAGCCCACCGTGTGGGACAGGTCGATGTCGCGGCCCAGTTCCTCGTGGCGCCCGTGGCCTTCGACGTCGATGCCGATCGGCGCGCCGCGGCTGCCGGCGAACTCCGCGCACGCCAGTCCGAACGCGATCAGCAGAATGTCTTGCACCCCAGCATGGAACGCGGCCGGCACATCACCGAGCAGCATGCCGGTGGTCTCGGCGTCCAGCTCAGTGGAGAGGTGCCCGGCCGTCACGAAGGTGTCCAGCTCCGGGCGCACCGCCGGCAACATCGCGGGGGCGTCCGCCACCCGTTTCCAGATGTCGGCCTGGCCCGCCAGCTCCGGATGCTGCGCATACTCGGCCAGCTGCGACGACCATCGGGCGAAGGAGGTGCCCGCCGTGGGCAACACCACCGGCTGCCCACTGTGGTGCTGCACCCAGGCGATATTCAAGTCCTGCAACAGGATTCGCCATGAGACGCCGTCGACGGCCAGGTGGTGCACGATCACGACGAGTTGACGGCTGCCGCTCGCCCACACCGCGCTGAGCATCACGCCGGCGGACGGGTTCAACCGGGTCCGCGCTTCGATGACCGCCGCGTCGGACAGTTCATCCACGGCGTGCAGGCAGGAGCGGGCGTCCACCGAGCCCGGCTCGGGCACCGTGAGCGACCAGCCGGTGGCGGGGTCGTTGTCGACTCGCAACCGCAGCATGGCATGGCGATCCAGCAGCGCCCGCAACACCGTGACCACATCGGCCTCGGTGACCGCGGCGGGGGCCTGCACCAGCATGGTCTGGTTGAACTGATCGACTCGGCCGCCGGTGTTTTCCACGTCTTGCAGCCAATGGATGATCGGGGTGGCGACCACCGGCCCGAGGCCCTCATCGGCGACCGCGGCTTCGGCGTCGACCACTTCGGCCACCCGGGCCAGCCGGGCCACGGTCTGTTCGACGAAGATGTCGCGTGTCCTGCACACCAGGCCGGCGGCCCGCGCCCGCGTCACCACCTGCATCGACGAGATGCTGTCGCCACCCAGGTCGAAGAAGGAGTCGTCGACGCCGATGCGCTCGAGGCCGAGCACCTGGGCGTAGATTCCGGCCAGGATCTCTTCAATTGCGTTGTCGGGGGCGCGATACCGGTCGGCGTCCTGATATTCCGGGGCGGGCAGGGCGCGGGTGTCGAGTTTGCCGTTGGGGGTGAGCGGCAGGGCCTGCATCACCACCACGGCCGTCGGGATCATGTAGGCGGGCAGCCGCTCGGCCAGCGCGGCACGCACCGCGGCCGGGTCGGCGGTGCCGGTGACATAGCCGACCAGCCGCTTGTCACCGGGGCGGTCCTCGCGGGCCACGACGACCGCCTGGTCGACGCCGGCCACCCAGGCCAGTGCCGCCCGCACTTCGCCGAGTTCGATGCGGTAGCCGCGGATCTTGACCTGCTCGTCGGCACGGCCCAGGTAGTCGAGTTGCCCGTCGGCGCGCCACCGCACCAGGTCGCCGGTGCGGTACATGCGCGATCCCGGCTCGCCGTATGGGCAGGCCACGAAACGCTGTGCGGTCAAACCGGATCGCTGCCAGTAGCCGCAGGCGACCCCGGCGCCCCCCACATACAGCTCGCCGACCACCCCGGGGGGTACCGGCCGCAGCCATTCGTCGAGCACGAACGACGCCGCCCCCGGCACCGGGGAGCCGATCGGCACCACGCCCGGCGATCCGGCCTCCAGCGGTGCGCTGATGGCCGCGTAGACCGTGGCTTCGGTTGGGCCGTAGGCGTTGATCATCGCCCGGTCCGGCGCCCACCGGTCCACGAGTTCGGATGGGCAGGCCTCCCCGGCCACCACCAACGTGACCGACTCCAGCCCGGCGGGTGACAGCGCACCGGCTGCGGACGGGGTCTGACTGAGCACGCTGACCTGTTCGGCCACCAGCAGGGCGTGCAGGTCTTCGGGTGAGCGCGCTACCGATTCGGGCACCACGACCAGTCGGCCGCCGTGCAGCAGGGCGCCGAAGATCTCCCATACCGAGACGTCGAAGGCCAGTGAATGCCATTGCGACCACACACCTTCGCGTGGCAGGCCCGAGGCTCCGGACGCCAGCAGCTGGGTGACGTTGCGATGTGTGACAGCAACGCCTTTCGGGACACCGGTGGTGCCCGAGGTGTAGATCAGGTAGGCAAGGTTCTCCGGCTCCGGCGGCGGCAGGGCGGTGGCAGGACGGGTGTCGATAGCGGGGTCGTTGACATCGATGACCGAGACGTCGTGGCCGTCGAATCGATCGGTCAGGTCCGCGGTGGTGATCGCGGCGATCGGTGCCGCGTCGGTGAGCACGAATCCGATCCGGGACTCAGGCAACGCCGGATCGATCGGCAGATACGCCGCCCCAGACTTGAGTACGGCCAGAATTGACACGATCGCCTCGGCCGACCGCGAAAACAGCAGTGCCACAGTCCGTCCCGGACCCGCACCAGTGTCGGTCAGCAGGTGTGCCAACCGGTTGGACGCCTCGTCCAATTCGCGATAGGTAAGTGTGCGGCCGTCGCAGACCAGCGCCACGGTGTCCGGGGTGCGGGCCGCCTGCGCGGCGAACAGCGCTGGAATGGAATCGGTTTCGGTTGCCGATCCGCTCAGCGCGGCGCGGTTGCCGAATTCATCCAATCGGGCGTGTTCGGTGTCGTCGAGCAGATCGATCGACGACAACGCACGCGCGGGATCGGCGGTCATGGCGAGCAGCACCCGCTGCAACCGAGCGATCAGCGCCTCGATGCCGGCCGCGTCGAACACGTCGGTGCGGTATTCGACCGTTCCGCCGATGCCGG
>NZ_LZKU01000075.1 GCF_001672975.1 Mycobacterium sp. 1465703.0
ACGAAATCGGGCTCGTGATCGACATGAGCAGCCCGGTCGGGTTCAGCACGTCGTTGATGAGCGTCTCGGCGGCCGCGATCGGGTCGAAGTCGGCGGCGTTCAGGTCGACGCCGGCCATGAACGTTTTGAGGTTGGCGAAGAACTTCGAAATGTCTTCGCCGGTGGCGTTTTCGATGCCGGTGATGTCTTGGCCGATGCTTTCGACGGTCGTCAACAGGCCGGTTCTGTCGAGCACGGTCGTGATGAACTGCTCGGCGGCCGCGAGCGGGTCGAAGTCGCCGGCGTTCAGGTCGATGCCGCCGAAAAACGCTTTCAGGTTTCCGAAGAACGCTTGAACGTCGTTGAGCGTGATGCCGTCACCGGTGAGCCCGGTTATCGCCTGAGCTATCGCGGTCGCTGACGCGAGCAGCCCGGTCGGGTTGAGCACGTTGTTGATGAACTGCTCGGCGGCCGCGAGCGGGTCGAAATCGGCGACGTTGAAGTCGATTCCGGTCAGGAACGCCCGCAAGTTCGTGAAGAACGTCGACACGTCGTCGAGGTTGATGTTCTGCCCGGTTAGTCCGCTGATCGCGGCCGCGATCTGTTGCGCGGTGGGCAACAGACCGGTCGGCGCGAGCACCCTGTCGATGAAGTCGTACGCGGCTTCGATCGGGTCGAAGTCGCCCGACCCGAGGTTGATGTCGCCTAGGAATTCCATCAGGTTTTCGAACGGCACCGTCAGTTCGGGTACCGGCGAGTTGAGCACGCCGCCGCTGCCGCTCGCTTCGAAGTTGAAAACCGTCAGAAGGGCATTGAGGAAATTGACAACGGCCGTCAGGTCTTTGATTACCGGATCGAGCGCGTCCGACACGAATTTGAGAAGGTTGCCGATGTCTTTCAGGTCGATGCCGGAAAAGAACTTGATGATGGGCGCGAGCAACTGCCCCAGCGGGCCTAGGTCGTTCGCGTCGATGCCGAGCTCGCCGAAAAACGCTGCCACGCTTGGCAATACGTTGCCGACCGTGCCGAACAGGTCGCCGATGCCGGTGATTAGCGTCTTGAGGTCTGCGACGAATTCCGGGTCGATGCCGATCGTGGCCGCCCAATTGCCGATGATGGTGTTGATTTCATCGGTGAACTGCTGGTTCGGCACCACGTAGCCGAAAAAGAACTTCTCGGCCGCTTGGAACAGGTCGACCGGAAACGGCGCGTCGCCGAGCCCGAACAGCGCGCCCAGCGTCGGCAAGATGTATTGCAGGTCGCCGAAATCTAGGACGCCTTGGGTGATTTCGCCGCCGCCGAGCAACACAACAACGTCTGCGATGAACTGCTGTATCTGCTTGATCGGGTTATCTGTCGCGTCGTTGACGCCTTGTTGAAGCTGCTGTTGCCCCTGCGCCAACGCCTTAATTTGGTAGTCGTGGCGCTGCAACAGCACGGCCACCTTCTCGGCGCTGGCGAAGTCGCTGGCGTCGGGGTTCGGCGATTCGGTGATCGACGACAGTTCGCGGGTCTCCGGCTGCGTGTAGCTGGGCCCGCCGAACTGGTTGCCGCTCACAGCGCCATGCTCGCGTTGTCGATACGGACCTGGCCGCCGGTCATCGTGTGGTCAACATGCGCACGCAACGCCACCTTCGTCGAGTCGGCCGGCGTCATGATGTTGCCGGCGAGCTTGCCCCACGGCACTAAGCCGGCGGGCCCGGCCAGCACGGCGATTTCGTATGCGCTAGTTGGGTTCTGGGCTTCGTCGTAGAACTGCGCGGCCAGCACGACCGCCGGCGCCGAGCTCGACGCCGACACGGCGCCGACGCACTTGACGTCGAGCGTGATCGGGAAGACTTGGAACGGCTGGACGCCGTACGGCTGCGTAACGATGTCGTGGTCTTGGCCGTCGGCGTCGATCGTGGCGCAACCCAACGCGCCGTTGCCGTCGGTGCCCGACCACAACCAGCCCGGGCCCGTGGCCG
>NZ_LZKU01000076.1 GCF_001672975.1 Mycobacterium sp. 1465703.0
CACGATCAAGCGCTGGGGGAGCGCCTATCTGTCGCAATTCAGTCTCACCAACACACGTGAGGACATGATCCGCGCGGCTCACGAGCTCTGTGAGATGCAGAACTATCTGATTGCGGTCGTACGAAAGCGAATGGAGACACCAGAAGACGACATGCTCTCAGACATCATCAGAGCCGACACACCAGACGAAGAGCCGCTGACGTTCGAAGAATTGGTGGCAACCGCGCGGATGCTGCTTATCAATACCCATGACTCGATGTCGACGGCGTTCACCAACATCCTCTTCAAAGTTGCGACGGAGACCGCGATCGCTCAGCAGTTCTACAGCGCTGCCGACGACGATTCACAGATGGGGGGTTTCATCGAGGAACTGCTTCGGCTCGAAACACCTGTACGCGCACTGTCGCGTGTGACAACCAAGCCGGTGACCCTGGGCGACACGCCTCTTCCAGAAGGAGCACATCTACTCGTCCTGTTCGCCTCGGCAAACGACGACGAAGCGGTCTTCGAGTGTCCGCGCCAGTTTGAGGCGAGTCGCATCAACATCCGAAAGAGCTTGACATTCGGAGCCGGCGCGCATTTGTGTTTGGGGATCTCACTGGCTCGCATGCAACTGCTGGTCGCGGCGAGGCAAACAGCGAGACGGATGAAGAACATCAGCCTGGCGATACCGATGCAAGACATCCGGTACCTACCGAACGCGGCTTTGCTTGCAATGGAAAGGCTTCCGCTGCGGTTCGTGCCGCACACCACCGAAGGGCTGAGCCGATGAATTGCAATCCCACCGACGTGCCTGCCGCACATGAGGTAGACATCCCGTCCCTGAAAACTAAGTACCGCGAGGAGCGCGATCGCCGACTCCGCCTCGACGGTCAGGAGCAGTACGCACCCGCATTCGAAGATGCTGCGGCACTTGACTTCAGCGACCCGCACATGCCTAAGGTGTCGCGCCGGGCGGTCAGCGATGACGTGGATGTCGTGGTACTTGGTGGTGGTTGGGCCGGAGTTCTTGCCGGTTATCACTTGCGTACGGCCGGTGTCACCGACTTCCGAATCATCGAGCAGGCAGGTGATTTCGGGGGAGTCTGGTATTGGAACAGATACCCTGGCCTGTCATGTGACAACGACGCCTTTTGTTATCTTCCGCTGCTCGAGGAGATGCAGTTCTTCCCCTCCAAAAAGTTCGCCGACGGCCTCCAGATCCGCGAGTATTGCCAGGATGTAGCAAGCAAATTCGGGCTGTATGAAGGCGCGTTGTTTCACACCTGCGTCAACGCGTTGCGATGGGACGAATCGATCAAACGCTGGCGTATCAGCACGGATCGCGGTGACGATCTGCGAGCTCGATTCGTCATCATGGCGATGGGCCCGATCAACACACCGAAGGTGCCCCATGTGCCGGGACTCGAGGACTTCCAGGGCAAGATTTTCCATACGGCCCGTTGGGATTACGAATATACCGGCGGGAATCAGCGCGAACCGGTCCTCGACAGGCTGAACGACAAGCGTGTGGCCGTCGTCGGTACCGGCGTTTCCGCCATTCAAGTAATTCCGTACCTGGCCAGGTACGCCAAGCAGTTGTACGTGCTTCAGCGCACACCGTCGACCGTGGACGAACGGCATAATCCCCCGACGGACCAGTCATGGGTTGCCACACTAAGTCCGGGTTGGCAGCGCGAACGACAGATCAACTTCCACCATGCCGCGATCGACGGCTTGGCGCCGGGCGAACAGGACCGCATCTGCGACATCTGGACAGAGATCAACAGGAACCTGACAGCCGAATTCAACGAAGCGGGCTGGCCTCAATCGCCTGATGAGTTCCTGGCAAAGCGCGAGGAAATGGATTTCCGGGTCATGGAGCGCTTGCGAGCACGCGTCGAGGCTGTGGTGGAGGACAACGAGACGGCGGCGATCCTCAAACCCTGGTATCGGCACATGTGCAAGCGGCCCGCGTCGAGTGACGAGTTCTATCCCACGTTCAACAGGCCGAATGTGCGACTCCTCGACGTTTCTCCCACGCGAGGCGTGGAGCGCATAACGGCCCGCGGCTTCATACACGAAACCGCCGAATACGACGTTGACTGCCTGATATTCGCCAGCGGGTTCGAAGTGACCAGCGACCTCCAACGACGTTGGGGAATCAACAAAATATCGGGCCGGGGTGGTCAATCCCTTTATGACCATTGGGCCCACGAGTTCCGGACGCTTCACGGTGTGATGACCCACGGATTTCCCAATCAATTCTTTGTGGGCTTCTTCCAAGGTGGATTCAATGCCTCAACCACTGAGACCTTCAACTACCAGGGCCGCCATATCGCATGGATCGTCAGCCAAGCACTCAGCCGCGGAGCTCGGACGGTGGAGCCCAGCCTGGAAGCGCAAGATGCGTACGTCAACCACGTCCGCGAAGTCGCGGTCGACACCTCCGCGTTCTTCCGGGAATGCACGCCAGGGTATTTCAACAACGACGGACAGGAAGTCGCCGACGAACAGGGCGAGCTGCGGCCGCGGACCTATACCGGCGAGACATACGGCCTGGGGTACTACGCGTGGGAGAAGCTCTTAGCGGACTGGCGTTCGAACGACGATCTTTCGGGTCTGGTAGTCGAACCGTGATTCAACAAGTCTTCCCGCCGAGGCCCGACATTGTCAGCGAGGTGATGACCTCGCGCGACGCTCTGTAAGTCACCAAACCCGCACTTATGTCGTCACAACACTGGAGTTGAAATGTCCTACGAAAGCACCGCTCAACCCATAAAGATCGGCTACATCATGGATTTCATCCTTCCGGATGTATATCCGGAGGATATGCGAAAAGACCTCACCGACCCGTTCGACTTGGTGTTCAACGATGCGCGCGAACAGGGTGTCATCGACCGCCCGCTCGAGATTATCTACCGCGAGGTCGAGGGCCTTCCCAAAGGCTCAGTGAAGGCTGTGATCGATGCCTACGGGGAGTTAGTCGACGAGGGATGCCTTGCGGTGTTCGGCCCGCATATCAGCGACAACTGCGTACCAACCCGGGAGGCTATCGAAGAGCGTTTCCGGGTTCCTGCACTAAGTGTCACCGGTAGCGACGACTGGTTGGGAGAGTGGACTTTTTCGTTTCCGCAGGGCTCCCTCACCGATGAGCCCATCTTCTGGGCCGACCTTCTCGAGAAGGGCGGGCACCGGGAGGTCGGAGTCTTTGTGGAGCAGTCCGAGTCCGGCCACCACTACTGCAAAAACTTTGAAGACGAATGTCGGCGCAGGGGAATACGTATCGTCGCCGAAGTGTCATTGGCGCAGACTGCCCAGGATGTCACCAAAGCCGTGGACGCGATGTGCGAGGCCAAACCCAGCGCACTTGTACACTGCGGATTCGGTTTCGGGATTGTCTTTATCAACGCAGCGCTTGAGGCGCTCAAGTGGGATCCACCACGCTTCACCAGCACTGCTTTTCAAAATGCGTGGATGAATCCGGTGATGTGGAACGCCTTTATGAACTGGACCGGGGTTGATCAATACGACGAACAAAACCCGGTAGGCCAGCGATTCCTCGATAAATATGAGGCTCTGTATGGGCGGCGCCCGCAGTATTGCGTTCCGGTCGTGAATCATGATGTTGCCTCGACTTTGGTGCGCGCAATCACCCTAGCTCACCCCTTGAGTCCACGAGGTCTCAAAGAGGCACTTGAGAAGGTGAAAATGATGCCCGCGGCGTCCGGTGCCCCCGGTACCAGGGTGTCTTTCGGGAAGTGGACTCGTCGGGGATGGATGGGCGCGGGCTATCTCGTTGCGCGGCAACTTGACTCAGACGGGATTAATTCGCATCTGGTCGCTCGGTTTGGTGAGGAGTAAGGATGAGGCCCTACCATTACGCGAGGAGTGATTCGTGACCGACTTCGAAACTGTGGACTTCTTGACCGACGAATCCCTTGTGCCCGATCCATATCCATACTTTGACTACTTACGGTCGAAGTGCCCCGTCGCGACCGCAACGCCGTTCGGGGTCCTCGCTGTCACTGGCTACGAGGAGGCGCTCGAGGTCTACAAGAACCCTGCCTTCTCGTCCTGTGTCTCGTTCGCCGGACCCCTTTCTGGTCTGCCCTTTGGCGTGGGCGGTGATGATGTCACCGAGCTAATCGAGCAACACCGTGATCAACTGCCCATGGCAGAACACATCGCGACCCAAGACCCACCCGAGCACACCCGCACCCGCGGACTTCTTAGCAAGCTCCTGACGCCAAAGAGGTTGCGCGAGAACGAAGATTTCATGTGGCAGCTGGCCGATCAGCAGCTTGACACGTTCATCGATCGCGGCGAGTGCGAGTTCCTTCACGATTACGCCAACCCGTTCGCGTTGTTGGTTATCGCCGATCTGCTCGGCGTCCCTGCCGACGACCACGGTGAGTTTCGGGCAACGTTCGACAAATCACTCGCCGGTGCCATCGGCGATGAGTCCGTCAGCGCCCATAATCCGCTGGAATTCCTCGCCCAAAAGTTCCATGCATACATCGAGGAACGCCGGCGCGCTCCCCGCGCCGATGTGCTCACCGAGCTGGCGCAGGCTAAGTATCCCGACGGATCGACGCCGGAGGTTGCCGACGTGATGAACCTGTCGACATTTCTGTTCGCCGCGGGAACGGAGACGACCACAAAGCTGGTTAGCACGGCGGTTCGCATCATCGCGGAGAATCCGGATTTCGAGACCGCACTGCGTGAGGACCGCGGCCTCATCCCAGCGTTCCTGGAGGAGACGCTGCGACTGGAAAGTCCTGTCAAGGCCCACTTCCGGATGGCCAGAACATCGACCCACATTCGGGACGTGCCGGTCCCGGCCGGCACGATCGTGATGCTGCTTCCAGGGGCCTGCAACCGCGATGCTCGCAAGTTTGACGAGCCCGACGCTTTTCAGCCCGAACGTCGCAATGTGCGCGAGCACCTGGCATTCATCCGCGGCAACCATTCGTGCCCGGGGGCGCCGCTGGCCCGCGCCGAGGCGCGGATCTCGCTGAACCGCATCTTGGACCGGATGACCGACCTGCGCATCTCCGAAGCGCACCACGGCCCAGCCAGCGCCCGGTCCTACGCGTATGAGCCAACGTTCATCCTGCGAGGACTGCGCGAGCTGCATATTCAATTCAAGCCTGCCTGATGCATGCCGGAGAATCGGTTCGTCCAAATTCGTTGGTTGCCAATGTCTCGCTGGAGCCCACGGCTATAAGCGGCCGTGTCGCAGGCGATTGACGGGTCGTGGATGAAGGTCAGGGCCACAGCCGAATTACCACATCATTGACTGAATTGCCGTGCGGCGTGAGGATGAGCACGGTTGTGAGTGGCTCGATCTTGCGGTGCGCAGTTGGCGTGCTGTCCTGAGCTACCGGGTAGTTCGTCCGATGAACGGTCGAGGCGTTCGATGGAGGGAGTTGCAGACTTATGGGTGTCAAGACTGCGAGTGAGTTGTTTTACGACCCCTACGATGTCGAACTCAACGCCGACCCGTATCCACTGTTTCAGCGGCTCCGCGAGGAGGCACCGCTGTCGTACAACCAACAACACAACTTTTACGCGTTGAGTCGATTCGACGACGTGCATGCGGCGCTGAATGACCATGAGACGTTCAGCTCTGCCCGCGGCAACATTCTCGAGTTGATCAAGGCGGGCTGGCCGATCCCGCCCGGAGTGTTTCTTATGGAGGACCCGCCCCTACACGACGTGTATCGGAAGACCCTTTCTCGCCTGTTCACGCCACGCAAAATGCGCGAGGTTGAGGCCACCGCACGGCAATTCTGTGCCGAGAGCCTAGATCCGTTCGTTGGTACCGGGGGCTTCGATTTCATCGCCAATTTGGGTGCCGAGATGCCGGTGAGAGTCGTGTGCAGGTTGCTGGGAATTCCCGACGAGATGCGGCAGGAGGTCCTCGACTTCGCCGAAGATCACGTCAATACCGAGGCTGGCGGGGAAATGAAAGCCGCGTCCTCAGGGCTAGAGACAGGGCAGTTGTTCGCCGAGTACCTCGATTGGCGCGCTAAACATCCCTCCGATGACGTTGTCACCGAATTGCTCGGCGTCGAATTCACCGACCTCGATGGCACCATACGGGGGTTGAGCCGTGAGGAACTACTGGTTTGCATCTCGCTGGTCGCTGCGGGCGGCGCCGAGACAACGACCCGGCTAATCGGATGGGCAGGCAAGGTTTTAGCTGAGCATCCCGAGCAGCGGCGGGAGCTGGTAGCCGATCGCGGCCTGATTGTCGGCGCAATCGAGGAGCTGCTGCGTTTTGAACCCCCCGCGCCACACATCGCGCGCACCGTCACACGCGATGTGCAGTACTACGGGCAACGCGTGCCAGCCGGCAGCATCATGATGTTGCTTGCCGGTGCGGCAAACCGTGACCACCGGCAGTTCCCACCCGATGGTGACGTCTTCAACATTCACCGAAAGGCCGGAGCCCATGTCGGTTTCGGTGTTGGCGTGCACTACTGCCTGGGAGCGTCATTAGCTCGGATGGAGGGACGCGTGGCGCTCGACGAGGTGCTCAACCGCTTCCCGGAGTGGGACATCGATATGTCCCGGGCACACATGACAACCACATCGACAGTCCGCGGCTGGGCAACCTTGCCAGCCGTCCTAGCATGAAAGGCCATCCCGCGAATAATCGCCGGCCGCGGATCGAGTTTTCGGAACAACTGGGGCAATTTATCCCCGGGCAACGTCGAAGAGAACAGGCAGCGAGGTAGGCGATCGGAACACTTGCCCACGGATATGGGGATCATCGGCATCAGGGTCGAGACGGAGGTTGTCGAGGCGATCGAGCAACAGGTTCACCGCGACCCGCATTTCCATGCGAGCCAAGTGCATTCCCAGGCAGACGTGTGCGCCGTAGCCCCATGAGATTGGCGTCCGCGGCTGGCGGAAGATGTCGAAACGATCGGGATTGTCATAGCGGGTTTCGTCGCGGTTGGCGGCGCCGAGCATCGGCATCACTGAGCAGCCGGCAGGAATCTGCACGCCGCCCAGTTCCGTGTCGCGTGTAGTGACCCGGGTAATTGATAGGAGTGGAGCTTCCCAGCGCACCGCCTCTTCGATTGCTTGTGGCAGAAGCGATCTGTCAGCACGCACCGCGTCGAGTTGATCGGGGTTCGACAGCAAGCCAAATAGCAAATTGCCCAGGGACCGGTACGTGGTCTCGACTCCGGCTGGCATCAATAAATGTAAGAAGCAGTAGATCTCTTCGTCGGACAGTCTCTCGCCGTCGATCTCGGCTTCGGCGAGCCGACTGGTCAAATCGTCACGAGGGTGTTGTCGGCGATCGGCGAGAATCGGCACGAGGTACTTACCGAGTTCGTCGGTCGCCTCCGCCGCGCGCTGAGGGTTGATCCCGAAGGCCAGCTGCGATATCGACCATCGTTGAAACTGCGCATAGTCTCTTTCGGGCAACCCCAACAGTCCGGCGATGATCTGGGCCGGGTAGGGAAACGTGAACTCGTTCACCAAATCTGCGCTACCGCTGCTGGCGAAGCTATCGATCAAAGTGTTACCCACCCGCGCCGCCAGGTCGGATTCCCAGTGTGCCAGCGCCTTTGGCGAGAAGGCTTTGGAGACCAGAGCCCGGTGCCTGCCGTGCTCGGGTTCGTCCATTCCGACCATTACGTGTTTGCCGATACCGAAGAAGTCCTTGATGATGGCCGACGAGTAGGTCTCGTTGTCGCGCAACATCTCTTGAATGTCCTCGTGGCGGTACACCATGAAGACCGGTTTCCCCTCCTCGCCAGGCATCACGGAGAAGTCCAACCGTTGCACCGGTTCGGATTTCCGGATGCGAGACAACTCGGTGTAGGGATCGCGTACGTCCCCAGCGACCGCATCGTCAAAGGATCCGAAATCGTCCAGGTCGTCGAACAACTGCATCGTGCAGACTCCTTAATCTTGCTGACAGTCAGTGGGTTAGGCGACTGAATCGCTGCGTAGAGAACCGAACGCGGGATTCCCATCGCGACTCGTGTGACCTGCTGAAGAAGCCGATTCGGGAGAAACCGATTGCTGATCAGCAGCATGTGTGCGTCGGGGCCGACGGCGTGACGGCTGAGGGGCGCGGTGTCGTCGAGAGCTTTGGCCAGCCCACGGGCGAACCGCTCTGGCGTTCCTGCGATTCGGATAGCAAGTCGGCCTCGTCGGTCGATGTTGGTGTTGATCGGGCCGTAGGGTCCGTCCAAGCCGCGGTAGTCCTGCACTCCCGCATCGGTGAGAATGTCGGTATCGAACGTCCCCGCCACGAGTATTGTTACGCCGAGGCCGAACGGCGCGACCTCGCCGGCCATGGCTTCCGCCCACCGCTCGGATGCACCTTTGACGGCGGAATACGCGGCGATCGTTGGCATTCCGCGCACACCACCCTCGCTGGAAATCACTACGATTCGACCGCGACCGGCAGCGCGCATAGCCGGCAGCAGGGCCTTGGTCAGTGCCACCGGCCCGAACAGGTTGGTAGTGAAGAGATCTTGCCAGACGTCAACGTCCATCTCTTCGACACAACCGGCTGCCATAATTCCCGCGTTGTGTACAACGGCGTGCGGGGCGCCGACTGCAGTTTCGATGCTCTTTGCGGCCGCCTCGATCGATGCCCTATCGGTGAGGTCGAGTTGAACCCCGATCAGCCGAGGGTCGTCTGGTGGTGCACCAGTTGCCTCACGGAGCCGTTCAAGACCGACGTCCGGAGTCCGCATTGCCCCAACCACGCGCCATCCGAGTTTGTATAGGTGTGCGGCGGACGCCAACCCCAGGCCGCGCGAAGCCCCTGTGATGACCACCGTGCGCGGGTCACCCATTGTTGTGCTCCGCGCAGCGATCACTCTTGGACCCGAGCGTAACCGTCGGACGTCCGTCGGGCTGCAACATCATGTATGTCGACCAGATGCCGGACGAGTAGGGCCCCTTCTGGCCGTTCTCTTCGTAGACGCCCTGTGGGTCATAGACTTTCGCGTCCGGGAACGGCCAGGGGCACGCGACGGACGTCGTGGCACGTGACCACTTCATCAGAGCGAACGCTCCTCCGTAGAACAGGTAGAAGACATTCACAATGACCAGCATCACCATGAATGAACCTAGAACCGGCCGGTTGGGAAAGATGCGTGCGCGCTTGGCCAACTTCTCGGACACCGTGCGACCGGTGTCATCTCGGTAGACCAAGATCCCCGCGGGAATCATCACCAGGGTGACTAACGAGGATTCCCACAGCAGCGGGAACTGATGCGGTGTACCGACGAAGACCGAGCCTAACGGGATCAACTGCGAGTAGCTGTACAGGCCTGTGCGGATCGCTGCGACTTCGAGAAACATGTCTACGATGAACCCCACCACGAAGATCAACAGGCCAAGACTGACCAGCGGATGGCGCCAGACGAATGAGTCGACCGGCCGTCGAGCCTGAATCTTACGGAGAGCCCAGGCCGCCGGGAAGTACGGGCCGAATTGAAACAGAACGTAGCCGAAGACAATGAAGGGCTCGACAGTGGGAGACAGCGATACTAAAGGCCACGACTCCGGCCAGTGCCACAGACGCGGGTCGTAAACCGCGTAGGGCGCCCAGTTCATGATCGGGTCCTGCCAGACGATGAACGTGGTCACAATGGCCATGAGTATGTATGGGTGCGGGCCATAACGACGCCAACCCCATACGCAAACCGCGACGACGATGATCATCACGATGAGGGTGCCAACCTGTTCAACGGCGAGCCAGTGGCGAAAGCCGAGTAGCGGCCTGACGGGACGAGGTATACCCGTCACTTCCGGATTCCCGACCCGCGCATCGGGATAGTCGCGGGCATTCCATGCCACCGCCGCGATGGTGATGACACCGAGGGCCCAGAAGACCCAGGTCCACATGTTGCCTGTTCTAGAGCCTGTCGGAGCTGTAGTCGATCCTTTGGGTGATGCGGTTGTCTGCTCGGCGGTCACTATTGGCCCTCACAATCTCTTAATCCGGTTGTGTGATCACGCATTGTCTGCTCTGTCGTCACCGACCAATCCTCACAAATATTTGGTTCGAGGAAAGATTGCAATTGCCTTGTGGTGCCTAGTCACTCAGATACGCGTCGATCATCTCCTCCAAGCCGCTCGTGACCGTCGAGTCATCGCTGAGCGGGCCGGCGATAGCTGCACGCGCGGCGACGCACGGTTCAAGGCCCTCGGCAATCAGCCGGCCGGCTGCGATGAGCACACGCGTCGACGCCACTTCGCGTAGCCCTGCCGTCTCCAGCCGACGAATAGCCTGGCCGAACCGGACCAGCTCAGCAGCCCGCTTCGGCCCGACGCCCGACTCGCACGCAACGACCTTCTCTTCAACATCACTTGGCGGAAAACTAAATTCGATGGCGACCATCCGCTGGCGGGTTGAATCTTTGAGATCTTTCAGCACACTCTGATAGCCGGGGTTGTACGACACCACCAAGCAGAACCCAGGCGCTGCATCGAGCGTGACGCCAAGCCGCTCGACCGGCAACTGGCGCCGGTAATCCCCCAGCGGATGCACTACGACGGTGGTGTCCTGGCGCGCCTCGACGACCTCATCCAAGTAGCAGATCGCACCTTCACGCACCGCACGAGTGAGCGGCCCATCAACCCACTCAGTCTCGCCGCCGCGCAGCAGGAAGCGGCCCACAAGGTCCGCGGTAGTCAGATCGTCGTGGCACGCAACGGTGATTAGCGGTCGGTCGAGATCATGGGCCATTGCCTCGACGAACCGGGTCTTACCGCACCCCGTCGGGCCCTTCAGAAGAATCGACAAACCTTGGCGATAAGCAGCTTTGAATACCCGTTCTTCGTTACCTACAGGGACGTAGTACGGGCGGGTGTCGACTGTCACATCATCAGTCAGTGTCATTTACCCACTCAAATGTCCGCATGTTTCGGTGGCGCCCGGCACGAAGGATGTCAGGCCGATTCCCTTGTAGTGATTGACAATTCGCGCGTAGTCGCACCTGGGTCCCGCAAGCGGCGTGTCGGTAAGGCCACGGGGTAACCAGCGGTAGGCGATCTGCACGAGCCTGGTCAGGACCGTAAATTCCACCTCGTGGCGGCGCGTCCACCGCATCGGAAGTATCGCCCGCACCCGGGGATGCATGATGCCGAACCCCAAGACTGCGGCAAGATGGCCTCCGAGTGGTCCCAGCAGTCTCCACAGCGGTTCTGTCAGAACAGGCATGTGCTCAGGTCGCCGCGGTCGCCGCAGGGCATCCACGACGATGTCGAGAGCCTCTGTGCGCCTGAGCTTCTCGGTCGCCATCTGGTCGTAATACTCGGATAGCTCGTCATAGCGATCTGTCAGTTGTCGTGCACGGCCCGGCATCTCTAGATCCTCGATCAGCGCCCGGTAGCGATCCCAGATCGCCTGGTTGTCAGCGGCGCTCAGCTTTTCCCCGGTCATCGCCATGAAGGCTCCACGGTGCGTGAAAAAGATGCTGATCAGATTCCAATTCCATGGCTCTGGACTCATCGCGCTGTAGCGAACTCCGTCGGGCCCGACGCCCTTGATGTCGCGGTGCAGGCGCACAAGACGTTGCATCTCTTCGCGACGATCGACGTCGTTAGCCATGAACGTGAGTTGAAAGGATGCGGCCGTGCGCAACCCACGCGCAAACGGGTCGTCTCGGATCCGCGCGGTATCTACCAGAGAGGCCGACACGGCCGGCAACATCATTTCGTCGAAGAGGGCTGGGGCGAACAGCACAAGGAAACGCGAACCCATCGCGCGCTGGAATCGATCAGCCACCGAGCCGGCGGATTGGTTACCGGAGTCGGCGACAAGGACCGGGCTGACCGCGTCGCCGATCGAACCGACCGACATCGGCACCTCCTACGCTCTAGTTCTGGTGCACATCGGCCCCAGAAGTTATTGTGGTGTCAGACTGCACCAGAAATGTGGTTAGGTCAAGAGATGAGGCACAATGCGGTCGATGGCTAGTGCGACTCGCAGCTATGGCGGCATCACGGCCGAGGAGCGCCGCGCTACTCGGCGCGGCGCCCTGGTCGAGGCTGCGCTCGATCTGTTTGCCGAAGGCGGCGTCCGAGCAGTCTCGAAACGTGCGGTGTGTGCGCGCGCACGCCTTAATGATCGCTATTTCTACGAGCATTTCACCGACTCAGATGCGTTGCTAGAAGCAATCGTTCGGGATCTCACCGCGCTGGGATTGGAGGCCGTGGGCGCCGCTACACGTGAGACCCCGGCTGACATTCGCGGGCAAATTCGCGTCACTGCGGACGCGGCTCTCGAATTTTTGACCGCCGACCCCCGGCTCGCAAAATTGCTGATCGGGTCCAACACCTCCGACGCCCTACAGCGCGCCCGCTTAGAAAGCACCCGCGCGATCGCCGCCGCGATGTCCGCAGGCACCAGGGAACTTCTCGGCCACAACGCCGCCAGCCAGCTCAACACCGACCTTGCTGCTTTTGCAGTCGTGAGCGGTGCAATTGAGGTGACCACTGCCTGGCTACGCGGTGAGTTCGACACAAGCCGCGAACACGTCGCTGACCTCGTCGCCGGCTTGTTGTTGGCCACGGCTGACATCTCGACAGCACTCCCCGGATCCGTCAGCCAGTCCAGATAGCCGCGCGATGTAAGAGCAAGATGTCCGTCCAAGTTGGAGGTTCCCCCGTGTCTAATCCCGTTGATGTGGTCCGCGAGTTCTGCGCCCTGATGGAACGTCGCGATCCCGACGCTCTGCGCCCTCTGCTGGATGACGACGCCGTCTATCAAAATGTTGGTATGCCGGCCTTCACCGGCGTCGATGCCATCGTGGAGAATTTGAGCGCGCAGTTCTCGATGTTCCCGGACGCTTATGCCTTCGAAATCGTCAACATCGCCAACGACGGTCCAGTCGTGCTGACCGAACGCCTCGACTACATCCAGACCCCCGATGGAGCCAAGCCAGCCATTCCGGTGATGGGAACTTTCGTGGTTGGAGATGACGGCAGGATCACCCGATGGACGGACTACTTCGATCTCAACCTCACGATCAAGCTCCTTCAAGGCGAAGACATCAGCGCGCTGGTTCCAGCCGCGTCTGCGACATGACTGATGAGTGACAGGTATCAGGCCGTCGAACGCTTCACAACCGAACTTGCTCAAAATTCATGACCGGCAACGACGAGGAGCGATCCGACACATCAGTTGAGCATGCGCACGAAAGCTGGGATATAACAAGGAATCTCGGAGCAACCGCACTAACCGTTGCCGCCCAACGGGCCGCTGAGACTGCGCAACAACACCCGCTTGTGCGCGACGACTTCGCCGCGATTCTGGTTGCAGGCGTGAACGATCCGGGATGGTTGGCCATGGCGAGGGGCGATCTGTCGTGGATGGGTCCCGAAAATGAGTTTGGAAGACGCACCGCGGTAATTGGCCGAGAATATGTGGCCACCCGCACGGTGTTCTTCGATGAGTTCTGCGCTTCTGCGGCAGACAAGGGCATCCGACAAGTGGTGATACTGGCAGCCGGCTTAGACGCCAGGGCCTACAGGTTGTCATGTCTGTCCGGTGTCCACGTCTACGAGATCGACCAGCCGGCAATACAGGAGTTTAAGCAATCGACCCTCGGCGCGCACGGCCTAGCTCCGATTGCCGACATTCATCCAGTCGCTGTCGATCTGCGCAACGACGACTGGCCAAACGCGCTAACGGGAGCCGGGTGGGACGAGTCGACGCCAACCGCCTGGCTCATCGAGGGGCTTCTTCCATACCTGTCATCCGGTGAGCACGACCGACTTTTCCGAACAGTGACCCAATTGAGTGCACCTGGCAGTCAGCTGGCGGCGGAGGTCTATCACCACGCCACGACTCACTTCGGCAAAGAACGTCTGGAACGATGGCGAGAGGAAGCCGCAGACATCAACGACGCACTCGGCGTCGACGTCGACGTAACGGCGTTCATCAAACACGAAGACGCCAGCGACACCGCCTCCTGGCTAACCAACCACGGCTGGGTCACCGATACACTCGACAGTCGCAGCGAGATGGCACGCCTTGGTCGCCCCATACCGGCTGAGCTCATCGACACCGCGCCCGCAAGTTCCCTGGTAACTGCCGTCCTGCGAGGACAGCAGGCAAGTGATGGAAGTCATTCCGCCTAAACGGTTTTCGTCAACACCAATGCTGCTTCATTGTAGGGAAACAGACGATAGAACAGTCGCGGTGCCGGTGCGATGAGAGGTGCGGCCTCAGCCTTACTGACGACCCGCGGGCTAGCCAACGCGAGGGCCCTGCCTCGCTTGTGCAGTACGGTCCGCCCGCCGGCCAACACGTTCTTGAGCCAGTCTGTTTCAGGCCCGTAGCCGATGAGAATTACGAAGCCGTCCCGGGTCTTGAATACCAAGAGGGGCGTTCGATAGTGGCTGCCCGACTTGCGTCCGACGTGCTCGAGCGTCCCTAGGCACGGAAGCCACGGCGTAATCGAGCGAGCCACAGGATTAGTGACACGACGATTGAACTCTGCGACAGCGCGAGGCACTCGCATAGCGGTCCTTTCTCCTATGCCGTCGGGAGCACTCCTCGGGGCCGATCCCACAAAGGCTCCCCCAACTTGGCGCGGATTTTCCCCCACGGGTCGGCGTATTGACCGGGCGCGTTCCGATACGGCGACCGTCGCGCCATGACCACTCGTACGAGCGGGGCGATGAGGGGGCCTGGGTAGCGTAACAACCGGTACTTCTTGGACAATTCGGCCTTCAGGTCGGGCCATGAGTGGTTCTGGAACTGCAACGCCTCTTGGGCGCGTGTGGTGTCCATCCAGTCGGTGACGAACCAATCGTCGTCGCTGTTCGGATCCCCGGCCCGGCCCCGTGGCATGGCACCCGGTAGACCCAGAGCCGTGACGAGGTCTGAGGTGACCTCGGCGTAGGTCAATCGGTGGGAATCGTCGCCGCCGATCAGCAGAATCTCGCGACCGACGTCGGCGGTGGTCGCCGCAGCAAACGCCCAAGCGACGTCGCGAACGTCGACTATCTGCACGCGTCCGTCGCTGGGCACTACGGATTGCAAGTACGCCATGTCGGCGCTGACCGGCAGTGCCCCCAGATCCGGGCCGACCACGGCCCCCAAACGCAAGACCACCCAATCCAGCGTCGATCCCCGCACAATCTCCTCGCCCTCAGACTTCTGTCCGCTGTAGACGTCATAAGGGCGCATCGGGTCCTCCGCCTTGAGGGGAGGGGTCGTGCGGTGCGGATTCCGCGGACCCATCACGGTGATGCTCGACGCGTGGACGAATCGCGGTGGCTTGTTTTGCCCCTCGGCAACGCGAACCAGGCATGCGGTGGCGTCCACGTTCACCCGTCGTGCGACTTTCGGTATCGGGTAGATCGCCGGTGCGATGATGGCCGCGAGATGGACGATCACGTCGGGGGCGACGTCGGACACGAGACGATGCACCTGCTCGGGATCGGTGAGGTCGGCCCACCGGAACTCGACGCCGCTCGGCAGTTTCTGAGCCGCCTTCCGGTTGGCGGGCGTATCGAGGTCCGTCGCAACTACCCGCCGGCCGAGTTCTGCGAGTCTCCGGACGGTTGCCGAGCCCACCAGGCCGAAGCCGCCGGTGACGAGGACCCCTCCAGTCAGCTCAGTGCTCATGGATTATTACTCCTCGAATGTTGCGGCCGGCGAGCATGTCGTCGTAGGCCTCATTGATGTCGTCGAGCTTGTACTCGGTGGTGACGGTTTCGTCGAGCAATAGCTTGCCGCTTCGGTAGAGGCTGATGAGTCGGGGGATGTCGGCTCGCGGGTTGGCTTCGCCGTAAAGGCTGCCCAGGAGGCGCTTTTGGAACAGCGTGAACAATGTCAGCGGCAGCGTCGGCGTCACGTCGGACATCGACGCCAATGCGGTGACCACGACGGCACCGCCCTTCCGCACCGCGTTGAGCGCGTCGTTGATCATCGCCCCTTCGAGCACGCCTAGCGTGAGGATGGCCGAGTCGGCCATCACTCCCCGCGTAATCTCGCCAACCAACTGGGTGGCTTCCTCCATCGAGGTGGCGAAGTGGGTGGCGCCGAACTGAAACGCTTTGTCACGCTTGGTCGGCTCAATATCGACCACGACGATCTGCTCCGCCCCTGCCAGGCGCGCACCCTGAATGGCACCGCTGCCGATCCCGCCGCAGCCAATCACAAGGACGACGTCGCCGGGACTCACGTTCGCGGTATTGACGGCCGAACCCCAGCCGGTGGTTACGCCGCAGCCGAGAAGACACACGCGCGATAACGGCACATCGTTGTCGACCTTGACCACTGAGGCCTCCGACAACACGCCCCATTGCGCGAAACTGCCGACGCCGGAGAGCGCTCCGATGCCCTGTCCGCGGGCTCGGCGCCGGAAGGTGCCGTCGGCCTGGACTCCCGCGAGTATGGTCGCGCCGAAATCGCAGAGGTTCTGACGACCCGTGGCGCACCAGCGGCACCGACCGCACGCGGGCAGGAAAGATGTGACCACGTGGTCTCCCACCGCTAAATCGCGCACTCCCGGACCAACCTCTTGAACGATGCCCGCCCCTTCGTGTCCACCGATCAAGGGAAAACTCACCCCGTACATGTCGCCGGTGCGGATGTGGTGGTCGGAATGGCATAGACCCGTGGCTTCGAACTCGACGAGTAGCTCACCTTCCTGCGGGGGATCGAGTTCGATCTCTTCCACCGACCACTTCTCGTTCAACCCCCACAGAACTGCTCCATTGGTCTTCACGGCGACTCCTTGACGATATGTATGGCGCGCTCGGGGCAGTTCCCGATTGCGTTGCGGGCCCGGTCTTCCCATTCGGGAGGAATGTTTTCCACGGTGACAAAGGCGGTCCCTTCGTCGTCGATGTCGAACAATTCGGGATGCGCTGCGTAACAACGGCTGTGACCTTGGCACATCTCCCGGTCGACATGAAGTTTCACGCTATCTAGTCCAATCCGCCCGGTATGGTCCCGATGATTCCTTTTTCTGTGAGCGCTGCAATCGATGCGGCGTCGAGGCCGAGCAGGTCGCCGAGGATACTTGCGTTGTGCTGCCCCAGGGTCGGCGCCGTGGACCTATACCACTTGTCGACGCTGCGGTACTTGAAGGGAATCCCCGGCACGTGATGCCGTCCCACGACGGGATGGTCGAGGCTTTCGAAAAAGCCCCGTGCGGCCAGCTGAGGGTGCATCGAACCGACCCTGGCGTCTGCCAAATCCGCAGCCGGAACACCGTATTCGAGGAGTAACTCCGCAGTGGCCGCGGAATCGTGTTCGCCGGCCCATTGTTCGAGATGCTTGTCGATCACATCATGTGCCCGGACGCGCCCTTCGTGAGTGTCTAACGCGGGGTCATTCGCCCAATCCGGTTCACCCAGAGCCGACTTCAGTAGGCGCCACTGCTCGTCGGTGGCGACCGAAATCGCCAGCCAGCTCTCGGTTCCCGCGCATTGATAGAGCCCCTGTGGGGCGGCGTCACGGCTGCGATTTCCCAGTCGCGATATCAGGTTCCCGTAGGCGGTGAATTCGACAACCTGCTCGGCAGCTGCGTTGAGCGCGGCCTCAACCATCGATACTTCGATGAGTGACCCTTGGCCGGTCTCGTCGCGTCGCCGGAGTCCTGCGAGCATCGCGAAAGCGGAGTGCATCCCCGCCAGTGGGTCACACGGGCCGCGGGGGATTCGCGGCTGGTCGTACTCGTGGCCGGTCACCCACGCCATTCCCGTCATCTGTTCCATCGTTTGCGCGAAACCCACATTGTTGCGCCATGGTCCGTCGAGCCCGAACGCAGGCATGCGGACCATCACCAGTCGAGGATTCTGCTTGCTGACCGCCTCCCATGTGATGGCGAAATTGTCGAAGACGCGGGGCGAGAAGTTCTCGACCAGAACGTCCGAGCATTTGACGAGTCCGAACAACAGCTCCCGTCCTTCGGGCGAGGACAGGTCCAGCGTGAGCCCTCGCTTATTGGCGTTGGTCGCCAGGTACATCCCCGACCGCTCCCACCATTGGGGCTGATTGGCGAACGCTGCGGCGGCCATCCGTGCGCCGTCAGGGTGGTGCGTCGACTCGAGGTGAATGACCTCAGCGCCCAACGCGGCGAGGATGTGGGTCGAAGAGGGACCTGCCCACCACGCCGTCGTGTCGAGAATTCGTACGCTCTCCAGCGGAAGTCCCGGTACCCGGTCGGTGGCGGTCGCAATCCTGCTGCGCGTAGGGACTTTTGTCATTTCACCGAGTTGGGGAGCACCGGCGCTTGGGGCGGGTCGTCGGCCATTGATCCGGTAGGGCGCCAGCGGGTGGGTAAAGGCGCCGTCAGCGTAGGTGCCCCACACGCCGCGTGCCGCGAACTGGGGGTGGTCCAACACGGTCTGGCCATTGTTGACTGGCGAGACGGGTATCCGCAGATCGGAGGCCAGCGCGACGATCTCGTTTGTGGAACGTCTCGTCGTCCATTCCCGCACAATCTGATTCCACTCCTCCCGCCGTTCCCACCGCGTAGTTGCGAGTGCCCACGCCGGGTCGGTATCGAGCAGGTCCAGTCGGCCGATCATCGCCAGGAACGACTCGAATTGTTGGCGGGTATTGGTGTTGAAGCCCACCCACCCGTCCGCGGTTGGTTCGATGGAAGGGATTTCGACCTGTCGGGCTGGCATGGTCAACGGGGGACGACCGGCCAACTCGTGGTAGAGGTCAGCGAATCCGCTGGCGCTGAGGTGACAAGTCTCCAGCAGCGAGCAGTCAACGATTTCACCTGGGCCGCCGAGTTGAGCCCGCCGCAATGCGCCAAGCGCCGCGACGGCGGCGTAACTGGCCATCACCCATTCGAAGACTCGACCGCCCGCTTGAATGGGCGGTTGGTCCGGACGACCACGCAGCGCCAGGGTTCCGCTCTCGGCCTGGATCGTGAACTCCGTTGCGGGTCGGTCCCGGTACGGTCCGGTCAATCCGTATGGAGACAACGCCACGATCACCAGGTGTGGCGCACGTCGGAGGAGGGCCTCGCGGTCGAGTGCCGCGGGGCCTAGAGAATCGACGAACACATCGGCGGAAACGATCACTGGCTCCAGATCGGGCAGGGAAGTGCCCACGACTGAACGCTTGCCGGCGTTGAGGAATTTAAACAGTGCGTCGGCGTCGCTTCGATCGCCGAACGTTCTGCGGCGGAACGGATCCCCGTCTGGTGCTTCAATCTTTATGACCTCTGCTCCGAGGTCGGCGAACAACTTGGTGCAGTACGGGCCGGAAATTTCCGTCGCCCACTCGACAACACGAACCCCACGCAGAGCGTTCATCGCCATACGACTTTCCGCGTCAACGTCTTCGGAAGTGACTTACTCGCGCCGATGAGTGCACACACGCCACTTCCTGACCTCGCGCTCGTGCCGATCGAGCAGGGTGTTCAGCCAGGCCGCATGGCGGCCGTGCCTGGCTGGCAACGACGCTAGCGACGGGAAAGCCGAAGTGTCAAGTGCGACTCGATAACCATGGCCGCAGTTCGAGTCCATCGGAGCTTTTAGTCGGCGGTACGCACCTTCGGGGTCCGTCGGGCCCGACCGCCTCGCTTGGTGGTCGGCTTCGTAGTTGACGTGCTTACACCTTTGGCGAGGATTTGCGAACCCAGTTCGATCTGCGCGCGGATGTCTGATTCGCCCGTACCAAACCAGCGTGGTCCGAGGCTCGTTGTGAAGATGATGAAATTAGCCAGGAGCTCGGCGAATAGGTCGGCGTCTACGTCGGTCCTGATCTGTCCCGCGGCTTGGTAGTGGCGAACGCCTTCGGCAATAACGGCCGTACGGCGTGCGTGATTGGGTTGCAGAACGCGCAGCGAGAAGTCCGGATCTGATAACGCCTGACCGGAAATGTCCCAGCCGGGAACACCGCTGTCGCGGTCATCGATCCTTAGTCTCGCAAAGAAAAGCTGCTCGATATAGTCCTCGAAGCGCGCAGGCAGTGCCGCCACGATTTGCTCTTCGGCCTCACTGACGAGGTCCGCGAGCTGTCGAGAAACAACCTGCTCGAAGATGCCTTGCTTGTCCCCGAAGTAGTGGAACAGCATTGCCTCCGAGCAGTCGGCGCGACGAGCGATCTCTTTTGTCGGCGCGGCCGCGTATCCCGCTTCGGCGAAGACCTCAGCAGCCGCTTCAAGGAGGGCTCGTTGTTTGCCGTCCTTATCGCGAACTCGTCGCCGCGCGCCTGCAGTCATCTCACATACTTTAGCGAGCACCGCTCGGCTGAGGGGAAGCTCGGACGCGCGCCGTCGCATAAGCAGGCTCAGGTAGTTATCGAGTGCGACTTGACCTCCCCGTAGCCGACGACTTACTGTGCTGCCAAAGCAAATTTCGGCGTGTGCGAGAAATCCGAGGCCGGCGCAGATGGCAGATGGACGGTGGCACGAACGCGGTGTAGCTGCAACGTGGACGGCCCCGCGTTGGGGGCTGTCTGTCGAGGCTGACCGCTGGGGTTCTCCCGGGGTCGGGATGCCCGCATCAGGGGGCGGAAAGGACTACCCATGGTGAGCAAATCACCGGAGGAACACGCCCGGAATTTCGATCTTCGTCACGAAGATTTCGACGACCAAGAATTCCTCTACGAGGTTTACGCAGTGATGCGGGAGAGCGGTCCGTTCAGTCACCAGGATGTCCCTTTCTTGGGCCCTACGCCGGGGGGCGCGTGGGTCGCCACCCGCTACGACGAGTGTTATGAGATCTTGCGGGATTGGCGCAGCTTCTCCAGCAAGCCCGCGGGGAGCAACCCAACGTCGTTTGGCGACATCGTGATCAACTTGGATCCGCCACGGCAGCAACAGCTTCGCAAAGTTCTCAACCCATATTTTTCTCCGGGCCGGATGAAGGAGTTGGAACCTCAGGTGCGCGCGATTACCGATGGGTTGATCGACAACTTCATCGAATTGGGCCGCGGCGATCTCGCAAACGTCGCATGGCAGCAACCCGGGATTGTGTTCTTCCGGCACTTGCTCGGCATGCCCGTTGAGGACGTGCCGCTCTACATCGAGGCGGCTGACCTCGGGATCAATGGTGAGAGCGAAGAGGTCCGAATCGATTCGATGACGAAGCTCTACCTTCGCGTGCGCGAGGAGATCGACAAACGTCGAAGTGAACCGGCGCGTGACGACCTCATCGATGTTTTGCTCGCCGCCGAGATCGACGGCGAGAAATTGAGCTTCGACGACGCTGTCGCGAATGCGCTTCTGCTTGTGCAAGCGGGACTCGAAACAACCTCTAGTGCAATGTCGTTCGCCTTCTTCTACCTGGGCACCCATGCTTCGGAGCGCGACCGACTCGTACGCGAAGCCGAGTTAATGCCCACAGCGATAGAGGAATTCATCCGGTTCGCCGGTTCGGTCCACGGACTGCATCGCTCCGTCGCGGAAGAGGTTGAACTAAGCGGCCACAAGTTCTGTCCCGGGGAGACGGTCGTGGTGAACTATGCGGCCGCCAACCGTGACGCGCGCGAGTTCGACGAGCCGAACAAGTGCATTCTCGATCGACAGACAAATCGCCACCTGGGATTCGGCGCCGGCGTCCATCGCTGTCTAGGCTCCAATCTCGCCCGACTCGAGTTTCGGGTGGGCGTCGAACAGACCCTGAATCGGATACCCGACTACGCGATCCCCCCTGGCGCAAAAGTTGATTTTCACGGGAACTCGGTCACTCGCGGCTACCGCGCCCTGCCCGTCGTCTTCACGCCGGGTGCCCGCGTCGGCCAGTAAGGGGCGACGGACAACTGCCGGTATCAACTCGCAGCCAACGCAACAGGGAATTTCCAAGCAGGAGGAAGTCGTGGACAAGCAAGATCTTCAATGGATGATCTCCGTCGATGACCACATCATCGAGCCGCCGAACTTATGGGTCGACCGGGCGTCGGCGTCCGACCGCGATCGCGTGCCACACGTCGAGCGCATCGACGGCGTCGATACGTGGATCTACGACCAAGCGCGCGCGTCGGTGATGGGCATCTTGGTCGCGGCTCACCAAAGGCCGGCCGAGTACTCCCCGCTGCCAGTGAATTACGACGAGATGCCTCGTGCGTACTTCGACCCGGTGGCCCGCATCGCCGACATGGACGAGGATCATGTGATTGCGGGACTGAACTTCCCATTCTTCCCGCGGTTCTGCGGTCAGATGTTCGCCTACCTCGGTGACCGCGATCTGGCTCTCAACTGTGTGCGGGCGTACAACGACTTCGTCATCGACGAGTGGTGCGCGGCGGCACCCGGTCGCTACATCCCGATGGTCATCATTCCGTTGTGGGATACCCGACTGGCCGTCGAGGAGACCCTGCGGTGCGCCGGCAAGGGCGCCAAAGCCATTGCGTTCTCGGAAAACCTGCACCCGCTTGGCCTTCCGTCCATCCACTCGGGAGCATGGGACGACTTCTTCGCGGTGGCGAACGAGACGAAGATGCCGCTGTGCACACACATCGGATCGTCCTCGGTCAGCCCGACCACATCACCCGACGCACCTTTTGGGGTTCAGGCGGTCAACATCAACCTCAATCTGGCGAACTCAACCACCGACTGGCTGTTCTCGGGCAAGCTGCAGAAGTACCCGGATTTGAAGATCGTCCTCGCCGAGGGCGGCATCGGCTGGATCCCCTACCTCATCGAGCGTGCCGAACATGTCGCCGCCGACTACCAATATCTGCGCGCCAACAACTGGGCGGTTGATCCGGGCACAATGCGCTTGACCGCCGTACCCACCGACCCCGAAATTTTCCCGGAGTCACCGCGTCAACTCTTCCGCGACCACATGTACGGCTGCTTCATCGAAGACGACTTCGGGGCGGCGAATCTCGACTTCATCGGTGTCGACAATGTGATGATCGAAACGGATTATCCGCATACCGACAGCCTGTGGCCCAACTCCCTTCAGGCCGCTCATAAGGCACTCGACGGCCGGTCCGACCTCGATCAGTACAAAATACTGCAGGGTAACGCCCGCCGGGTTTTCGACTTTGAGCCCGCCCCGTACCCGACGCTGACGTAGTCGACGGCGATTCCTCTGATGCGGGAGTACCAGAGCTTCATCGACGGTAAGTGGTTGAGCGACAATGCCATCGGCACTATCGACGTCATCGATCCGGCCACCGAAGAATTGATCGGACGAGTCGTCGATGGTGGACCAAAGCAAGCGGCCATGGCGATCGAGGCTGCCCGGCGCGCCTTCGACAACGGGCCGTGGCCGTGGATGTCCGTCCGGGAACGGGCGAAGATCATCAAGCGGTTCGCTGAGATCCTCGATGAGCGCAAAGCGGAACTTCGAGAGCTAGTCGTCGCCGAGATCGGCTCAACCGGCTTTATCACCGACCTGATCCAGGTTGGCGGCGCCATCGAGGCGGCGCACTACTACGGCGAGTTCGTCGAACACGATGTGACGTGGGTGGAGACACCGGGCGGGCCCGTGGTTTCGCCGACTGGCCTGGGCGGCGTGACGGTGGTCCGCGAACCGGTCGGGGTGGTCGGAATCATCACGCCCTTCAACTTTCCGTTTTCGATCAATATTCAGAAGTGCCTGACTGCCTTGGCCGTCGGATGCACCGTGGTACTCAAACCCCACCCGTGGACCCCGATGAACGCGTTGGAGCTGGCCAAGGTTAGTGAGGAAGCCGGCCTCCCGCCCGGAGTGTTCAACGTCGTTGTGGGCGGTGCGGACGTGGGAGAGGAGTTGTGTACCCACCCAGGCGTCGACATGATCGGGTTCACCGGTTCGACGGTGACCGGCCGACGCATCCGCGAACTATCGGCGGCAACCATGAAACGCGCACAGCTGGAGCTGGGCGGCAAGAGCGCGCACATCGTTCTGGACGATGTCACCGAAAGTGACGTTGCGGGAATAGGTTTCGGGCAAGTGCTGATGCATTCCGGACAAGCCTGCACCGTCACGTCGCGACTGCTGTTGCCCGAGCATCTGCTCGAGGCGTACGTCGAGGGTCTCAAAGCCATGGCGCCAATGATCACGGTCGGGGACCCGCGTGATCCCGCTACTGTCGTCGGCCCGCTGATCAGGGATCAGCAACGTCAACGAGTTGAAAGCTTTGTCGAGTCTGGGCAACAGGAAGGCGCGCGGCTAGTGGTCGGCGGCAAACGTCCCGAGCATCTGGAACACGGCTTCTACTACGAACCGACGGCATTCGTCGGCTGCCGCAGCGACATGCGCCTATGCCAGGAAGAGGTGTTCGGGCCTGTGCTGGCGGTGATGACCTATCGCTCCGAAGACGAAGCCATCCGCATCGCGAACGACTCCATCTACGGTCTGGCAGGTCTGGTAATGACGCGCAACGCCGCAAAGGGTTTCAACGTTGCGCGACAAGTCAGAACAGGCACCATTATGGTGCAGACTGTCGCACCCGGTGTCGATCTGGGAACTAATCCGGGTGGCGGCCAAGGCCCCGGCTGGTCTCTACCCGCTCGCGGCATGTTCAACGGCGGCGGGCCATTTGGCGGCGTCAAGCAAAGTGGACTTGGCCGCGAGCAAGGGCGCTGGGGCTTCGAGGAATACACCGAGCTGAAATCAATCACCATGATGTAGTGGGGCACTGCGCCCGCGACGAGGGGCGCGGGTCCGCGTAGGGACTTCGGGGGACTGGAAAGGTCGCGTTATGGAACTTCTCAAGGATGTCCGGGTCCTCGAGGTCTCCCTCTTCTCCGCGGATGCACTGGGCGGGCATCTGGCTGACCTCGGCGCAGAGGTAATCAAGGTGGAACCGCCTGGCGGCGGTGGGTTTCGCGGTTCCGCGGTTTCCGGGGGCGAGTTGCAGGATTCTCACTGGAACCGCGGCAAGAAGAGTGTGGCGATCAACCTGAAAACGAACGAAGGTCAGGATGCGCTTCGCCGCCTGGCCGCGACGTCGGCGGTGGTGATCGACGGTCTACGTTATGGAACCGCACAGCGGCTCGGCTTCAGCTATGACGACATCATCGCCGTCAATCCGACGGTGGTCTATTGCGTGCTCAATGGCATGGGCAGCTATGGGCCTTACACCCGGTTAGCCACACACGGGCTGTCCTTCGATTGTTTCGCCGGCTTGAGTCCGCCGATCATCGAAGCGGATGGAACGCCACGTCTTTCGGGGGCGGCTACAGCGACGACAGGTGTTCTGGCGGGACCGCTGTACGCCGCGATGGGCGTACTCGCCGCGTTGCATGCGGCCGGGCGCGACGGCAAGCCGCAGTACATCGAAGTAGCGCAGGTCGATGCGGCGATCAACTGGAACTTTCAGCACCTCACGGCGTTGGCGAATGGTCGACCGGCCTATGGTGAGGGAATCCGCGCTTCCCTCCGCTACCAGTACTACTCAACGAGCGATGGCAACTACGTGGTGTTCAACGCTTTGGAGGACAAGTTCTGGCTGAGATTCTGCGAGTCCCTCGACAGGATGGATCTGTACGAACCGGGGCGCCAGAAGCCGGGGGAGGACCCAGCGGCGGAGGCCCGGCTGCGCAAAGAACTCACAGCAATCTTCGAGAGCCGAACACGCAAGGAGTGGACCGACTTCTTCATCGCGACCGATATCGCCGGAGCCCCAGCATTTTTGGGCGCAGACCTGTTCGATGATGACCACGCGAAGGCTCGCCGACTGGTCTACGAGCAGGCTCAGCCGGACGGGACGTCGCAGCGGATGATGGGGACGTGCATCAAGACCAAATCCGACGAGGGATTTGCACCGCCGGCAGCGCCGCAGGTTGGAAAGCATACGGAAGAGTTACTCACCGCCCTGGCAGGCTACGATGCGGCCGGAATTGAGCGTCTACGTTCGACTGGCGCAATCTAAATCGGCGCCTGCCCCACTCAAGGTTCAGAAATGAGGAGGTTTCGCGTCTCGTCGGCCGATCGCTAACTACCGGCCTTGCGCGCATCTCGCCGTCCCACCGGGGCGATTTGTAGCCGTACCCGATGCGTACCGGAACCGTACTGGCAACAACCAGATTCTCTGTCTGACAGGGGATGGGCTGTTTTAGGTGTACGGCCGCGCGGAAGCGGTCTCGCCGTGCGATGCGATGCCCACGCGCAAAACGAGGGCACCGCCGTGACCTCGATCGGAGGTCTGAGCACGTCTGGAGTTAGCGGCTCATACTGGAGGGGTCTCGACGTTTCATCGGCTCTACGTCTCCCGCACTCGCTGAGAAGCGCCGCCATCTCTTACCCGGGTGGAAGTGGAGGACATAATGATCATCCTTTACACATTGGCCACGGCGTTCGGCCTTGGTGTGCTCTGGCTGGGCACAAACGTTCGGGTCATCAGGCAATTCGAACGAGGCGTCGTCTTCCGTTTCGGACGTGTGCAAACCGAGGTGCGTGGACCGGGGCTCACGCTGCTGATCCCGATCGCCGATCGCCTCAAAAAGGTGAATATGCAGATCATTACGATGCCGGTGCCCGCGCAGGATGGCATCACGCGCGACAACGTGACCGTGCGTGTGGATGCTGTCATCTATTTCACTGTTGCCGATCCGGTGCGTGTGGTTGTCGGCGTACAGGACTATGTGTCCGCTATTGGCCAGGTCGCGCAGACATCGCTGCGTTCGATCATCGGCAAAAGCGACCTGGACGACCTACTCTGCAACCGCGAGGGTCTCAATCAAGGCCTGGAGTTGATGATCGACAGCCCTGCGGTGGGCTGGGGTGTTCACATCGATCGCGTGGAAATCAAGGATGTGGTCCTTCCGGATTCGATGAAGCGGTCGATAGCGCGGCAAGCCGAGGCGGAGCGTGAGCGGCGGGCTCGGGTGATCACCGCCGACGGTGAACTGCAGGCCTCTGAAAAACTGGCCCAAGCGGCCGAGACGATGGCCGTGCACCCGGCTGCGCTTCAGTTGCGGCTCTTGGAAACCGTCGTCGAGGTGGCCGCGGAGAAGAACTCGACGCTGGTGCTTCCCTTCCCCGTCGAACTGCTCCGGTTTTTGGAACGAGCAGCACCGCAAGCAGCCGGAAGCCGGGACGACGAAGCCGCTATGCCCTTCGCCTCAGCTGCGGGTTCGAAGAGCGAGATGTCCGAGCCGGACCAGCCACAGATCCCCGACGACGTCAGCGGTCTGCACACCGACACACGCATCGCGAGTCGGTATTCCGGCTGAGCGGGTAGCGTTCGACAACTACGTGCGCCCGGGAGGCACCTTCGTGCCCGAAGCGCCGTCGGATGCGGGCCGGTTCGCCATGTTGGCCAACGCATGCTGACTCTCGCCAGCCCAACACATCTCACGGAACCGCGGTGCGCTATGTCGCGGCGTGGCCGGATCGCGCAGCAGCGCGTCGTGCGGCTTCTGTGTGCTCGGCGGCGGTGACGACCACCGCGTCAGACCCGGGGTACACCGTCGCCTCGTGTCCGGTCACCAGCCAACGCACCACGTATGGCGGAGAGCCGTCTTGAGAGCGCACCTCGATGATCTCAGCATGTTGATCATGCCGTTCGGTGGTTGTGCCCTTCACCACGAGGTAGTCGCCGACATTCGCCTTCATCACCCGGTCCCCTTCTCGTCCTGGTGAGACCCCCCGCCCCCTCCATCCTGCGCGCGTTCGTCGCGTAACGGAAGCGTGCAGTCGGTGTTGTTGCCACTTCAGCGGCAGCCAAGGGCGCCAGTGCCGCGCCGCGGGCCGCTGACAGCATGCTGGTGTCACCGGTTCGCCTGCACGGCAGGGCGTTTGCGGTCGTTGACCGAAAACGCGAGTACAGTAGCTTCGATGGCTTTCGCCCCGTCCAATGAGCGGATGACCGCCGGGGTCGTCGCGGCGTGCGTCTCGCTCGGGGTGGCCCAGCTGGTCGGCATTCCCTTCGGTGCGCGGGCCGATGCGCGTACTGCAATCGGCTCAGCGGTCGTCGATCTGACACCGGGGCCCGTCAAAGAGTGGGCGATTCAGACCCTGGGCTCTCTGGACAAACTGTTCGTGGCCGTCGTCGTGCTCGTGGTGATCGCCGCGATCGCGGCGATGGCCGGGACGTTCGAGACTCAGCGCCGGCCGCTCGGCAGCACCGCGTTCGTCGCGGCGGGCCTTCTTGGCTGCCTGGCAGTGCTGTCACGGCAGGGGGCGACGGCGCTCGACACGATCCCCACGGTCGCGAGCACCGCCTGCGGCGTGGCGGCCTTACGCTTGCTCACCCGTCGGTTCTCGGCCGGCCTGGGAGATCCGCAAGACAGAGTCGTTCACGACGAGCCGGATGCCGGCAGGCGCAGGCTGGTGGTATTCGGATTGCTCGGATTCGGAATCGTGAGTGGCGTGGTGGGTGCGGTCATCACGCGGTTGGCGCATTCGGTGTCCGCTGATCGCAACAGCTTCACACTTCCCCGACCGCGCATATCAGCGCCGCCAATACCCGCCGATGTGCAACCGAAAGGCGTTGCGCTTCCGAGCTTTGTCACGACCAGCTCCGACTTCTACCGGGTAGATACCGCACTCATTGTTCCCCAACTCAGCCACACCGACTGGCGCCTGCGCATCCACGGCATGGTGGACCGCGAAACCACCTACAGCTTCGACGATCTCGCCCACTTCGACGTCGTCGAACTGGTAATGACGTTAACCTGCGTGTCGAATCCCGTTGGAGGAAAACTGATTTCGACGGGCGTCTGGACAGGCTACCGGGTGGCTGATCTGCTGGCGGCGGCCGGAGTGCACGCGGACGCCGATATGATGCTCTCGACGTCGATCGACGGGTTCACCGCCGGCACGCCAGTGGAGGTGCTTACCGATGGCCGCGACGCGCTCCTGGCGGTCGGCCTCAACGGTCAGCCGCTGCCTATCGACCACGGCTACCCGGCCCGGCTGGTAGTGCCCGGGCTCTACGGGTACGTGTCGGCCACCAAGTGGGTCGTCGAGATGGAGCTGACCCGCTTCGACAGAGCGCAGGCGTACTGGACGCGGCAAGGCTGGGCACCGCGTGCGCCCATCAAGACCGAGTCGCGGATCGACGTACCGACAGCTGGTCAGACGGTGCCAGTGGGGCCCGTGGTGTTCGGCGGTGTCGCCTGGGCACAGAATCGTGGCGTGCGGGCTGTTGAGGTCCTCATCGACGACGGCGCGTGGCAGCCCGCCGAACAGGGCGCGAGCTATTCCAACGGGACGTGGCGGTTGTGGAGCTTCCCGTGGCAGGCGAAAAGCCCTGGGAAACACACCATCACCGTGCGCGCCACCGACAACACCGGAGCTGTCCAGACGGCGGATCGCGTTGGTACCGTCCCGGACGGCGCCACCGGCTGGCACTCGGTGGACTTCACCGTAGCGGAGCGCTGAGGCACTATTTCGGTGCTAGCTGGAAGAGAGTTTCCGCCAGCTGAACACCGCAATCACGATGCCGATCAGTACCGTGATCGGACCGATGCCGGACCAGGTCGTGGTGTTGCTCATCGGGCTACCACCAAGCACTCCGAATCCCTGGAGCGCCCAGATCAGACCGAACAGCGCGACAATCAGCCCGAGCGCAAATGTGGCGACGAAAGTCCTTCTCATACAGGGATGCTAGCGCCGGAGTGGGATGTCGCGCCTTGCCCAACGGTTGGCGCGGGCATTGCTGATTCCAACGAATGTGACTTTTTGAGACTCTTGGCCGAGGTCGACGAATCTTTCGGAGGTTCGGCGTGTCGGGATTAGTCATCGACAAGCCGCCCGGCAGCGGTGTTGATCCGCAGTGGAATCCCCACGATCGTCCCGCCCTGGGGAGTGGGCGGTTGTGCGACGCGCTTAACTTGAGCATGTGGCATATCGTGCCGTCCTGGCTACCCCACTGTCTGGGCCGCTGGCCAGATTCGGGAAAGCGGGGGCGAGCGCCCTTGGTCTCTGGGCCGACCGTTCCGGAGTAAGTCTGGAGGTCGTCGACGCTTACCCGTCCGCGGCATCCGCGATACGGGCCGCTGAGGCGAGCCGGCCCGACGTGGTGTTCGGCCCCTACGGTTCGGGGCCGGCGATCGCTGCCGCGGGCGCCAGCACAGGGGTTGTCTGGAACCACGGTGGCGCCACCGTCCGGCTGGCGCGGCCGGTGTATCCGCGTGTTGTCAACGGGGAGTCGCCCGGTTACCGCTATTTGGCTGCGGTGCTCGAAACCCTTGTCGCCGAAGGCCTTGGTAAAGGCTCGGAGGTTGTGCTTATGCACGTGGATACGGTGTTCGGCCGCGAGGTGGCAGCGGGGGCGGCGGTGGCGGCGCGGCGACTTGGTCTCTTGACGCGGTCGGTCGCTTTTCGGCCAGGGCGGGCGAGAGACGTGCTGGCGGAAGTCCCGGGGGGCGATGTGCTGTTGACGGCCGGTTCCTTCGACGACGACGTCACTATCGCGCGGTGGCGTAGCGAACGCCGTTGGCGTGCGGTGGGGCTGGTCGCCGCCGGAGTGGAGGAGTTGCGGCGCGCAATCGGCCAGCACGTTGAGGGCCTGTATGGACCTTGCCAGTGGTTCGACGACGGGACAGATGATCCCGCGGACGGACCCAACAGCGAGTGGTTCAGCCGGTGTTACCGGGACGCGAACGGTACCGAGCCGCCCTATCCGGCTGCTGCGGCGTTCGCCGCGGGTGTCATTTGGCAGCGCTGCGTGAAGGAAGCCGACACCGTTGAATCCTTGTCGGTGCTGGCCGCGTCACAACAACTCGATACCACCACCTTGTTCGGTCGGTTTCGTGTCGACCCGGTCACTGGCGTGCAAACCGGCCATCAGATTCGCGTCGTTCAGTGGCGAGGCGGACAGCGGGTGCTCGTTGACCGGCCGCTTCGTCCTACGTGAGCATCGAACTCACATCAGCGGGAGTCAGCGTGAAATCCTTTACCTGCCACTATCTGATGTCTCCAGGCATACTCACGGCCCGAACCCTCGTTCGGGGTTCGGGTTTTCTTGAGGCAGCCCGCTCGACTGAGGCGGCCGTCCCGTCAGCGCGATACCCGAGCTGCCTACGACGGTTGCGGCACCGGGTGCCGGTCAGACCATCTCGGGTACACGCAGGTGTGCCACCGCCAACTCGAAGTCGGACTCGTCGAGCACCTCTGCGTGTGCTTCCTGACTGCCCGTAGCTCTGATCCTGTCCAACTCGTCCTTGTTCCGCTCCATCGCTTCGAAGCTGTCGAAGGTCGCCGAGGCTACGCCACGACCGGATGCTCGGTCGACTAGCAGGCTGCCACTGCAGAAACCTTCCAGTTCCTCGAGGGCGGGCAGGATTGTCATCTTGTAGAAGTCGATGCCTCGGTCGATCTGATCCGCGCCGACCTTGACCCAAGTGGCTCGGACACAGGCGCCCTCACTCGCGCGGTGCTCGCGATGCATGGCAGCGATCTCCCATTCCTCGACCTGCCTGCTTCCACCCAAAAGCTCGGCCGCCCGTTCACGAATCGGCCGAATGGACTCCTCGCTTGCGCGCATCGCCTCCTCGGACTCCCAGGAGGTGGTAACAATGCACCGGCCGGACGTTCGGTCGACCAACAGGGACAAGCCAACGCACCCGTCGATGCCCTCGAGCGCGGGCATCACGCTGTCGCGCGTGTGCGCGATACCGGCGTCAATGGACGAGGGCTGCCCTTGGATGGTGGTGCTTCTTGCATACATGATCTGCCTCCGTTGTATGTGGGGCAGCGTCTCGACGGCGCCGCCGGACTACTTCATCGTCCTCCAACAGGCAGAGCAGGGCAATGGGTGGCGGGTGTCAGCTGAGGGTACTACCGATTTGCTGAAATCTAGTGCGCGCCTGAACAATACGTGGTTAACAGTCAAGCCAAACTAACAATTTTTGCGTCCGGCAGTAGGAGCGCGCTGTCCCCGAACTCGTGCCAGAGCAGCTGACGCCGGCGCAGCAGAGCCTTCTGCTTAGCGGCCTCCGCCAGGCCGTGGTCCAGAACCGGCTGGCGTGGGTGGTGACGGCCCGTCTGCCCTGCCAGGCGAATCTCACAAGCGATGGCACATGCGATACCAACTATTGCGACCGCGCCCGCCGTGCGGCCGAGCCATCCGGCGACGTTCGAGTCGTGGCAGGCTTGGCAGTGTGACCGACCTCGTGGAGGACTTCGAGGCTCAGCGGCCGCGCCTGTTCTGGCTGGCCTACCGACTGCTGGGGTCGGCCAGCGAAGCCGAAGACGCGGTGCAGGATGCATACCTGCGACTGCACGGCGCAGACTCAGCGCTGATCGAATCGCTGCCGGGGTGGCTTACCAAGGTTGTCACGAACCTGTGCCTCAACCGGCTCACGTCGGCCCGCGCTCGCCGGGAGGTCTACCCTGGGCCGTGGCTTCCGGAGCCAGTCCTCACCGACGACCGGACACTCGGCCCGCAGGAAGTTGCCGAGCAACGCGAGTCGGTGTCCATCGCGCTGCTGAGCTTGATGGAGCAACTCACCCCCACCGAGCGGGCGGCGTTCGTGCTCAGAGAGGCATTCGCCTACAACCATTTAGAGATCGCCGAGATCCTCGAGACGTCGGAGGCCAACGCCCGGCAGCTGTACCGGCGCGCGAGGCAACGCCTTGGTGAACCGCGGCGGCGTTTCCAACCTGATCGGACGCAGTGGCAGTCACTGGTTAATCAGTTCTTCACCGCCGCCACCGCCGGCGACGTCGCCGGGCTCGTCGAAATCTTGACCGCCGATGTGACGTCCACTGCCGACGGCGGCGGCAAGGTGGCGGCGGCCCGGCGCGTGGTCTCGGGCCGCGGCCGGATGGCCCAGTACGTGGCCCGCGTGTTCAGCAGAAACGTGGGGCAAATACGGCTGCGTCTGGACGTCGCCGAGGTCAACGGCGAGCCGGCGATGCTGGCATTCGACGGCGACACGCTGGCGGGCGTCTTGTACTTCGAGATCACGGGCGAGCAGATAGCCGCCCTGCGGATAGTCGCCAATCCCGACAAATTGCGATTTCTTGCCGAGCAGTTGTCACATCAGGCGGGCCTGCCCGGTTCATAGGGTGTGACGAACTCAGTACTCGTAACCGGCGGCACGGGAACCGTAGGCCGTATCGTTGTCGACCACCTGGTGACCGCGGAGCAGGACGTCCGCGTTGTGAGCCGCGGGCGGCGACCCCGGCAGTCCACCGACGTCCGGCATGTCGTGGGGGACGTGCAAACCGGTGATGGGCTCGACGCGGCGATGGACGGCGTCGATACGATCGTGCACTGCGTCTATCCCAGCGAGCACCTGGTAGCGGCGGCCAAACGGGCGGGCGCACCGCATCTGGTGTACGTCTCCATCGTCGGAATCGACCGCGTCCCATTCGCCCTCTACCGGATGATGCTCGCCAACGAACGTCTGATCGCCGAGTCGGGCCTGCCGTGGACGGTGCTGCGGGCGACCCAGTTTCACGATCTGATCGCCTTCATGTTGCGCATGCTCGCGAAACCACCAGTTCTGGCGCTGCCCTCAGGCCTGCGGTTCCAACCGGTCGACGTGCGCGATGTGGGCGCCCGGTTGGCCCAATTGGCGCTGGCCGAGCCGATCGGGCGTGCGCCGGATTTCGGCGGCCCGCGGGCGCGTGCGATCGACGATCTTGCCCGCAGCTACCTGGCGATCGTCGGTAAGCGGCGACCCATCATACCGGTTCGATTGCCCGGCAAGGTATTTGGTGGCATCCGCGCCGGCGGGCTGCTAACCCCGGAGCACGCCGCCGGCACGATCACCTTCGAGGAATACCTCGGCGAACAAGTTGCGGCGGGCCACCTGCCCTACCGCGACGCCATCCGCACTTACCTGCCGCACCGCCGACGCAAGGGGTCGCGGTGAACGCCCGGGTGATCGTGCTTCGCGCCGGGGTGTGGTTTCTCACGTTCGTGGAGATCGTGGTCGCGCTCGTCGCGACACTGGCCCCTCGGGCGTTCTACGACTACGTGCCCTGGGTGGACCTCATCCCGCCGTTCTCCGAACACCTCATGCGCGACTACGGCGCCATGAATCTCTCGCTTGCGCTCGTATTCGTTGTCGCAGCAGTCACGATGGAGCTGCGCATGGTTCGGATCGCGCTGGGCGCCTATCTGCTGTTCGCCATCTCGCACCTGATCTTTCATCTCACACACCTGGAGCACTTCACGATGACGGCCGCGGTCGGGCAAACGATTTTGCTAACGGTTGCCGTGCTGCTGCCGGTTGGTCTGCTGATCCTCACGGCTTGGCGGCCAAGCCCAGCCGCCACAAAGGAAGCAAATGACTGTCGTGAAGATCAGGCACTTGGTGACTAGCCGACCGGCCACGAATCATGCGCCCGCCGTGAGGGGGTCCGCATGCACGACCTACGCCATACGTTCGCCACTCTTTAGCTCTGGGCGGGGGTTCAGCTTATGCAGGTGGCGAAATGGCTGGGCCACAGTACGTTTACCCTCACTCTGGATTTCTACGGCGACTACGAGCAGGGCCGCGAACACCCTGCCTGAGGCACTGGCTGAAACCGTGTTCCGAGGGGAGGACCGTGCTAGTCCGGTGATGCCTGTCGTTCGTGGATCCGTAATGCCGTCAGCCGCGGATACAGGATTGCCGGACCGAGCCATCGAGCAACGAAGCGGCGCAGTGCGAGTCCATCGTGCGGCCGCTCTCCGGGATCGGTCAGCAGGGATTGCACTGTGCGCAGGGTCATTTCGGCCAGTTCACTGAGCGCGGCGGTGTCGAAGCCGTGCAGCTTCCAATCGACATCGAGGCGGTGGAAAACCGACAAGCAGAATGCGATCGCCGTGTCAGAGGTCAGCGAGGTGACGGGTTCGCCCTCATTTCGCCGGGTCAATAGGCTTTCCAGTTGCGGATCACCGGAGAGGTTCTCGACTCCGAACGAAACGCATTCGACAACTGCAGTGACCGGGTCGTTGAGTCCGTTGGCGTGTTCTGCGACCTGATCGATGAACCCGTTGACCGCACGCATTGAGCTGGCGATGAGCAGCGCGTCAGCATTGGGAAAGTAGCGGTATACCGTCTGGCGAGTGACACCGAGCCTGCGGGCGACGTCGGCAAGGCGTATCCCCGGTCCATGCTCGGCGACCTCCTCGTCTACCGCAGTCAGAATTCGCGAAATCGCCTCCTCGTCCGACGAGGGTGTCAAACCCGCCCAGCCACGACTACGCATCCGCCGTCACAAGCCTTTCGCTGGTGAATTCAATCGGAAGAGTTGTCGGGCCGGTCATTCCCAGCAGAGGTTTCCACGGGGCTGGACCGACGCGATGCGGGGCGGGGAGGCGGCGGGTGAGGACGGTGAGCGCATCCGCCAGTTCCCGGCGTGCGAGGTTTGCCCCCAGGCAGTAATGAGCGCCACCGCCGAACGTCAGAATTGGGGGAACGTCCTTGCGGGCAATGTCGAAGCGGTCAGCATCGCAATAGATCGCTGGATCTCGGTTGGCTGCAAAGGTGTTCGCGAATACAAAGGTCCCTGCCGGGAACATATAGCCACCGAACTCGACATCTTCGGTGGCCGCTCGCGGGACGATGCAGGCCGCCGGCGAGTGGCGCATGCTCTCCTCGACCGCCTGCATCGCGAGTTGTGGTTGGTCGCGCAGCTTCGCCCATTGGTCTGGATGCTCGCAGAGCACCTGTACCGATGCCGCCAGTTGGTTTCGGGTGGTGTCCGTTCCCGCCATCAAGAAGCCGGCCACCAGCATGCGGAGTTCATCGAGATTCAGCCGATCGCCGTCACTTTCGGCGCGAATGAGTTCGGAGAGCAGATCATCGGTCAGGTTGTTTCGGCGGGCAGCGACCATGTCATCGACGTAGCCGTCGAGTTCACTCCATGCGCGCATGATCGCAGCTTCATCGAAATTGGCATCCGGTTGGAAGTTGAGGGCTTTGAAGATCTCCTCGGTCCAATCCGCGAACAGCTGCCAATCCTCGCGGGGCGCGCCGATTAGCGCGCACATGATCGGGGTCGGGTAGCGACGCGCGATGTCGGTCACGACGTCGCAGTTTCCGGCGTCGATCACGCGATCGATCAGCCCCTTCACCACCTCGTGGATCGTGTCGGTGAGGCGGGATGTCGCGCGGGGAGTGAACGCTTTGGAAACCAGTTTGCGTAACCGGACATGCGGCGCGCCGTCAAGGCCCAAGAGGCTATTCGCCATCTTGTCGTACAACGGACCCGACGTGATGCCCTGGGCCGCCAGAGTGATACCGGGCGGCAAGCGGAATCTGTTGTCGCGCAATATTTCACGAGCCAGCTCGTAGGACAGGATCTCCGGGCCGAGGGGCCCGATGGCGATGGGCGCGCGCGATTGGGCCTTTCGGACATCTTCGAGGACGTCATGCGGAGTGGCGGTGAGGCCGTAATCGAACGTGGGAAGATCAGCGTCGAAAACGTTGGGGGCGGTGTTGTGCGCGTTCATCGATGTCCCAACTTCAGCGGGTGCGCCCAGACAGGCGTACGGACATATATGTTCAGAGCGTATGACCATCGGTCAACATCGTCAAGGATCGCCGGAATATAACGAGGTCAGAAGTGCGAACGGCAAGCAAGATCATACAAATGTTCAGCCAATGTCCGTATCGATGGTCCAGTGACACTGTGGACGCCAGGCTCGCTGCACACCGCGCACTTCGCCGGTTTTACTAAGAGACCTGATGCGGGTGACTTTTCGTTCGCGATGTCTTCGAACGGGCCGCGGGCAGGAGACATTGGCCCACAACGAATCCGCGGCGGCGTGAAGAGTACCGTCATCTGACGTGGAAGTCTCCTGCGCCTTCGCGACGTCGTCGAATACTCCCGAACATGTCGAGCTGGCCGAGGCGCTCGGCTACACACGGGCCTGGCTCTATGACTCGCCGGCGCTCTACCCCGACGTGTGGATGGTGCTGAGCCGGTGCGCCGAACGCACGACTCGCATCGGGCTCGGCCCGGGAGTGCTCGTCCCCAGCCTGCGACACCCAATGGTCAACGCCGCCGCGATCGCGGAGCTCGCACATCAAGCACCCAACCGCGTGGCCGCCGCGGTCGGCTCGGGGTTCACCGGGCGCTTCACGCTGGGTCAGCGGCCGATGCCGTGGCGGCGGGTGGCCGAGTACGTCCGCTGCCTCAAGGCGCTGCTGGCAGGGGAATCTGCCGAATGGGACGGCGCGACGATCCGGATGCTTCAGCTGCCCGGTTTCGGCGCTCAGCGGCCGCTCGATGTGCCCATCTTGATCGGCGCGGACGGCCCCAAGGGGTTGGCGGTTGCGGCCGAACTGGGCGACGGCGTCTTCTCCGCCGCCGTGCCGCAGCCGGATGCGGTGAGGGCGGCCGACTGGCGAGCGTTGCTGGCGTTCGGCACCGTCCTCGACGACGGTGAGGACCTGACGTCGCCGCGAGTGGTCGCCGCCGCCGGACCGGGCGCCGTGGTGCTCTACCACGCGATGTACGAACGGGGCGGCGCGGCGGCGGTGGACGCGCTGCCCGGCGGACCAGGCTGGCGCGAGGCGATTGAGGCTGTGCCCCAACATGAACGGCATCTCGCCATCCACGCCGGCCATCTCGTCGAGGCGAATCCCCGCGACGCGCCGCACGTCGCGGAGCTGATCCCGATGGCGAGCTCGATGGCTTTGACGACAACCCGGGCCGAAATGCCCAGCAAGATCGCCGCTTTAGGCGCGCTGGGCGTCACCGAAGTGGCGTACCAGCCGGCCGGTCCGGACATCGAGCGCGAACTACGTGCATTCGCCTCCGCTGCCGGCCTGCCCGGTGTCGGCAACTAGTGCCCAGGCGTATTAAGTTGGGCGACAAGAGGTCCTGACAAGCAGACGACGACTGCCGCAGAGCGTCGGCCAGGGAAGTAATGTTGCAAACGATGGACGGTGTCGCAGAACTGGTGCCGGTGCTTCCGGCGCACCGCTTTGATGAGGCCGCCCTCGCACGCTATCTGCGTGAAGGATTGCCCGGCTTCGACGGTCAACTCTGGGTTCGCCAGTTTCAAGGAGGACAGAGCAACCCGACTTTCTACCTGCAAACCACCGGTGGCGAATACGTCCTTCGCAAGAAGCCACCGGGCAAGTTGCTGCCGCGGGCACACGATGTGGAGCGCGAACACCGCGTCATGTCGGCCTTGCGGGACACCGATGTGCCGGTCCCGCGCATGCGGCTGCTATGCAACGACGAATCGGTCATCGGCACAAGCTTTTTCATCATGGATTACGTTCCCGGACGCATCTTCCATGACCCAGCGATGCCTGACAGCACCCCGGCGCATCGCGCGGCGATCTACGAGGACCTCGCGCGGGTGCTCGCAGCGCTGCATGGTGTGGACTGGCGTGCCGCAGGACTCGAGGGGTTCGGCCGGCCGGATGGTTATCTGCAGCGTCAGGTCGCGCTGTGGACACGGCAGTGGCAGGCCGCGCGCGTGGAGGACATGCCGGCGATGGACCTGCTGGCGCAGTGGCTGGCAGAACACCTCCCGCTGGGCGACGAGCCGGCGTGCATCGCGCATGGCGACTACCGCTTGGGCAACGTCCTGCTTCATCCGACCGAGCCGCGGATTGTCGCGGTCTTGGACTGGGAGCTGGCAACCATCGGCCATCCGTTGGCCGACTTGGGCTATACCTGTCTGACTTACCATCTTCCGCCGGCCGTCAGCGGCACCATGGGTGTGGCGGGCGAGGACCTGACCGGCACCGGCATACCCGATGAGCAGGCGTTCGTCGCGAGTTACTGTCGGCACGCCGACCGAGAGCCACCTCGTTCGCTCGACGCCTTCATCGTGTTCTCCATGTTCCGCCTCGCTTCTATCACCGCCGGCGTGTGGCGGCGCGGGCTCGACGGCAATGCAGCCGACTCCCGGGCCAGCGCACCAGGGGTTCGGGACCGCTACCGCGGCCTGGCGCAGATGGCGTGGGCTTTGGCGCAACAACTGGAGGGCCGGTGAGGCTGGCGGCCGGAGCTGCTCATGGTCGTGTCGAACCGGGCTCCGGCCGCGCTCAGGCGGATGCGGCTTGGTGATGTCTCCGTCATCGCCACGGCGGAATTCCCGGCCCACCAGGCGTTGAAACGGTGTCGAGCCGGACAGCCGCTTGTGTGGCCCGCAACAGGGGTACTCGGCTGAGCAAGATGACGCAAATGTCCTATCGAAGCTCGGACGAAATCGACCCGTGCGTGCGTGTTTACGGGGCGCGGGTCCACAATCTGCGGGGTGTCGACGTCGTGGCACCGCGTGACGCGCTGGTCGCGTTCACCGGAATCTCCGGATCCGGCAAATCGTCGCTGGCCTTCGGGACCATCTATGCCGAGGCGCAGCGCCGCTACTTCGAATCGGTCGCTCCATACGCCCGTCGCCTGCTATTGCCCACCGCCGCACCAAAGGTAGATGACGTCACCGGGCTACCGCCGGCCGTCGCACTGCAGCAGCGCCGGGGTTCGGCGACGTCGCGCTCGACGGTCGGCACCGTCACCACGCTGTCGAACCTGCTGAGGATGCTGTTCTCCCGCGCCGGCACCTACCCGCGTGGGGCCACGGAACGGCTGGACTCCGATGCGTTCTCGCCGAACACCGCGGTGGGAGCGTGTCCCGAATGTCACGGACTGGGACGAATCCACCGGGTGACCGAGGAGACACTGGTACCAGACCCTTCGCTGACCATCCGTGAAGGCGCGGTTGCCGCATGGCCGGGCGCCTGGCAGGGCCAAAACCTCCGCGACATCCTCGTCACGTTGGGGTATGACATCGACAAGCCATGGCGCAAACTCCCTAAACAGCAACGCAATTGGATCCTGTTCACCGACGAACAACCAACAGTCGAAATCGATCCGGGCCAGCATCCCGTGCAGGCCGATTACTATTACAACGGCACGTTCTCCAGCGCCGAACGTCATGTCCGCCACACGTTGGCCAACTCCCATAGCGCGATGATGCGCCGCCGCGTACTGCAATTCGTCGACACCGTCGAGTGCCCGGTGTGCGACGGTTCCGGGTTACGACCGGAGGCGCTGAAGGTGACATTCGCCGGGCGCACCATCGCCGACTACACGGCGATGCCGTTGGCCGACCTCGCTGACGCCTTGCGGCCGACGGCTTCTCGGACCGATGCCGCTGCCGCGTACGAGTCCACGACATCCGGTGAGCTGACGGAAGTGGCGACCATGATCGCCGCCGACCTCGTCGCGCGCCTGCAGGTACTCATAGATCTCGGCCTCGGCTATCTCACGCTGAGTCGCCGCACTCCGACCGTTTCACCCGGCGAACTGCAGCGGTTGCGGCTGGCCACTCAACTGCGCGCCGGCTTGTTCGGCGTGCTCTATGTGTTGGACGAGCCGTCGGCCGGACTGCACCCCGCCGACGCCGAACCGCTACTCGAGGTGCTCGATCGGCTTCGGCGCGCGGGCAATTCGTTATTCGTGGTCGAGCACGACATGGACGTTGTACGCCGTGCCGACTGGATCGTCGACGTGGGGCCTGGGGCCGGAGAGCTTGGCGGGGGCGTGCTCTACAGCGGGCCGGTGCCGGGTCTCGCCGACGTCGAAGGGTCGGTCACCCGTCGGTACCTTTTCGACGGGGCCGGGCCACCGCCTCGTCAACCGCGCACGCAGTCCGGGTGGCTGCGGCTGCGCGGGATCTGCTTCCACAATCTGAGAGACCTCGACGTCGACCTGCCCCTCGGTGTGTACGCCGCGGTCACCGGAGTGTCCGGTTCGGGCAAGTCGACGCTCGTCGTCAAGGTCCTCGGCGATGTCGTGCACCGCCATCTCGGCACCGGACGAGCAGCCGATCCGGCCGAATCAGATGACGACGAAACCGACAGTGGGATCGACGATCTCGATCACGACGCGAGTGCCGGTGTGACGGCAGAGGGGGCCGAGGCGATCAACCGGCTGGTATCCGTCGACCAGCGCCCGATCGGACGCACGCCGCGCTCGACGCTGGCGACCTACACCGGCTTGTTCGACGCCGTGCGTCGTGAATTCGCCGCGACCCCGAAGGCGCGTCGCCGCGGTTGGACGGCGGGCAGGTTCTCGTTCAACGTGGCCGAAGGTCGCTGCCCCACCTGTCAGGGGGAGGGGTTCGTGTCGGTCGAATTATTGTTCCTGCCAGGCACATACGCCACATGCCCCGCGTGCAATGGAGCGCGTTACTCCGACGAGACGCTCGAGGTGCGCTATCGCGACCGGACGATCGCCGACGTGCTCGCGATGACCGTCGATGAGGCCTCGGAGTTTTTAGCCGACGTCACCAGCGCAGCGCGGAGCCTGACCACGCTTCAAGAGGTCGGACTGGGGTATCTCCGCCTGGGACAGCCCGCTACGGAGCTGTCGGGTGGCGAGGCGCAGCGGATCAAGCTCGCCGCCGAACTGCAGAGACCGCGACGAGGGCACACCCTCTACGTCCTCGACGAGCCGACCACCGGGCTTCACCCCGCCGACGTGGATTTGCTCGACCGTCAGCTGCACCGCCTGGTCGACGCGGGCAATACCGTCGTGGTGGCCGAACACGAGATGCGGATGGTCGCGGGTGCGGACTGGGTGATCGACCTGGGACCGGGAGCCGGCAGCGACGGCGGTCGGGTCGTTGCGGCGGGCCCGCCGAGGAAGGTGGCGCGGGCGAAACACAGTCGCACGGCGCCGTATCTGACGAAGCGGTTGGCGCCTTCTGCTACGCCATGAGGAGTTTTTTGCGGCCTCAGCGCCGAGGACATCCCACTTCAAAGCGTATTTTTTCGCTCCGGACGGTTCGCTCATGTGGCATTCTGCTGGGGTGTCCACTGAGCCGGGGGCTGCTCCCTCGGGGGTAGTGACGTTCTTGTTCACCGACGTTGAGGGTTCGACCCGTCGGTGGGAGACCGACGCCGAGCAAATGCGGGCGGCGCTGGCCGCGCACGACAAGGTGGTGCGCTCCGCGATTGAGACGCACGGCGGTTTCATGTTCAAGCACACCGGTGACGGGGTGTGTGCCGCATTCAGCTCGCCGCGCTCTGCGGTAGCCGCGGCGGTGGCCGCGCAGCGGGCGCTGGAGTTGCCGGTGCGGATGGGCATCGCCACCGGCGAAGCCGAGCTGCGCGACAAGGATTACTTCGGTGCGGTGCTCAACCGTGCGGCGCGAGTGATGGCGGCCGGCCATGGCGGTCAAATCCTTTTGGCCGAGTCGACGGCAGGCCTGCTCAGCGGGGTAGATCTCGTCGATCTGGGGCAGCGACGGTTGCGGGACGTACCAACGCCGGTTGGTCTGTTTCAGGTTCGAGCAGCTGGGCTCCAGGATGAGTTTCCGCCGCTGCGGGTGCTGCAGACCAGCCCGGGAAACCTGCGGCGTGCTGCGACCAGTTTCATCGGGCGCGCGTCCGAACTCGACGAGGTACAAGCCGCGGTCAAGGCGCATCGGCTGGTGACGTTGACCGGTGTCGGCGGGGTGGGCAAGACCCGGCTGGCGGTAGAGGCCGCATCTCGGCTTGCTGACGAATTCTCCGACGGTGTTTGGCTTTTCGAGTTGGCCGCGGTCACCGATCCGGCTTCGGTGCCCGACGCGGTGGCGTCGGTGCTCGGCATCGCGCAACGACCCGAGATGAGTGTGAGCGACTCGGTGGCCGCCGCGTTGGAGGGCAGGCTGCGGCTGTTGATATTCGACAACTGCGAGCACGTGCGTGACGTCGCAGCTGATCTCATCGAGGCGATCCTCGCACGGTCCGCGACGGTGACGATTATTGCCACCAGCCGCGAAGGGTTGGGCGTCGCCGACGAGCAGTTGTGGCTGGTGCCATCGCTGGGACTTGGCGCGGGAATCGACTCTGCCGCGGTGGATTTGTTCGTCGAGCGCGCTCGTAGCGTCGCTTCGGGGTTCTCGATGGCCACCGCCGCTGAGGTGGAGGCGGTCATCGAGATTTGCCGCCGTCTCGATGGGATCCCGTTGGCCATCGAGCTGGCCGCTTCGCGTCTGCTCTCGATGACGGTCGCCGAGCTGCGGGACCGGCTCGATGACAGATTCCGGCTGCTGGTGGGATCGCGACGCGCACTCGAACGTCACCAAACCCTGCGCCACGCTGTGGCATGGTCTTACGACCACCTCGATGATGCCGAAAAGTCTTTATTGGCGGCGTGTTCGGTGTTCGCCGGGGGCTTCGATCTTCCCGCCGCGTGCGCGGTGGCCGATTGTGGTGACGAACTCGGCACGCTGGACCTGCTGGATGCGCTGGTGCGCAAGTCGCTTCTAATCGCAGACCGGACGTCGGACCGCACGCGATTTTCGATGCTGGAGACGATCCGCCAGTTCGCCGAGGACCAACTCGTCGTTTCCGGTATGGCAGCCGATGTTCGGACCGCGCATGCACGCTACTTCGCCGGCCGGGAAGCCGACATCATGGCGCTGTGGGACAGCCCCCGACAGCGCGAGGCCTACGCCTGGTTCGCCGTCGAGCTGGCAAACCTGCGCGCGGCTTTTCGGTGGGCAGCCGACAACAGCGACCTAAACACCGCCGCCGCCATCGCCGTCTACGCGACGTTCTTGGGTTTCCATGTGGAACAGTACGAATCCGTCGCCTGGGCCGAGGAGCTCATCGGACTTGCACGCAAGACCGACCATCCGCGCCTTGCCCAGCTTTATGTGGTATCCGCGCAGTGCCACGCGGCCGGGCGGGTTGACGACGCCGTCGGCTACCTCGATGCCAGCTACCGGATAACGCAGCGCGGAGGATTCGACGAGGTTCCGTACGAGCTACAAACTGCGACCGGCATTGTGTACAGCCATGCCGGCCAGTCCTACCGGTGGGCCGACCTGTGCCGCGGCGCGATCGCGGCCGAGTTGGGCCCTCTTCCGATCACCCGCGCATGTCTGGTCATGGCGCTGTATTTCATGGGTGAAGGTGACGAGGCGAGGGTGGCCTCGGAAGGGCTGCTCGACGTGGCCGAAGCCTCGCACAATCCCGTGCAAGCCTGCTTCGCGCTCTTGGCGCATGGCCTCGCCTACCACGACGCGGATACCGTCGCCGCGTATGACGCCCTACGGCGAGCCTTGACGATCGCCGGGGAGAGCGGCAACCGGCAGCTGGAATCAGCGGCGGCGGTAACGATGTGGATCGTTGCGACTACCGAAACCAACCCCAACCAATTCTTCGAATACCTAACGGTGGCGATCCGCCACTACGAGGACTCCGGCAGTGTGGCCAACCTGCGAAACCCGTTGGCAGTCCTCACCTGTCAATTGAACCGCCTTGGGCACCACGAACAGGCCGCGACCATGAGTGGGTTCGCCGCATCCGCCTTCACGCTTGCCAGCTATCCCAAACTCAACACGGCAATCGCCCACCTACGCGACGTCCTCGGCGAGGAAACCTACCAATCACTCGCTCGCCAGGGCGAAGCAATGACCATCGCTGCGGCGGCGGCCTACGCATTCGATCAAATCGAAAGGGCCCGCGCGGAACTCGAACACTCTGGCTGAGTTGCGCGAGTCGCGTGTCCAGTGGGTTCGAGCCCCGACGTCCGACGTCAGAGGCTGGATGTTGGAGGGCGCGCTATCGTTTGCGAGTGGCCATATCGACTCGTTTGAGCGCGCTGCTTGCGACATTGCTGGCGATTACTGCGGGCACCACAGCGCCGCGCGGCATCGCCGACCCGACAACCCAACAGTCGCCGTTCCCGACCGGAAATTCCGGCACCACCATCCATGTCACGGAGTACAGTGCCGCGACCGCCGACGTCACGCTCAACAATGCGAACTGGGTCTCGTCCGGTTGCACCGGGGGAGGAGGCTGCAACGTCATCGAGCTCACCATCGTCGGCAAATCCGATGCACCCTTCCACTACGGCGAAACCTACATAACCGCCGCCTCTTCGCCGTGGCGGCAAGATCCATATCGCGACATCCAGGGCGGCTCATCGGTGCTTGATTACCAGAAGGTCAACAAAACGCCGCCGCTGCGCTCGGGCAGCGTGACCAATGGCCAAACCGCCCACGGATTCATCGGCTACGACAGCACCGTGAAGCAGGGTGACATTTACATCGAGTTCAATGACCCCGACGCTCCGGCGGCACCCGCTCCATTGGCCGGCTGGAAGGTCCATACCTAGTGGAAACCCACTGACTATCTGACATTCGGAAGGCCCTCTGGCGCAGATTGTTGCGAGACTGATCTATGTCCGCTGACGAAGCCCCCGCAATGGTCTGTCAAGCTCGTGGATGTGGGGGAGTTTCTCGGGCCGCCTTGCCCTTGCGGCAGCGGCGCTAGCTATCAAGCGTGTTGCGAGCCGTTGCACCATGGTGAGTTGCACGCCCGATCGGCCGAGGAATTGATGCGATCGAGGTATTCGGCATATGCGCACGGTGACGCCGATTATCTATTCCGCACCTGGCACCCGCGTACGCGGCCAACCGACGTCAGCATTGACCCGTCTATCACCTGGAAAGGCCTAGAGGTCCTCGATACCGTCGCGGGTGGTTCCGCCGACACTCAGGGCGAGGTGGAGTTCAGAGCACTATTCGAGGCTGGGGGCCGCCCCGGAAGCCTGCATGAACGAAGTCGTTTCGAGCGCCGCGCCGGCCGATGGTTTTACCTCGTCGCCGTCACCGAAGATGAATAGCCGCCTCTAGGGTGACACAGAAGCTGCACCATCTCTTGGTTGAGCGAGTGACGGGATTCGAACCCGTGTGTACGGCTTTGCAGGCCGCTGCCTAGCCACTCAGCCACACCCGCACGAATCGCTACCTTGCCAGCCCGAGTCACCGCAGCCCAGTGTTTGCCTCGGCCCGATCATTTCGATTTGCGGCGCTGACGCGCCAAGACCCGATGGGCGGAACTGCGCGGCCGGTCAAACGCGGTTGCGCGCTGGCGAAAACCGCTCAATCTGCACGGGCGGACCGTCGGCAGACGGCGGCGGCACCACTGCAGCGGCACCGTCAATCACGCTGACGACTGCCCGGCTTCCCCGATCAAAGTTCAGAGTGCCGTGCTGAAAATTCTGGATGACCCAACCGGGCTCGTCCATTTCGGCGCTGGTCGGTAGCCCCAGCGGGCTGTGCTCGTAGCCCAGGGTGCCCCACCCGGCGTAGATGGCACCCGTGACGGGCTGGGCACCGGTGGCGGGTGACCAGTACATCGCTCCCTTCTCGAAGACGACGTAGCGCGTGGCTCCCGCCCCTTGCGATTCCGGCGACATCGGCGCGCCCAGCGCACTGTTTAGACCGCCCATCGCCTGCCAGCGGTCATAGATAGCAGTACCTTGTAGCGACTGCGCCAAGTCCTGGGCGCTGGGGCGTTTGTTGAACCGCGCGGCGGTCTCCCGAATCTGGTTCATCAGGCCATATCCGATGTGGCCGGGGCAGTCAGTGTCGCCGACGTCGCGGTGGGCAAAAATGCACGGCAGGTTCGCGGCGGCGCCTCGGGGGATGCGGGTATAGGGGCCGCCGTCCGATGTCAACGCGACACTGCCCTGCGGGTCGATGCCATCCATGGCCAGCCGCCAACCGAGCAAGCGTCCGACGGTACGCACCTGAATCGCTGTGGGGCCGACCGCATTGAACTCACCGATCATGCACACCGCCCAGGTGTTTCTATTGAACCCGCCAGTGTGGGTGCCCTGAACCGCTCTGGTCATCCCGCCGAATCGACCCTCGAACACCTGACCGTACTTGTCGACCAGGGCGTTGTAGGCGATGTCCGGCCAGCCCAACGTGCGGGTGTGGTAGTCGTAGACCGACCGTACGATTGCCGCCGAATCCTGCTGCGCGTAGTCATTTACGGTGGCGGTGTGGTGCACGATGCCGGCCTTGATTCCGTTGTCATACACGGGTGCTCGGCTGCGCTTCGACTCGTCGGCGCCCCACTGGGCGCGACTGATGATAGTGGGCACCTGTCCGGGCACCTCGACCGCCGCGACCAAAGCCGGCTCTGCCGCCGCCCTCGGGGCTTGGGCCAGCCCCGATGCGGCGGTGCCCAAACCCAGCATGATAGGTGCGGCCGCAACGTATTTGAGGACATCACGGCGCGAGACGCACGGTGACGCTGAGCACCCGCACCAATGAAGCACGGCAACACGGTAACTCGCGGTAACAGTATTGCTAAGGCGACCCGCCGCAGCTGAAAACGGTTTTAACGCGGCGGGTTCGCAAGTGCCAACAGGGATTCAATGGATACAAACCGTGAGACGAACGCCGGCGCAGCTCCCGATCAGAGGCCGATGTAGACCGCCTTGGTGTTGAAGTAAGCTTCGATACCCTTCCTGCCGCGCTCGCCGCCCCACCCCGATTGCTTGTGGCCGCTGATTGGCATCGAGGGGTCCGCCGCGAGCGAGGAATTCACCCAAATCTGGCCTGCGCGAAGCTCATTCACGACGCGGTGGGCGCGGCTCAGGTTCTCGGTCCAGATGGATCCGGCCAGCCCGTAGTGCGTGTCGTTCGCGGCGGCGATCACTTCGTCCTCGTCGTCGAACGGGATCACACAGCCCACCGGCCCGAAGATCTCTTCTTTGATCAGCCGCATATCGGGGGTGGTGTTGGTGACGATCGTCGCCTCGTAGAAGTAGCCCTTGCGGTCCATCGGCTTGCCGCCGGTGATCACTTGCGCGCCCGCGGCCACCCCGTCGTTCACGATGCCTTCTACACGTTTGCGCTGCTTGTCGCTGATCAGCGGCCCGAGCACGGAGTCGGGGTCGTCGCTGCCGCCCATCGGCAGCATCTGAGCGAAAGCGGCAAGGCCTTCGACCACCTTGTCGTAGATGGGGCGCTGGACGTAGATGCGCGAGGTGCAGGAACAGTTCTGCCCCGAGCCGGCGAGCAGTCCCATGCCGGCCCCCATGATGGCCTTGTCGAGGTTGGCGTCCTCGAACATGATCAGCGGCGACTTTCCGCCGAGTTCGAGGGTCAGCCGCTTGAGGTTGCCGGCTGCCGCCTTGACGATCAGCCGCCCGACCTCCGTCGACCCTGTGAACGAGATCTTGTCGACGTCGGGGTGCGCGGTCAGCGCGGCACCCGTGGTCTCGCCGTAGCCGGTGATGACGTTCAGCACACCGTCGGGCAGGCCCGCCTCGCGGAAGATCTCCTCCAACTTCAGCGCGGTGAGCGGAGTTTCCTCGGCGGGCTTCAGAACGGCGCTACAACCCGCCGCCAGGGCAGGCGCGACCTTGAGCATCGCGACGAAAAATGGTCCGTTCCAAGGGATGATGAGGCCGACGACGCCGACCGGTTCGAGCTGGGTGAAGGTGTGGTAGGTCTCCCAGGTGCCGAGCAAACCGTCGGAGACGAGATTGGCCGACTCGCCGTGGATCTTGCCGACCCAGCCGGCGTAGTACTTCAGCATGTCCACCGACACCGGGATGATATGGCCCGCCGCTGTCAGGTTCATACCGTTGTCTTGGGCTTCGAGCGCGGCCAGCTCGTCTTTGCGTTCCTCGATGATGCGCGCGGCGCGGAAGAGTACGTTCGCACGGTGCGACGCGGGCGCCTTGCGCCAGACGCCCGACTCGAAGGTCTCGCGCGCCCGAGCCACCGCCGCGTCGACGGCCGCCTGATCGGAATCGGGGACCTCGGCGATCTGCTCCTCGTTGGACGGGTTGAAGACCGCAATGGTGTTACTCAATGTTCCTCATGGCCCTTCGCTCGCGGGAAATCCTGTCGTCGCGCGAGAGGTTACGCGCGTAACCACGAGGTGTCCAGTACGGCTGGGACCCGTGCCCGACCAGGGGTGCCGATGGATTCCGCTGGTCATCGACGTGCGGCGTAGGTCCCGTGAATCCTTGGTCGCGGGTTTGCGCCTTGCCCGCCCCGGCGGAGATTGACCGCTAGATTTAGCCCATGCGGGAAGTTCGCCTATTCGGTGCGGTCCTGTCGATCCTCACAGCGGGGCTGTTGTGGGCCAGTCCCGCGGGCGCGCAGCCCCCGGCCAAGCTCACCGATCACATCACTGACAGCACCGGGGTGTTGACGGATTCGGGCCGAGCCGCGGTCAACTCTGCTATCGACCGCCTGTACCGCGACCGCCACATTCAATTGTGGGTTGTCTACGTCGACAACTTCTCCCGGTTCAAGCCCGAGAACTGGGCCGACCGAACCCGCAGTGTCAGCGGGATGGGCGACCGCGATGCGCTGCTGGCCGTGGCCACCAACACCAAGCTGTACGCGTTGAGTGTCCCGCAGGCGCAGGGCCTGACACCGGCCAAGCTGAACAGCTTGCGCAGCAACCAAATCGAACCTGTGCTGGGCGCTAAGGACTGGAGCGGTGCCGCGGTTGCGGCGGCCGACGGGTTGGACAAATCGACTAGCTCGTCACAGCCGGCAAGCTCGTCGAAGCCGATCTGGGTACCGATCGCGATCGGCGTCACCGTTGCACTGGTCGTCCTCGTGCTACTTCTCCTGCTCTTTCGCGCGCGCCGCCGTCGGCGCGCTAGGGCGAGTGGTGGGCCAGCGGAGATCGACGGGCGCGATCAGTCGGCGCAGCAGGCGTTGTCCACCGCGGACACCAGATTGCGCCAGATCTCCGACTACGTCGCCAGGCATCACACCAACATCGGGTCCGAGGCCCAGGCCCGGCTCGATGAGGCGAAACGGCATCTGGCAGCCGCGCACGGCAAGGAATCGACAAGCGACACCGAAGCGATTGCCTATGCCAACCGGGCATCGACGCTGGCCGCTCAGGCGCAAACCTTGGCCAACGCCGACGTGCTCGCAGCGCACCGCACGCCCCGACGGCGCGGCAACACATCTACGCGTTGACCGGTGATATCCGCCAAACCGCAAGGCGGGCAGGCTATTTGACTCTAAGGGGCCGCAGCCTGCCGTCAGCGCAAGGCGGCGCGCAGCAACTTCAGCGCCTGCTCGACGGTCCCCTCCGTATCCCGCGTCGCGTCGACGCGCAACAGGGATGGCTGCTCATCGGGAGGCGTGAACGCGGCGCGCAACTCGGGCCACAGCTCGATCCGCGCGTCCGAGACCACACCCGCTTCTGTGGCGCGCCGTTCAAGTCGCGCGATCAGGGTGGCGTCGTCCGCATCGCACAAGACGACGTGGAGGTCGGTCCCGAGCCGGTGCGCAAGCCGCTGCATCTGGGCCCGCTCATCCGGATTGCCGAACGTCGCGTCGACGACAACGCCGCGGCCGCGGCGCAACCACCGCGCGGCGTCGCGGCGCAGCGCGGCATAGGTGCTCCGCGTCATCGCCCGGTCGTAGAGACCCGAGCCGAACGCATCGTTGCCCCGCTGGGTGGGTTCAATGCCCGCCATTCGCTTGCGCGCCACGTCCGACGAGAGGTGCACCAGCCCGAGTCGGCCGGCCAGCGAGCGCGCCAGCGTGGTTTTGCCGCTTGCCGGCAAGCCCATGGTCACCACCATCGGCGGACGGGGCAGGCCACCCGCGTGCGCCCACGCCAAGTCGAAATACGCCCGCGACTCCGCGATGAGCTGACGTCCTTCACCACCGGAATTCTGTTCGGTCTGTGCCAGGCGCAGGCTGCGCACCTTGCCGCGAACGTAGGCGCGGTAGCAGGTATAGAAGTCGAGCAGGCTGAGCAGCCCATCGTCGCCACTGGCCCGGACGTAGGAGTCGACGAAGGCCCAAGCCAAATCGGAACGACCGTGGTACTCGAAATCCATGGCCAGAAACGCGACTTCGGAGGCCAGGTCGGCGCACCGATAACGTGGTGCGAATTGCAAGCTGTCGAACAGCAGGATCTGGCCGTCGTCGATGCAGATGCTGGCAGCATGCAAGTCTCCATGGCCGTCTCGCACGTGCCCGTCGGCCACCCGCCGCTCAAGCAACGGCGTCTGCGTCCGCAGGAACTGGTCGACGTAGCTACGGATGTCCTCATTGACGTCACTCGAGATGCTTCGACCGACGAACGGACCCATCTGGTCGAAGTTCTCTTGCCAGTTCGCGATGACGCTGGAAGGGCCGCCGTACGCATCGATGTCAGGGCCGGTTTCGGCCCTGGCGTGCAGCTTGGCCAGGGTGCGACCGATTCGTCGCGCGAGACGTAGGTCGACTTCGCCGCGTGCGAGCTTGGCCGGCAGCATGCCCTCTTCCGGTAGACGCCGCATCCACACCGCCGGCTCGCCCGCACCGACCTCGCCGCCGATGCGGTAGTGACCGTCTCGCTCGGTGACTTCGACGACTCCCAAATACATCTGGGGACTGAACCGCCGATTGAGGCGCAGCTCCTCTTCGCAGTCGGCGCGGCGCTGCTCGATGCTGGTGAAGTCGAGGAAGCCGAGGTTCACCGGCCTTTTGAGCTTGTAACCGTAGGGGCCGGCGAGCACGACCCACGAGCTGTGCGTCTCGTGCAGACGCAGGTCTTCGGTCGGCGGGTCGTAGGCATCGGGTCGCAGCAAGTCATCGACGATCCGCGGGCGGCCGTCGGGTCCGGTTGGGTCGAAGGCGTGTGTCATGGTCTCGCCGAATGAACACTACTGGCGCGCCAGTTCGACGGAGCGCTCGGGCGGGCGCCGTCCGATGTCGCCCGCTGCCCGACGGTATCGCGGTACCGGCGGACGCGCCCGCACTTACACTTCCTCGACCTCACCCGCGTAGCGCCCAGGGTGGACCATCGACGCCAACGCACCCGTCAACATCATGAGCGCCGCCGCGACGAACACCACCACCAGTCCGGCGTGGAACGGCCCCGAAATGAGTTCCGGGAAAAACGACTTGCCGGTGAGCACTGCGGTGTTGACGCCAGGTTCCTGCAACGCATGCGCCGGGCCGAGCAACTCGGCGATCGGGTTGTAGCCCAGAAACGCAGCGAACAAGCTGCCAACCGGGGGCAGGTCGGCAACGTCCTGTGCTACCGCCGCCGAGACGCCTTGCGCTTGCAGCCCGCTGCTCAGTGCCTGAGGCAGCGTGTGTGCCAGCCCGGTGACCATCAGCGAGAAGAAGACACCGATCGACAGCGCCGACCCGGCGTTGAAGAACGTCGACCGGACGCCAGACGCGGCTCCGCGTTCGTTGGCCGGCACGCTCGACATGATCGCTGCGGTGTTGGGCGCGGTGAAGACGCCGCCGCCGAGCGCGTTGAGGAAAATCAGCAGAGCGAAAATCGGGTAATCGAAGTTCACCGGAATCATCAGTAACCCGACGAAAGTGGCTGCCATCAGCAACATCCCACCGACGGTGAGCGGCCGCGCGCCGAACCGGTCCGCCAGCCACCCCGCCACCGGTGCCGCGATCAGAAATCCGAGCGTCGCCGGCAGCATGTAGATGCCCGCCCAGAGTGGCGTCGACTCGAAGCGATATCCGTGCAGCGGTAACCAAATGCCCTGCAGCCAGATGATGAGCATGAACTGCAAGCCGCCGCGGCCACTTGACGACATGAGGTTCGCCAAGTTGCCCATTCCGAATCCGGTCGACCGAAACAACCGGACGTTGACCATCGGCTGGGCTGCCCGCAATTCGATGATGCAGAACGCGACTAGCAACAGCAGGCCAACGGCGATCGAGCCCAGTACCCACGGGCTCGTCCAGCCAGTGGCATGGCCACCATACGGCTGAATGCCGTAGGTGATACCGACCAGTACGACGGTCAATCCGACGCCAAATGTCACCGTGCCCGGCCAATCCAAGGATCCCGGTGTGCGCACTCCGATCTCGTGCAACGAGCGCACCCCCCAGACGGTGCCCAGCACGCCGATCGGCACACCGACCCAGAAGATCGCTCGCCAATCCCACTCCGATAGCAGCCCACCGATCATCAGGCCGAGGAACGAGCCAGTGACTGCCGCGACCATGTTGAATCCGAGTGCCATGCCGCGCTGATTGCTGGGGAACGCGTCGGTGAGAATGGCTGCCGACAGGGCCATCAGCATCGCACCGCCGATCCCCTGAATGACGCGCCAGCCGATCAGCCACAGCGCGCCGGCGCCGAGAGGAAAGGGATCCAACGACAGCGCAATTGCCGCGACGGTGAATACCGCGAAGCCGAAGTTGTAGATGCGCACCCGCCCGAACATGTCGCCGAGCCGTCCGACGAACACCACCAGGACCGCGGTGACCACCAGATAGCCCATGAGCATCCACAGCAGGTAGCCGACATTGGCCGGGGCCAGCGGGTCCAATCCGATCCCGCGGAAGATGGCGGGCAATGAGATCAACACGATCGACGCGTTGATCATCGCCAGCAGCATGCCCAGCGTGGTGTTCGACAGTGCGACCCACTTGTAGCGCGGGTGGTCCCGGTCCCATCGGGGCCGACGACTGTTCGTTTCAGCGGGGGCCAGCATCGGGTTCGTTGCCGCAGGACTGTCAGTCATCTATATCGCAGTCGTCCTCAGTCATCGCCTACCCATCGACACAAAGACTCTTATGTTAGGCATACGAACAAATTGAAGCTGCGAGCACCTTCGGTTGAGGGTTACGGGTCGGCCCGACCAGTTAGTTTTCGGCGGGCAACAGTGAGTGCGTGACGCCGGTGCCTTCGAAGACGAATTGGTGCGCGGGTCGGCGCAGCGGCTCGACGGTGGCGTCCGGGTGCACGATGACTCCGCCGCCCGAGGGGATTCCGAGCCCGATTGCCGCTCCCTCGAGCAATTGAATCGTCCGCGATAGCCGCGCCCATTCGGCTTGCTCGTCGTGCGCGTCGATGATCATCGGGGTGAGATTGAACGTATCGAACAGTTCCGTCTTGGGGGACTCCGGTGTCCCGTCGATTCCGGAGCGGCCGAGCTGGACGGCTCCGGCCGAAACGCCCACTAGCACTGCCCCTTTGGCGTACCGGCCCACAATCACGTCCTTCATGCCTGTTCTCACGAATGTGTTCCAGCCGAGCCGCACGTCACCGCCGGCCAGAAGGATCAGCTGGGCACCTTGCAGGAAGGCGCGATCGGCCCGACCGAATGACGAATCGATCATGAGGCGGTCGGTTATCCCAACGGCATCCATTGCAGCTTCGAAGATTTCGTAGAACTCCGGACGATCTCCATTTGAGGCGCCGATATAGGCTGCGCTCAGCGGCTTGTCCCGAGTCAACCCATCGAGAGCTGCGTCGAGAAGCAGTCGGCCGCGGCGCCTCCAGAACAGCAGCTGACTGTCCGCCAGCAGATAGAGCGGTGCGAGCTGTATTGCCGTCACTTCGACTGATCTTTACCGGTGAGTTCGTCGAGCCTCGCGAGCGCGGCGTCGAGATCTGCCTCGTCGAAGATTTCGCAGCGGTTGATCCGGTCGCCTGCGACGGTCAGAAGCATGATCATTCGCCACTCGGCGTCGAAGCCTTCTGGCGAGGTTCCGTACGCCGCATAGGTGACGATCGCTCCGAAATTGCTGAGTTGATGCACCGCCTCGATGTGGATGTGGAGGTTCGGTGTGAGGTCCCAAGCGGAGCGGAAGGTTGTGGTCGAATCGATTTCGTCCAACGTCAACGGCCGGTGGTCGACTGTGACCCAGTCCCCCGCAAGGAGGTCCTGCCGGTTGAACGCAGCCAAGGTCTGCGCGATAACCGACCATGTTTGCGAGTAGGCGGCCGCTTCACCCGCGAGATACCGCGCGTCGAGTTCTTCGACGGCGGCGTCGATATCGTTGATGTCGAACGAGATGGCCGCGACGAATCGGTTGTCGGAGTTGATCTCCACGATGACGAACACATCTGTGAGAAAGCCCTCTTGCACTTCATCGTTGAAAGCCAAGCGCATACGCACGAGGGCAAGGCGCTCCCCGCGCGTCGCCATGACGGTCGATGTCAGGTATTTGGTGCGGAGGTCGGCGATCGCCCTCATGTCTGCGATCTGGGCGTCTCGACCATGTCGGACTCCCGCGCCTATCATCCGACGGCGATCGTCCTGGGAGAAATCGTCCGCCAATATCTGCGCCATGCCGTCCCAGTTGCGCGCTTTGAAGTGCGCCAAAAATCGCTCACCCATTCGGCTCGCCGCATTTTCCAATTGTTCTGGCGGGGAATGTAAATCATCGAATCGGGTTAAGGCAGTGTCCAGGTCTGCCTCGTCGAAGACTTCGACGCGGCTGATTAGGCCGCCTTCGACCGTGAACATCATGATCATCCGCACTTCCGCGTCGAAGCCTTCTTGCGAAGTCATCTTGAGCACCTCGGTGAAGACGGCTCCGTGTTCGCTCAGCTGATGCCCCGCCTCGATGTAGACGCTGGCATCCGAAGTGATGTCCCATACTGCACGAATAGATGCGGCCAGATCAGCATCCTCGATCGACACGACCGGCCGATGATCGATGTAAACCGGATACGGTGTCGTCGCGGGAAGTTCGTGACGATTGAATCGGGCAGGGACCCCCGCAACCACCGACCATGTGTCGGCGTGGGCGGCTGCTTCGCCAGCGAGGTAGCGCGCGTCAAGTTCCGCAAAGGCTCCGTCGATGTCGTCGGGGTCGAAAAGGACATGCGCCGTTATCCGCCCGTCGGTGCCGATTTCGACTACGCCGAGCATCTCGACGCCGAACTCTCCATGTCGCAGGTCGCGGTCTGGGGCGCAGATATGAGTCAGGGCAACGCGATCCCCTCGGGTCGCCGTGACAGCGGACGTTATGGTCGGCGCCACTTCCGCGAGAGCTCGAATGTTTGTGATCACGACATCGCGGCCATGCCAGACTCCGATATTCACTACTCGGCGGCGATCATCGACGAAACTACCAACGGCCAGAATCTCGGCCATCGCCTCCCAATCGCGAGCCCGGAAGCAAGTAAAAAATCGGTCATCCGCCTGGCTTGCAGCATTTTCCAGTTGACACGACTGTGCGTGCAGTTCGTCGAAGCGGGTGAGCGCGGCGTCGAGGTCTGCTTCGTCGAAAAGCTCGGAGCGGCTGAGAAGGCCATGATCGACCGTGTAAATGTCGATCATCCGCCATTCGGCGTCAAAGCCCTCTTGGGAGGTACCTCTAATGGTTTGGGTGACGACGGCTCCGAGCTCGCTCAGCCGATGCACAGCCTCGATGTTGATGTAAATGCTCGGAATGACGTCCCATATCCCGTGAATAGATGCTGCCAGATCAACCGTCTCGCTCGTTACCAGCGGACGACGGTCGATCATGACCCAATCCGGCGTTGTCGCGGGTGGTTCACCGCGATTGAACCCCGCGTACGACTGAGAAATCACCGACCACGTGTTCATGTGGGCCGCCGCTTCGCCTGCAAGGTAACGCATTTCAAGTTCTCGGAAGGCGGCGTCGAGGTCATTGGGGTCGAATACGATGTTTGCGCTGATCCGGTTCTCGGCGTCAAGCTCGACGACGCTCAACATCTCGAAGCCGAAATCTGCTTGCTGCAGATTGCGATTCGCGAAGTAGATACGAGCGATCGCGAGGCGCTCACCACGGATTGCAAGGACCGTTGATGTTGTCGTCGCCTCTCCTGCAAGAGCTCTCATGTTTTCGATTACGATTTCGCGACCTTGCCACCGCCCGGCATTGATGATCCGCCGGCGATCATCGACGAAGCTGTCGTCCGCGAGGATTTCGGTGATCAGGTCAAATTGGCAGCTACCAAAGTGCGCGAGCAAACGCTCGACGACTTGGCTCGCCGCGTTGTCCAGTCGCGGCGCGCGCGGGCGCAATTCCTCAAAGCGGGCAAGGGCGGCATCGAGGTCCGACTCGTCGAAGACCTCGATGCGGCTAAGCAAGTTGTCCTCGACCGCGATCATGTACGTCAACCGCAATTCCGCGTCGAAGCCCTCTTGCGTGGTCATTTTCAGCACTTGGGTAACGACGGTTCCGGGTTCGTTTAGCTGATGCACGGCTTCGATGTAGGCGCTGGCATCCGAAGCGAGGTCCCACATGGCACCAACAGATGTGGCCAAATCGACCCCCTCGATCGATACGAGCGGTCGATGATCGATATACACCGGATCCGGCGTCGTCGCGGGAAGTTCGTGACGATTGAATTGGGCGTTGGCCTCTGCAACGACCGACCAGGTGTGCGCGTAGGCGGCCGCTTCGCCGGCGAGGTAACGCGCGTCGAGCTCCGCAAAGGCCGCGTCGATGTCGTCGCGGTCGAACGAGACGGCGGCGACGATGCGCTCGTCGGCGTTGATTTCGCTGATGCCCAGCATCTCTCCGAAAAAGGCCTCGGGCCCTTTATCGCGAAACGAGAAGCCGACTCGCATGAGGACCAGGCGCTCCCCGCGGGTCGCTATGAGAGTCGATGACACATTGACCATTCCGAGGTTGGCGATCGCCTGCAAGTCTGCGATCTCAGCGGCTCGACCGTGTCGAATTCCGGCGCCTACCACGCGACGACGATCGTTTTGAGAGAAGTCTTCAGCCAAGGTCTCCGCTACTGCATCCCAGTCGCAGGCCGCAAAGCTCGCCAGGAAGCGCTCAGTAACTCGGCTTGCCAAGTTTTCCAGCTGGGCTGCCGGCCGGCATAGCTGATCGAACGCCACAATTGCTGTTTCGAGGTCTTCCTCGTCGAATACCTCACAACGGTTGATCAGGTCACCGTCCAGAGTCATAAGGTTAACCTCGCGCCATTCGGCGTCGAAGCCGTCCGACGATGTCCCATGTGTCGACTGGGTGACGACTGCTCCGAGGTTGTTCAGCCGATGCACCGCATCGACATAGATTTTGGCTTGCGGCGCGACCTGCCATGTGGCGTAAATGTAGGGAACCAGTTCGCCGGGGGAGAACGCTCTTCCTCGGCGGTGGTCGATAGTCACCCAGTCTGGTGTCGTCGAGGGGAGCTTGTGTTCGTTGAACGCGTTAAAACCTCGCAACAACGTCGACCACGTATGCCGATAGACGGCCGCTTCTCCTGCCAGGTAACGGTTTTCGAGCTCCTCGAAAGCAGCGTCGATGTCGTCGAGATCGAAGATCACATCCGCTGTGATTCGTCCGTCGGATTCGACCTCGAGCATGTTCAGGGCGTCGCTTGCAATCGCTTCGGGGTCGCGGCCCACGGCTCTGACACGCACCAGAACGAGTCGATTCCCGCGAGTTGCCATGACGCTCAACAATTTGTAGCTAAAGCCGATCTCGGCGGCCACTTGGAGATCTCTTATCGCGGTATCTCGATCAGTTGTGAGCCCGCCATTCACTACCCGACGACGATCGTCGACGGAGACGTTTTCGGCGCATAACTCAGTGAGGGCGCTCCAGTCGCGGGTCTCCAGGTATTGACAAATTCGCTCGTACGCTTGGCTTGCCGCATTCTTCAATGCCGGTGGCGGGCTACTCAACTCCTCAAACCGTGCGAGCGCGGCGTCGAGGTCTTCCTCGTCGTATACCTCGATGCGGTTCATCAGGCCACCTTCGACTGTCCCAACGTTGATCGTCCGCCACTCGGCCTCAAAGCCCTCTTGCGTGGCTCCGCGGGCAACATGGGTGATGACTGCTCCTGCCTCGCCCAACCGATGCACAGCCTCGATGTAGACGCTGATGTCCGGCATTAGGTCCCACACGGTGGGAAGATATGCGTCCAGATCTTCTGGCTCGGTCGTTAAGGCCGCTCGATGGTCGATGTAAACCGAATCCGGTGTCACGTCGGGAAGTTCGTGCCGATTGACCCCGGTATAGCCTCGTGCGATCGCTGACCACGTCTGCGCGTGGGCGGCGGCTTCTCCTGCGAGGTATCGGGTGTCGAGTTCTTCGAAAGCGGCGTCAATGTCGTCGACGTCGAATACGACGTGGGCCGAGATCCGTTCGTCGGTGTCAATCTCGGCGAGAACGAGCAACTCTACGCCGAACTCGCCGCGCTGCAGGTTGTGGTTCGAGGAACGGATACGATCGAGGACGAGACGCTCCCCGCGGATCGCGATGGGGGTCACCGTCATGTTCGCCTCAATCTCGGCGAGGGCCCGCATGTCGGCTAGTTGGTGATCTCGACCGCGCCGAACACCGGCGTTCACGACGCGGCGTCGATCGTGCGAGGAGATTTCGTCGGCGAGCGACTGAGCCATGGCGTTCCAGTCGCGGACCGCGTAGCAGCTCCAAAAGTGCTCGGTCACTTGGCTTGCCGCGTTTTCAAGTCGCCACATCCGGCGTCGTAATTCCTCGAGTCGCGCGATGGCGGCGTCCGAGTCTGTCTCGTCGAAGACCTCGCAGCGGGTGAGTCGGTCGCCGCCGACAATGAGAAGCATCACCATGCGCCATTCGACGCCTAGGCCATCGGGCGTGGACCCGTGTGCATTGTTGGTGATTACCGCCCCAGCACTGTTGAGGTGGTGCACCGTTTCGATGTGGACCTTGAAGTCCGGCGTCAGATCGAACAGCGTGTGAACGGCTGAAGTCATGTTGCCGGCAGCGAATGGTGAGCCTCGTCGGTGGTCGATGGTCACCCAGTGTCCTGGGGGATATTCATGCCGGTTGAACATCGCGTGCACGCCGACTACCGCCGACCACGTATTTGCATGAGTGGCTGCTTCGCCGGCGAGGTAGCGCGCGTCGAGTTCAGCCATCGCGGCGTTGAAGTCGTCGAGTTCAAAGACGACCGCCTCTGCCAGCATCTCGTTAGCGTCGATCTCGGTAACGAGAAGGGTTTCGATTCGGAATGATTCGGGTCTCGGGTCTCGGTTGGTGAACCGGAGACGGGTGAGGGTGAGGCGCGTGCCGCGGGTCGCGATGACGGTCGACGTCGCGTCGGTGAATCCGACGGCGGCCGCTGCTCTGAAGTCTTCGGCTGCGGCACCTCGGCCATGTCGAATGCCGGCGTTGACGGCTCGTCGACGATCGTCGACCAAGTAATGGTCGGCCATCATTGCCATGAGGGCTGCCCAGTCGCGGGGCGCGAAGTGCCCCAGGAAACGCTCTACCACTCGGCTTGCCGCGTTCTCCAACCGCGGCGTCGGTCGGTTGAGCTCCTCGAACCGCGCGGTCGCGGCGTCAATGTCCTTCTCGTCGAAAACCTCAGTGCGGTTGATCCTGTCGTCCTCGACCGCGAAGAGCGCGATCCCGCGCCACTCGGCGCGCAAGCCCTCTTGCGACGTTTCATGCGCCGCATAGGTGGCCACGACGGCGACATCGCTCAGCCGATGCACTTGCTCGACATAGATGTTGGTGTCTTGCTCGGAGTCCCACCCCGCTTGGATATATGCATTCACATCGCCAGGTCCGAACGCTGTTTCCTGTCGGTGGTCGACATTGATGCAGTCCGGCGTGGTCAACGGTGGCTCGTGCCGGTTGAGCGCGGCGTAACTGCCAGCGACAGCGGACCACGCGCGTGCGTGGGCGGCCGCTTCACCGGTGAGGTAACGCGCGTCGAGTTCTGCGATGGCGGCATCGATGTCTTCGACGTCGTACGAGACGACGGTCGCAATTCGGTTGTCAGCGTCGACCTCGAAGACGTTGAGGGCATCGTTTTGTATCGCATCAGGGTCTGTGCCGGTGGCGCGACTTCGTGCTAGGACCAGGCGTTCTCCGCGAATAGCAATGGCGCCCACCATCGAAATCGAGAATCCGACATCGGCGGCCGCCTGCAGGTCTCTGATCACGTCATGTCGACCATGTTGAGTTTCGGCACTGACGATTCGTCGGTGATCGATTCCGACGTAGTTGTCGGCCACCGTTTGGGCCATGGCATCCCAGTCGCGGGCCGCGAAATGCCACCAGACGTGCTCGAATACGCGCGCGGCCGCGTTTTCCAGACGCGCCGTCGGTCGGCTGAGCTGTTCGAATTTAGCGATCGCGGCGTCGAGGTCTGCCTCGTCGAATACTTCAGAGCGGCTAGCGCGCTCACCGTCGACGGTCACGAGACTGATCCCTCGCCACTCGGCGCCGAACCCTTCGTGCGACATCCCCTGTGCCGCATGCGTAAAGACGGCGCCGACCCCGCTAAGCCGATGCACAGCCTCAATGTAGGTGTGGATGGTCTGGCCGAGGTCCCACCCAGCGCGAACATAGTCGATCAGCTCACCGGGGGCGTGAGCCGTCCCGTGGCGGTGATCAACATTGGTGAAATCCGGTGTAATCGGCGGTATTTCATGTCGGTTAAGTGCGATGTAGCCACTAACAACGACCGACCAGGTTTCGGAATATGATGCCGCTTCGCCGGCGAGGTACCGGCTATCGAGTTCCGCAAATGCTCCGTCGATGTCATCCAGATCGAACACGACGATCGACGTGAGGCTCCCGTCGGCGCCGATCTCGATGAGGTTCAAGGCATCGTTTTGAATTGTCTCGGGGTCGCGGCCGGACGCGCGTACCCGGGTGAGGGCGAGGCGTTCGCCACGGATCGCCACGACATCCACCATCCATATTGCAAAGCCGAGGTCGGCAGACACCTTCAGGTCCTCGATCACGGTTTCTCGACTGCCGCGGTCCCCGGCATTCACCACTCGGCGGTGATCGGCGCCGGAAAGGCCATCGGAGACGATCGCTGCCGCGGCGTCCCAGTCGCGGTCGGCGAAGCAGGACCAGAAGCGTTCGTAGACACGCGTTGCCAAGTTTTGGAGCCGCCGCGCAGGCGGCTGCTCCGCATCGAGCCGTATCTGTGCCGCATCGAGTTCGGCGATGGCGGCATCGATGTCGTCGACGTCGAATGAAATTTGCAGTGTTAATCGCCGTTCTTCATCGATGCCGTATACCACCAGAAATTCGTCGTACGGTGCACCAGGGCTCACGTCCGAAGTGCCTAGCTTCACTCGAGCAAGTGCCAGCCGCTCGCCTCGCACGGCGATAACCACTTGGCTGCCCCGCACGTCGCCTGTCTCGACAACGCGCCTGTTTAACCGCGGCCACTGGCCCGACGGTATATCGGTTTGCGAAAAGCCAACCATCTTCCGGCGACTCTCGCCGGTCGCCTCGGGCGCGAACAGCCGCTCGAGCTCTTCCCAGTCCCTCCGATTTATAGCGGCCAACATGCGCTCGCCGGCTTGCGAGCATGCGTTGTCGTGCGCCACGGCCGACGTTTTCGTTGGAGTGGGGACAGTCGGCTCGACGCGCTTGCCGAGAACAACCCGTGCCATTTCAGCAAGCGCCGCAGCGCCTTTCCGCTCATACAAGTCGACCGCGCGCTCGGCAGCGGCGCGCGCTCCCGCAATGTCGCCGGCGGCGCCCAAAACCGTTGCCAGCGTCAGACATGCGTCGGCGTGATCCACCAGGGCGTCGGTGCGCTCGGCCAACCTCACCGCTTCCTCGGCAACGCGTCGAGCCGCGTCGTGATCGTTGCCGCGCGCCAGCAAGTGTGCCCTCAGCGTGCGCCACGCGATTGACGCCTTCAGCGCGTGGCCGGCGAGACGTTCGCTTTGCGTGCACAATTCGTCTGCCTCGCCATCACGGCCAAGTGCGAGACATGTGCGGCCCAACAGCGCCGCGGTCTCGGCGGTGTCGGCGTCCAGGCCCATGCGACGAAAACCGTTGTAGGCCTTCCTCAGATGCGCTTCCGCGGCGGCGGGATCATCGACGATGAGTTCAACGATGCCGGCGAACTGTTCAACTTCGAGCAGCGCGTGGCGTAGACCGAGTTCGGTCACCGTGCGCCGGGCCGAGTCGATCATCCGCCGGGCCGCCGCGGCGCGACCGCGAAACGCCTCAAGCACCGCCTGGCATCGCGTCGAGGTGGCCTCGACGGCGGGGGAGTCGGTCGTAATGCGCAACAGCCGCACCACGTCGAGGCACCGCCCGCCTGCGCGCGGCACCGGGTTCGGGCCCCACAGTGCGGCCAGCGGCGCACCAGCCAGAACTGCATTCACCCGGCGGTGTTCGCGTGCCCGGCGCGCCGCGGTCAACGCGTCGTCCAGGGCGACTTCGCAATCGGCGATCCGCCCAAGGCGATTGAGGCATCCCGCTCGGACGGTGTGAGCCTTCGCTTCTCCGGCGGCATCGTCCAGTTCGGCGAGTTTGGCCGCGGCCGCCCCTAACGCCGCTTCGGCCTCGTCTAACCGCTCGGGGTGGATCAACATCGACAGTTGGCCGTCGAAGCATGTTGCCCACGCCGCCAGCCGGGCCGAATCGATTGTCGCCGACTGTAATTGGGAGACGGCACCGGCTGCCGAAGCCACGTCACCAGCGGCCAACAGGGCCTCGCAACGCGCAACCAACAGTTCGGCCGTCTGGTCGTCGCGATCGGGCAGCTCGTCGTCAAGTTCCTCCAGCGCATTCAGGGCGTGGTGGTACAGGTCGGCGGCGCCTTCGTAGGCAAGTCGTGTCATCGCCTGGTCGGCGGCGCGCCGGCAGTAGATGACAGCTTTGGCGGCGTTGCCCGCCCAAGCGCACTCGAAGTAGTGATGAGCCAGCTCGGCCAGCAATTCGTCGTCGGCGCCGGGCAACGCCTCCAGCGTCGTCGCGATGCGTTGGTGCAAACGCATACGCCGCACCGAAGCCAGCTCGGCTAGCAGTGACTGTCGGACGATAGCGTGGTTGAACCGGTAATAGCCGCCGGGCTCCTCGATGACGATTCCGGCCTGGCATGCTTCGTCGAACGCGTCGATGAGGTCGTCCTCGACCACTCGCTCGACCAGCTCTAACGCGAACCGGCTGCCGACAACCGCGGCAGCGGCAAGGGCTTTGTTGGTCTCGGCTGGAAGCCGAGAAAGCCTGCGGCTCACCGCCTCCCGTACGCCCTGCGGCAAAGTGCTCTGGTCCCACACACCCCCGCTCTCATCGACGTGTCGCAGGGCTTCGATGAGGAAGAAGGGGTTGCCGCCCGTGACTGAGGCCAACGCGTGGGCGAGATCCTCGTCGTCGTAACCGGCTTCAGTGACGTACGTGGTCACGTCGTCCTCGTCGAGGCCGCTGAGGCTGAGCCGGTTGGCGGTGCCATCGCGGTGCAGGTCGGCGAGCATCGCTGCCAGGGGATGGGAGCGGTCGAGGTCGGTGCTGCGGTAGGTGCCGACGATTTGAATGCGTGCGTGGTCGCCGAAGCGCAGCAGATGCCGTAACAACAGCAGCGTCGGTTTGGCGGCCCAGTGCAAGTCATCAAGGACGAGAAGCACCGGCATGCTCTTCGACGCGGTCTCCAGCAGAGCCACGACGGCATCAAAGAGTGCGTAGCGCTCGGTATCGGGGTCAGGATGCGCTGGGCGGGCGAGATCGGGCATGACATCGGCCAGCCCGGGCACGAGGGAGAGTAACGCCTCGACGCCGCGCAGCCCCCGCAGCCGGTCGGCTCCCATGCATGGCACGAGCGAACGCAACGCTTCCGCGAAGGGCTGATAGGGTGCGCCGAGGTCCTCGTCGCAACGGCCGTACAGCACCACGGCGCCCAGGTCATAGGCCCGTTGCGACCATTCGCCGGCCAGCCGTGTCTTGCCGACACCAGGCTCGCCGGCGATCAGCATGGTCCGGACACCACCCGCGAGCGCGGCCTGCCAGGCGGACAGCAGCCGGTCGAGTTCGTTGCCGCGTCCGACGAATGGCCCGGGGCCGACCAGTACAGCGGGAACGCCGGGACGCATCATCGGCGCTTCGGGTGCTTGCGATTCCAGTTGTTCCGCACCGGTTTCCAGCCGCAATTCGAAAACATGCTCGGGCCGAGCGAGGTTTTTCAGCTGACGCAATCCCAGATCGGTCAGCATCACGTCGTCGGCCAGCGAGTCGATGACGAGCTCGGCGGTCGCTCCGGAGCACAAGATCTGGCCGCCCTCGGCCAGCGACCGCAGCCGTGCGACCCGGTTGACCGCCCGGCCGAAGTAGTCGCCGTCGCGAAGTTCGACCTCGCCGGTATGCAAAGCCATCCGGACGCGGATCGGCTGGTGCAAGGCCCACGGTTCCTGGGCGATCGCGTCCTGCAACTCAAGCGCCGCGGCAGCGGCCGCCGAAGGCCGGTCAAAGACCGAAAATGTCGCATCGCCCTCGCCGCGCGTTTTGATCAGCCGTCCGCCACGTGACGTGACAACTTGTTCGACCAGTTCGTCGTGGCGCGCCAACGCCACCGCCATGGCGTCGGCGTCGGCCTCCCAGGCGGCCGTCGACCCCTCGATGTCGGTGAGCAGAAAGGTCACTGCGCGCGTTACCGACGGAACCTGTTGTGACACAGCAATATCCAGTGATGATTCCTGTGCGACGATGGCCGCCTCGAGGCGGCGAAGGTTCGGGCCGGGATCAACACCCAGCTCGTCGGCTAACAGCGACCGTGCCCGCTGGTAAGCGCTGAGGGCCTCGCCTTGCCGGCCGGCGCGGTAGAGGGCGAGCATCAGCTGGCCCCATCGCCTTTCCCGCAGCGGGGCCTCGGCCACCGCTGCCTCAAGATCGCCGATGACTTCCGCGGCGCGGCCGGTAGCCAGTAGCGCGTCGGCCCTGTCCTCGACCAGCGCGGCATGGCCCTCGATCCATCGCGTCTTTTCGGATGTTCCGCGCCGGCCATCGGGAAGCTCGGGGACACCGCGCCAGAGCGCAAGGGCCTCTTCAAAGCGCGCCACCGCTTGGCTGGTGTCGCCCGCGGCCGCGGCATCGCGTCCCAGTCGGGCTGCCGATTTGTAGCGTGAGGCGTCGACCTCGCTCTCGGCCAGAACCCAACCCGCCCCCTGAGTCAGGACGAAGCCGTCACCTAGGGCACGACGCAGCGATGAGATGTGGGTCTGCAGGGCTTTGGCGGCGGTGCGGGGCGGGTCATGGCCCCACAGCAGTTCCACGAGGGTTTCGGCCGGTACGACGGAACCGTCGTGCAGTCCGAGCATGGTGAGGATGGCGCGCGGTTTCGAGCCCGGTATCGCGACGGGCGCTCCGTCCTGCCGGACCTGGAGAGATCCCAAAACCCCCAGTTCCACCGATGAAAGCGTACTCATGTCAGCTATCTTCGGCAGGACAATTCAATAGATGGTCAAGATCGGGTAAAACCACGCTGCCTGCAGTTCACTGGGCATCCGCAGCCTTCAGGTGACCTGGGTTCGTGTTGGCCAGCTACTAAGCCGGTACTCGCCGATCCGGGTGTGAAGCAGGCAGAGTCTTGCCGTCTAGACACTGGCGTTCACCCGACCGTTTACCGTGGGTACCTATGGACAGCGACCGGAGTGACTCCGCCTTCACCTGGCAGGGCCGGCGCGAACTGGTGAGCCGCATGCATGACCAGCTCGATGAGCTGGTGGCAGCGCGTGACCAGATGGAACAACTGGTGCGGGTCATCGTCGAGATCGGCTCCGATCTGGACCTGGACGTGACGCTGCAACGCGTCCTCAAGGCTGCGATGGAGCTGACCGGCGCCCGCTACGCCGCATTGGGCATGCGCGCCTCCGACGGCACGCTCGTTTCTTTCGTGTACTCCGGGATCGACGCTGACACCGCTCGCCGCCTCGGTGACCTTCCGGTCGGTGATGGTCTCCGTGTCGACGATCTGAGTACTCATCCCGACATCGCCGAGCTAGCTGGACACCAGCCGCCGATGCACGCGCTGCTCGGAATTCCGATTACCGTGCGGGCGGCCAACTTCGGCAGCCTTTATTTAGCCGACGACCGGCCGGGTCGAGTCTTCTCCGACACTCAGGAAGGCGCCGTTCGGGCCATGGCCACGGCGGCGGCCGCCGCGATCGACAACGCCCGACTCTTCGAGCGAGAACGTGAGTCGGCGAGGTGGACGAAGGCCAGTCGCGAAATCACCACCGCGCTGTTGTCCGGCGACCCGCAGACGGGGCCGTTGCAGCTCATCGTGAACCGGGCGCTGGAGCTGGCCGGCGCTGAGCAGGCGATCCTGCTAGTTCCCCGAGAATCGGAATCGGCCGCCGAAGACGTCGACACCCTGGTCGTGGCCGCGACGGCGGGCCGGTACTCCTCGGAGGTGATCGGCCGGCAGGTACCGATGGACGGCTCGACGACCGGCGGCGTCGCGCGCCGCGGCCTGCCCCTGATCACCGATTCCTTCCAGTACCCGATCGAGGGGTTCACCGATGTCGGAGAACGCTCTGCGATCGTCATGCCACTGATCGCGGACGACGCGGTGCTCGGCGTCATCGCCGTCGCACGGGACCCGCATCAGCCGGCCTTTGGCAACGACTACCTCGACCTGGTCAGCGACTTCGCCCGGCACGCGGCGATCGCCCTGGCCCTAGCAGCGAGCCGCGAACATGCCCTCAATCAGGAACTCGCCCAATCCGACACCGTCGATGAAGCGGTACACGCCGCCGCCGAGGAACTGCGCCGGCTATGGCGGGCACGCCGCGTCTTGGCCGTAACCTTTCCGAACCAAAGTCCCACGGCGGAAACAGTTTTGGGTACACCGCAGGTGGTGTCGGTCGGCGAGCCTGCGCAGTGGGCCGATCTGCCCTTGCAGACCCAGCAGATGCTCAGCTCATTGCGCGACGGCGACCTGCTCACCCCCAATGCCACGCAGCCCGGAACGGCGGGCATCGCGTTGCAGCACCCCGACGGCGTACTCGTCGTCTGGATGGACCTGACCGAGCAGCGCCCGTTCACCCTCGAGGACCAGACCCTGCTCACCGTGCTGGCGGGTCGCCTCGGCCAGGGGCTGCAGCGGGTGCACCAGGTCGACCAGCAGCGTGAGACCGCGCTGGCCCTGCAACATGCGATCCTGGGACCCGCCGATCTGCCCAACGGCTTCGCGGTGCGTTATCAGGCCGCGACAAGGCCGCTGCAAGTGGGCGGAGACTGGTACGACATCGTCGACCTGGACGACGGGCGCATCGCGCTGATCGTCGGTGACTGTGTCGGCCATGGCCTGGCCGCCGCGACCGTGATGGGCCAGGTGCGCAGCGCCTGCCGGGCACTATTGTTCGAAAACCCAAGTCCTAGTGCGGCTCTCAAGGGTATGGACCGTTTCGCCGCACGGCTGCCGGGCGCGCAATGCACCACCGCTGTCTGCGCGGTGCTCACCCCCGAGACCGGTGAGCTGGTCTACTCGAGCGCCGGTCACCCGCCGCCCATCCTGGTGCACGGCGACGGCAGCACCCAGATACTCGATGACGGCCACACCATCGCATTGGGGATACGAGGAGACTGGGTTCGCCCGGAAGCCCGTGTGACCATCCCGGCGCGTTCGACACTCCTGCTGTACACCGACGGTCTGGTCGAACGTCGCCGCATTCCGCTCGACCATGGCATCTCCCGTGTCGCGGCCGTCGCGCAAGATTCCCGCACATTGAAACTCGAGGATCTGGCAAACCAGATCATGTCCTGCGTCGCGCCAAGTGGCGGCTACCAGGACGACGTCGTCCTGCTGCTCTATCGGCACCCGGCCCCGTTGGAGCTGAAATTCCCAGCCGATGTCTCCCAACTTGCGCCCACCCGCACCGCCTTGCGCAACTGGCTGACCCGGGCCCGACTCGACCCTGATCAGACTCTGAACGTTCTCGTCGCAGCCGGTGAAGCCGTCGCCAACGCCATCGAGCACGGTCACCGCCACAGACCGCAGGGCACAATTCGCCTGGGAGCCGTCGCACTCGGCGACGAGGTCCAGTTGACCATCACTGACACCGGCTCATGGAAGGCGCCGCAACCGGCATCCTTTCCGCATCGCGGCCGCGGCATCCCGCTCATGCGAAGCCTCATGCAGGACGTCGACATCCGCTCCGATACCGAGGGAACCACCGTTCACCTATCCGCGAGGATCACCTGATGACCACCCCGCTTACGATCGACACCGCGCGCGGCAGCGACGGCAAATTCGTGTTGGTCGCCGAGGGGGAAATCGACCTCAGCAATATCGATGCTTTCAATCTCGCTTTGGACAGCGCCACCACCGAGGCCACCGGCGGCGATAGCGCCCTACTCGTAGACCTGAGCGCGGTGGAGTACCTGGACAGCGCCGCCATCAACGCCTTAGCCGCCCACGCCGATCGCATCGAACTCGTCGCGCACCCGATCCTGATGCCCGTGCTCAGGGTCAGCGGTCTGACCGAACTGACGACCATCGAACCCGCGCCGCCGACAGCTCAGACGTGACACGCGTTAAGTTCGCATCTCAGTGATTCCTGCTCGTCGGGCCCACCCGGCGCGGATGCGTTAGCGTTAGAGGCTCTGCGCGTCGGAGGGCTCAATCTGTATGTCTGCGATGATGATCCGAGTTTCGGCCACCATGACGGCGGTCTTCATGGTGTCGGCCGGCGTGGCGGTGGGTGATCCATCGGCAGGCGCGGCAGGCATCGCATTGATGACTGCGTCTCGCGGTCTGGTCGGCTCGCCGGCGGGACGCTGGGCGGTGCCCCTTGACGTTGCGCCCGCAAAAATCGGCAAGAGCGTCTCGACTGTCACCTACGACTGCGGAAATCAATCTCCCATCAATGTCGTGAGCATCGATTCGAATATCACCTTGAACGGCTCGTGTGGTGAGGTCGACGTGAGCGGTTCGGCCAACACTGTGAATTTGCAATCGGTGGCCGTCATCAAGGCCACCGGCTCGGGCAACCACATCACTTGGCAGCAAGGCCCCGGCGGAGCGGCGCCTCAAATCAGCAATCCGGGTGGCAGCAACAGCATCGTGGGTCCCGCGGGCGTACAGGAAACGACTACTCGATAGTTTTTAACCACCCTGTGGGACAACGTAACTCCGACAGATCCTGGCCGATGACCGCGTCCCGTGCCACGATGGCGTAATGGCTGACGACACGCTGAGCTCCGAACGTGAATTCAACGAGCAGAACATCGACGAGTTCCGCCGCAATGGCGGCAAAGTCGGCGGGCAATTCGAGGGTTTCCCGCTACTGCTGCTGACTTCGACGGGCGCGCGAAGCGGCGCCCAGCGGGTCAACCCGGTCGGCTATTTCGACATCGACGACAAAATCTATATCGTCGGCTCCGCAGCGGGCCGGGACAACAATCCCGGATGGGTGCACAACATTCGCGCTAATCCTCACGTGTTTGTCGAAATCGGTTCGGAGGCTGCGAAACCCGCCACTGCCCGCGAATTGCCGCGCGCCGAAAGGGATTCGATCTATCCGGTTGTGGTGGAGCGGGCCCCTGGTTTCGGTGAATACCAGCAGCGCACCGACCGACTGATCCCGATCTTCGAACTGATTACCGACTGAAGACCCAAGCCGACAACAGCATTCAAGGCACCCAATTCGACACGTTAACGGGTCGATTGCCGCAATGATGGGCGCGGGTTGGTGGGTGTGACCGGTCAACACCCGCTGCCCTGCTCGAACGACGAAGTGAGGTCGGCGAAGAGACAGTATTGGCGGCGCTGCGTGATCGGTGCGGTCGCTGTTGTGTTGGCCGGGTTGCCGGTGATCGGTACGCCGGCAATCAGTCGCGCTGACGGTGAATGCGCCCCTGGTTGGGCTGGAGCGTCGAGCTGAATCAATGCGTGTTCTTGCTTCCGGCCGCAAACGGACCGGGTGGGCCTGGTGGACCGGGGTGGACCGGGCGCCATCAGAAATCGCGTCTAGCTGCGGCAACGCGGCACTCGGACGGCTAAATAACTGACCGCGGCGGGGTGGGAACTCCGCGCGGCCCTCAGTCGTTATACCGGCTAAGTAACCAGTGATTCCAAGGGGGACAGCAGCCGCATGCCACGCACAGACAACGACACCTGGGATTTGGCGTCCAGCGTGGGCGCGACCGCCACGATGGTCGCAGCCGCGCGAGCGATCGCGACCAACGCCGAGAATCCGCTGATCGAGGACCGATTCGCCGAGCCGCTGGTTCGCGCCGTCGGGGTGGACTTCTTCACGCGGTGGGTCTCCGGCGACCTGGCGGCCGCGGACGTCGACGACCACGAATCCGGCTGGAAGCTCGAGCACATGCCGGCCGCGATGGCCGTCCGGACCCGTTTCTTTGACTCCTTCTTCTATGCCGCGACGCAGGCCGGGATCCGGCAGGCAGTGATTCTGGCGTCCGGCCTCGATTCGCGTGCCTATCGGTTAGCCTGGCCGGCTGATATGACGGTGTTCGAGATCGACCAGCCGCAGGTGATCGAATTCAAAGCCGCTGAGTTGGCCAAGCTGAGGGCCGCCCCGCAGGCCGAGCTGCGCACCGTCGCCATCGACCTGCGCAACGATTGGCCAAAAGCTTTGGTGGAAGCCGGCTTCGACAAGGACCAGCCCACCGCGTGGATCGCGGAGGGGCTCTTCGGGTACCTGCCGCCGGAGGCGCAGGACCGCCTGCTGGACAACATCACCGCCCTCAGCGCTGACGGCAGCCGCTTGGCGTGCGAAGCTATTCCGGACATGTCAGAGGTAGACACCGAGAAAGCACAGGAAATGATGCGCCGGGCCACCGCGAAGTGGCGTGAGCATGGCTTCGACCTGGAGTTCGGCGAGCTCGGCTACCAAGGCGAGCGCAACGACGTCGGCGTCTATCTGGACAACCTGGGATGGCAGTCGGACGGCATCCGGATGACCCAGCTGTTGGCCGACTCAGGCCTTGACGCGATCCCGCAGACCAACGACTCCGTGTCGGTGGCGGACACCATCTATTACAGCTCGGTGTTGAGCAAATGACCGCACCGCAGCGCCGAGGGTTCAACGAGGCCGTCACGCGAATGTGGAGCTTTCTCGCTCCGGCATACGATCTGCCGTTCCTGCAACAGTGGGTGTATCGCCCTCCGCACAACGAGGTGATCGCCCAGCTGCGCAACCACGGCGCTCGCAAGATCGCTGATGTCGCCTGCGGCACAGGAATTTTGAGCGACCGGATCCAGCGGGAACTTCAGCCCGACGAGATCTATGGCGTCGACATGTCTGATGGCATGCTCGGCCAGGCTCGCGCCCGGTCCGACCGGGTTCAGTGGCTGCGTGGCCCGGCCGAGCAGCTTCCGTTCGACGACGGCGCTTTGGACGCCGTCGTGACGACGTCGGCCTTTCACTTTTTCGACCAGCCCGCGGCGTTGCGTGAATTCCATCGCGTGCTGGCGCCCGGCGGCCTGGTAGCCGTCTCGGCGCTGAGCACGCGGCAACCGCGACTGCAGTCATCTGCGGTCTCCCGGTGGAAGCCGCAACACAACGCGTCCGCGCCCGAGATGCGGACGTTGTTCGAAGACGCCGGGTTCGTGATCACCGATCAACACCGGATCCCGCGGCCCGTGTGGACGGCGCTGGTGTCCGACCTGTTGACTGTCGGCACCAAAAGCTAAAACCAGGTTCGGCGCGAAAACCACTCGGCGCCAACGTATACAAGCGACGACGCCCGCTTCGCCGATCGGCGAAGCGGGCGTCTTGTCAGCTATCGATCACAGCGGGATCCACACTCCGAAGAGCCAGAAGCCCCACTGGTTGAAACCGGGATCCCAGACAGGTGTTTCCTGGTAGCCCCAGTAGTTGATCGGGCCGTAATCCCAGTGCCCACCCGGCGGAGGGAGCGGTCGATCCCATGCCGGCCGCGGCGGCGCACCGGGCCCCCAGGGGCCAGGCCCATCACCCCAAGGTGCGCCGTGGAAGTAGCCACGGTGGTCGTCTCCATGCCACGGGCCTCCGGGACCACCGGGTCCACCCGGACCACCGGGGTGATCGTGGCCGGGGCCACCGGGGCCACCGGGTCCGCCCGGACCACCGGGGTGATCGTGACCGGGTCCACCGGGTCCACCGGGTCCACCAGGGCCGCCGGGGTGACCGGGTCCACCAGGACCGCCAGGACCGCCGGGGTGGCCACCGGGTCCGCCAGGACCGCCGGGGTGGCCACCGGGTCCGCCGGGACCGCCTGGCCCGCCGGGACCACCCGGATCGTTGGGACCAGTGGGGGCGTGGACGCCGCCCGGCGCCGGCCCGCCATGATTACCCGGAGCCTGTGGCGCCCCGGGAGCAGCGTTGGCAAACCCGGCGCCCATTCCCAGGGCCGCAGCGCTGAGCGCTCCGGCGATGGTCACCCCTCCGACAAGTTGCTTCAACTTCATGATGCTTCACCTATCCACTAGGGATTTGTTGCAAGGGCGTCCCTTGAAACACCCCCCGTTACACTCCCGACGTTAGATAGCCTACCTATGGACTGGCTGTGACTCGGCCATGCGGAACTTTGGTCAATTCACCCTGAATGGTGGTTTGCTGCCGCCATCTAACCGAGTGCAACCTCGCGCGACGCAGTCCACCACGCCGGCCAAGACCAGCAGCTTTGACCATGGGTGGACGTGGCCGAAAGCCGATGGAAGCGCTGGTTTGGGAAGGCTATGTTGGCTAGTCGGCCAGGGTTTTCCTCTATATGGTTGCGGCCGTGTCGAATGCGTCACATCCGCACGAACCCCACGTCGGTTCGGTGTCATCGAAGTTGAATTGGCTGCGTGCGGGCGTCCTGGGCGCCAACGACGGAATCGTCTCCACCGCCGGCATCGTGGTGGGCGTGGCGGCGGCCACCGTCCAGCGGGCTCCAATCTTGACCGCCGGAAGCGCCGGGCTCGTCGCTGGCGCGGTATCGATGGCGTTGGGGGAATACGTCTCCGTCAGCACCCAGCGCGATACCGAGAAGGCGCTGCTGAGGCAGGAGCGTCGGGAGTTGCGCGAAGATCCGGTCGCCGAACTCGATGAACTCGCCGCACTGTATGAAGCGAAAGGCCTGACGGCGGCGACCGCTCGCACCGTGGCAGAGGAGCTCACCGATCACAATCCGCTGCTCGCCCATGCCGAGGTCGAGCTGGGCATCAACCCCGAAGAGCTGACCAATCCATGGCAAGCGGCATCATCGTCGGCGCTTTCCTTTGCCGTCGGTGCCCTATTGCCGTTAATCGCAATCCTGGCCCCACCGACCACCTGGCGAATCCCCGTCACTGTCGCGGCGGTACTGGTGGCGTTGGTGATCACCGGGGCGGTCTCGGCCGGTTTGGGCGGAGCGCCGAAGGGTTTGGCAGTGCTGCGCAACACCATCGGCGGCAGCCTTGCCTTGGCGGTCACCTACGTGATCGGTCATGTAGTGGGCGCTGCTATCGGCTGACGGCCGCATTTATCTGAGCGTCGCGGGGTGGTGAGCATCCAGCGACTGGAAGCGCAACTGTAACATCCACTGTTGCGGAGCTCGGCAGAGCCCGCGATCCCATTACGCGAAGGGTCATGCAGTGGCCGAGCCCAATATCGTGCCGGATGAAGCTCAATGGGCCGAATCGGTGCCCTACTTTGTGCGCGACCAAAACAATTTCGTGCCAACCGAAATCGCGCGCGGCGGATGGGGTCCATCGCTAAGTGGCCACGTTGTCGGCGGACTCTTGGCGTGGGCGGTCGAGGACGCCGCCCAGGATGGGCAACTGCAACCGGCGCGGCTGACTGTCGACCTGCCCCGGCCCACGGCTCTGGCGCCGCTCGAGGTGCGCACCGAGGTGCGACACGACCGACGTCGATTACGGCTGATCGAGGCGGTGATCACCCAGGACGGCGCCCCGGTTGCACAGGCGAGCGCGCTGTTTTTGCGGCGCGGCGCGCAACCCGACGGACAGATCTGGTCACCGCCGGTGCAGATGCCGCCGATCCCGGAGGACCAGGCCTACTCGACGCTGTTCATGCGAACCTACGGGTGGGGTGCGGATGTGCAGAATCCCGATCCGAACTGGCCTGTGACGGATGGCCCGAAATACACCTGGATACATGAGACGCGCCCGTTGATCGACGACGAACCGGTCACGGCCTTCACCCGGGTAGCAATGGCCGGTGACATCACGGCCTCGATTGCCAATTGGGGCACCAACTCCCTGCAGTTCATCAATGTCGACTACACGCTCACGGTGAGCCGGTTGCCCGAAGGAGAACACATCGGGCTAGCCTCGCTCACTCATCACAGCCACGATGGGGTGGCCAGCGGCTCAGCGGTCCTGGTCGACGCGAAGGGGCCGATCGGTACCGGGGTATCGGTGGCTATCGCGCACTCGGGATTTCGTCCCCCGTCCACCGTTGCGCCGGCCGGGTGACGCTGAAAGGGGCTGCGGTGACGTTTTGGGCGCTGATCGAAAACGCGGCGCAGCGTGGCTCAACCCGCCCGCTGCTCACTGACGAGCACGGTCGCAGTCTGACCGCACGTCAACTGCATGGCGCCGCGTGCGCAACCGCCGCCGCCCTTGCTCAACGAGGAGTCCATGCGGGCACTGTGGTGTCTTGGCAACTGCCCACCACGCTGGAAACCATGGTGGTGATGGCCGCACTCGCTCGACTGGGAGCGGTGCAGAACCCGATCATCCCGATATTGCGGGAAAGCGAGGTCGGCTTCATCACCCACCAGCTACACACCGAGTTCTTTGTGGCGCCGCAACTTTGGCGCGGGTTCGATCACGGAGGGCTGGCTCGCGCGTTGGCACGGGACAACGGCTTCGAGGTCATCATCCTCGACCTGGCAACACCCCCGGCCGTCGATGAGCTACGGCTGCCCACCGCCGACGCCGAAGCCCTGCCGGCGCCACCGACATCCGGTGACGAGCCCCGCTGGGTCTATTACTCCTCGGGAACCACCGCGGCTCCCAAGGGAATCCGTCATACCGACACGTCGGTCATCGCCGGCTCGGCCGGTGTGGTGGAAATGGTGGGCGCCAACAGCAGCGACGTGGATCCGATCGCCTTCCCGGTCGCACACATCGGTGGGGCCGCGATGCTGGCCACCGGGTTGCTGACCGGCATGCGGCTGGCGCTGTTCGAGACGTTCGACCCGGTTACTACACCGTGGGCTATCGCCGCTCAGAATCCGACGTTCCTGGGCACCGCAACCCCGTTCTTCATCGCGTTTCTGGAAGCCCAACGGGCCCACGGTGATCGGCCGCTGTTTCCATCGGTCCGGGGCTGCTTGGCCGGTGGAGCGCCTATCACCGCCGAACTGGGCCGGCAGGTCCGTGACACCTTTGGCCTGGCCGGAATCGCCAATGCCTGGGGAATGACTGAGTTCCCGTGCGCGACCTCGCCGTCGCTCACCGCCGCGCCCGAGGTGCTCGACCACACCGTCGGGCCGCCGGTGCCCGGTGTCAAGGTCCGCGTGGTCGACAGCCGTGGCGTCGAACTGGGCACCGGGCAAGAGGGGGAGCTGCGGCTCAAGGGACCCCAGTGCTTCCTCGGCTACGCCGACCCCACACTTGACGCCGACGCGTTCGACAGCGAGGGGTGGTTGCGTACAGGCGATCTCGGCCTGATCGATGCCGATGGCAACGTCCGCGTCACCGGCCGCACCAAAGACGCGATCATCCGCAACGCGGAGAACATCTCCGCCCTCGAGATCGAGAATGCGCTGGCCACCCATCCCGCCGTCGCCGACGTCGCCGTCATCGGGATCCCCGACCCGCGCACCGGTGAACGCGTATGTGCCGTAGTGGTACCGGCGACAGCCGAGGGGCTGTCGTTGGAATCCCTTGTGCAACACTGCCAATCGCGCGGTCTCAGTCGCTACAAACATCCCGAGCACCTGGTGGTCGTCGAGACGCTGCCGCGCAATCAATTCGGCAAAGTGATCAAAAAAGACCTGCGCGAGGCCTTCGGGTAATCACCGGGCATGCCGGCAACGGGAGGCCTTCCGGTGACCAACACCCCCTGAAATGTGATAGTGCATGCGCTATCGACTTTTGAATTGCGGTCATGCCTCCTAGACGGCCCTGCCCAGGTGACCGCCGGCCTTTACAGCCCCTTAGGTGCATCGCGGACGGCCTGCACCGCCGCGGCGTCGCCGTCGAATTCGACCCGCGCTTGCCGCCCCACGCTGAACAGCAGTAGCTCCTCGGGCGCCCCCGTCACCGTCACGGCCGGACCCTGACCGGCGGTGAGCACCGTCTTGCCGTCCGGGGTGCGCAACGCCACCCGACCGGGCACCTTGGCGAGGGTCAGCCGGGCCATCAGCGGCAGGGTGCGCCGCAGCGTCGTGCTCAGGCCGGGCTCCAGCGGGCGCGGCTGCCAGCCGGGCTGCGCGCGGCGCACATCCTCGTGATGGATGAACATCTCGGCCACATTGGCCACCGGGTCGAGCAGTTTGAGCGGTGAGTAAACCGGCGGGCCGGCGGAGATTTTGGCAACCAGCTCATCCCAGTCGTTCTGCTCAGTCACCTGGTTCTGCACCTTGGCGGTGTGGGAGGCGAAGAAGGGAATCATGATGCCAGGTGCGGCGTCCAGGCGGTACTCCCGGATCACCAGGTGGGCGGCCAAGTCGCGCGTAGTCCAGCCTTCACACAGGGTGGGCGCATCCGGACCGACACCGCGCATGGTTTCCACGAGGGCGGCGCGCTCGCGTTGAGCAACAGACATGCGTTCAGCGTAAAGGCCGACGCGACGAGGGTGAACCCCCGAGCGAGGGTGATCCACCACTCGGTAAATTTGAAACGTCGTGTTGTCGAAGGGAATCACATGAACGCGCGTGTCGAGGAGTTGGAGTTTCAGGCAGAGGCTCGGCAACTGCTGGATTTGATGGTCCACTCCGTTTACTCCAATAAGGACTCATTCCTGCGGGAATTGATCTCCAATGCTTCCGATGCCTTGGACAAGCTGCGGCTTGAGGCGTTCCGGAACAAGGACCTCGACGTCGACACCTCCGACCTGCACATCGAGATCGAGGTGGACAAGGATGCGCGCACCCTGACCATCCGCGACAACGGCATCGGGATGACCCGCGACGAAGTGGTGGATCTGATCGGCACGCTGGCCAAGTCCGGCACCGCCGAGCTGCGCAAGCAACTGCGCGAGGCCAAGAACGCCAAGAACGAGGCCGCCTCGGAGGAGCTCATCGGTCAGTTCGGCATCGGTTTCTATTCGAGCTTCATGGTCGCCGACAAGGTCGAGCTGCTCACCCGCAAGGCCGGCGAGAGCGACGCCACCAAATGGGAATCCAGCGGCGAGGGCACCTACACCATCGAGTCGGTCGACGGCGCTCCGCAAGGAACGTCGGTCGTCTTGCACCTCAAGCCCGAAGACGCCGAGGACGGGCTGCACGACTACACCGCGGAGTTCACGATCCGCAGCCTGGTCAAGAAATACTCCGACTTCATCGCCTGGCCCATCCGGATGGAGGTCGAGCGACGCACCCCCGCGACGGAGGATGGGGGCGAGGAGACCGTCACCATCGAGACCGAGACGCTCAACTCGATGAAGGCCCTGTGGGCCAGACCTAAAGAAGAGGTCTCCGAGGAGGAGTACAAGGAGTTCTACAAGCACATCGCGCACGCCTGGGACGATCCGCTCGAGGTCATCGCGATGAGGGCCGAAGGCACCTTCGAATACCAGGCACTGCTGTTCATCCCGTCCCACGCCCCGTTCGACCTGTTCAACCGGGACGCCCACACCGGGATTCAGCTCTACGTCAAGCGCGTGTTCATCATGGGCGACTGTGACGAGCTCATGCCCGAATACCTGCGCTTCGTCAAGGGTGTCGTTGACGCACAGGACATGTCGCTCAACGTGTCACGCGAGATCCTGCAACAGGATCGGCAGATCAAGGCCATCCGGCGCCGGCTGACCAAGAAGGTGCTCTCCACGATCAAGGATCTACAGTCCGAGCGCCCGGAGGACTATCGCACCTTCTGGACCCAGTTTGGCAAGGTCGTCAAGGAGGGCCTGCTCTCGGACTTCGACAACCAGGAGACGCTGCTGCAGGTGTCCTCGTTCGCCTCGACGCACAGCGATGAGGAAGCCACCACGCTTGCCCAGTATGTGGAACGCATGAAGGAAGGCCAGACGCAGATCTTCTACGCCACGGGGGAGTCGCGTCAGCAGATCCTGAAGTCGCCGCACCTGGAGGCGTTCAAGGCCAAGGGCTATGAGGTGCTGCTGCTCACCGACCCGGTCGACGAGGTCTGGGTGGGAACGGTGACCGAATTCGACGGCAAGCCGCTGCAGTCGATCGCCAAGGGCGAGGTGGACCTCAGCTCCGAGGGCGACCAGAGCGAGGCCGAGCGCGAAGAGCAGCAAAAGGAGTTCGCCGACCTGCTCGCCTGGCTCAAGGACACCCTGGCCGACCACGTCAAGGAAGTCCGGCTATCCACCCGGCTGACGGACTCGCCCGCCTGCTTGATCACCGATGCCTTCGGGATCACCCCGGCGCTTGCCCGCATCTACCGTGCTTCCGGGCAGGACATTCCGGTGGGCAAGCGGATCCTCGAACTCAATCCCAGCCACCCGCTCGTCACCGGCCTGCGCCAAGCCCACCAGGACCGCAACGACGACCCCTCGGTCGCCGAGACTGCGGAATTGCTTTATGGCACAGCACTTCTCGCCGAAGGCGGCGCGCTCGACGACCCGGCGAGGTTTGCCGAGATACTCGCCAACCGGCTGGCCCGCACGCTGTAACGGGGGGTTTACCGGCAAATAGGCGATTCGTGGGATTGAAAACTCCCTGGCAGGGATAATTAGATTCCATGCCCGAGTTTCGCGTTATCGACCCACACGGCCGGGTCGTCGCGACGAAGAATTTCGCCAATGCGGAGGCCGCACACGCCTGGTTCGTCAACTCCGTTGGCGGCGACACCGAACTCGGTTGGCGCATGGAGGTCAACGACGACGGGCAATGGGCGTTCTTCGATGACACCGAAGGCTTCACCGCCCCGGTGAGTCACCGCCCGACGAAGCGCTCGTGGTGATGACGTTCGCCGCCATGGAGGGTCGCTTGCCGTCCCGAACATCGAGAACGCTTCGCGCCGCCGCGAGTTCGATCTGGCGGCGCACCTGGTGGACGGCCGAACCCAGATGGGGAGTGAAGAGGGTGTGGTCGTGGGCGAGGAGTTCAGCTGGAATGGCCCGGGGGCGATCACGATCCGACCAGTCCTCAAAGGCGAAGACGTCGGCGGCATAGCCGCCCAGGTGGCCGGTCACCAGTGAACGTGCCACGGCATCTTCGTCGACCACCGACCCGCGGCCCACATTGACCAACAGTGCCCCTTGGGGAAGTTGCGCCAATGCCGCCGGTCCGATGAGGTGGCGGGTGTGCTCGGTGAGCGGCGCCGTCACCACCACGGCGGTGCTGTCCGCCAGCAGGGCATCGAGCGGCACGGCTCGCGCGCCGAGCGTTTTCTCGTCGGCGACTGGTAGCGGCCTGGGGTCGGTGTACAGCAGTTCCGCGTCGAATGCGCGCAGTCGATTCGCGACCGCGCGTCCAACCGCGCCCATGCCAAGGATTCCGATCTGCCTGCCGGCCAGCCCGCCACCATAAAGTTCGGGTCGCCAGCCGCGATGTCGACCCGATCGGACGAAGCTGTCGCCGGTGAGAAGGTGGCGGTCCAGCCCGATCAACAAGCCAATCGCAAGATCGGCAGTCGCGCCGGTGAGCAGGTCTTCGACATAACTGACCCAGACGCCACGCGCCGTACACGCGGTCAGATCGATGTTGTCGTAGCCCTTGAGCGCCCCGGCCACTATCCGCAAGCGAGGACTGTGTTGCAACAGCTCCTCGTCGACGTGGTCGGGCATGAACACCACCAGCGCGTCTGCGTGGCGGCATCTGCTGAGCAGTTCGTCTCGGGTGAGGCTGTTGGGTGTCTGGTTCGCGACCACCTCGCAGGAGCGGCCCAACAGGTCAAGCACGTCGGCGTGAACCCGATGGGTGATGACCACCCGAAACGGCTGTGGGTGAATCGAATTCATGCGAATCGGCTTCGCAACCAGCCGCTGAGGCCATCCACGATCGTGACCGTTCCCAAGATGACCCCGATCAACTGATGTTGTTGAAAGATCATGCTGGTACGCCGCCGGTGCGCACGAACCCTCGAACTGCTGTCAAGCCGGCCGATCCCGGCGACTTCAATGAATCCGGTGCTCGGGATGACCAAGTGATTCATGCATTGCAGCAGAGTCGACTTGCCCGCCCCCGACGGGCCAAGCAGGACGGTGAAGCTGCCCGCTGGGAATTCGAGCGTCAACGGGTGCAACGCGATCGTGGCCTCGTAACGCACACTCACGTCATATAGCTGGATCACAGTCCTCCAAGACCCCGATCGAGCACGGCGAAATTGACACCGAACCCGGCGACGCGTCTACGCTACTCGACAAGCGCAACTCGAAACACCCTCTCGCCAAGAGCATTTCGAGCGCACGGGAAGTTAGCAGCTGTATGCCGAGCTCCCCGATACTGTTCATGCGGTGATTGCCTGAAGGCCGATTGGCGGACACCTTTGGACGGTACGTTTCAGTGTCTTTTCGTGGGATACGGCGCAGCCGACGCAGGGGCTCGACGTACGCTCCCACCATGCATGTCGATGCGATGACGATTCCCCAGCCGCTCGGCCGAATCGGTGACCTTGCCCGGCGGACCCAATCCGCCGGGTTCTCCGGTCTGTTGTTCACCGAGACCGGCCGCACCGCATACCTGAATGCCGCCGTGGCGTCGCAGGCAGCGCCCGATCTGGAATTGTCGACCGGCGTCGCGGTGGCCTTCCCGCGCAGTCCCTTCGTCACCGCCGCCGCGGCGTGGGAACTTCAGGAAGCCACCAAGGGCAAATTCCGGTTGGGGCTGGGAACCCAGGTGCGCACCCATGTGGTGCGGCGCTACGGTACGGCCTTCGAGCGGCCCGGGCCCCGGCTGCGCGACTACCTGCTGGCCGTCAAGGCATGTTTCGCGGCATTTCGCTCCGGGATACTCGACCACCACGGCGACTTCTACGACCTCGACTTCATCACCCCCCAGTGGAGCCCGGGGCCCATCGATGCGCCCGACCCCAAAGTCGATATCGCAGCGGTCAATCCGTGGATGCTGCGGATGGCGGGCGAAGTGGCCGACGGGGTGCATGTCCATCCGATCGGCGAGCCGGGTTACCTGGCCCGTCACGTCCTGCCGACGGTCGCCGAGGGAGCGGAGAAAGCCGGTCGTTCTCCGTCGGACATCGCGATCATCGTGCCGGTCATGACCATCGTCGGCGACACCGACGAAGAACGTGACAAGCAGCGCGAAATCGTGCGCGCCAGCATGGCCTTCTACGGCAGCACACCCAACTACGCATTCATCTGGGACGAGGCGGGTTTCGAGGGCACGACCGCCCGGATTCGGGAGAAGCAGAAGGCCGGAGACTTGGCCGGCATGGCGGCTCAGGTCAGCGACGACCACATCGCGGTCTTTGCCACCGAGTCGACCTGGGACGGGCTGGCCGACGCGCTCACCGAGAAATATGCCGGAACGGCAACGCGTTTGGTGATGTACAACTCCGTTGCCGATCAGGAGCGCTTCGAGCGGTACGGCGAGGTGGCCCGCCGGATACGAGCGATCAGTGACTGAGCTGAATCGCCTTGACCACCAACAGCAATGCCCCGGCAACCAGATAGGCACGCAGCGCGACCATCGCGAGCCGGGTTCCGGGTGACCAGGTGACCGGTTCGAGCAGCGCCAGCGGCGGCATACGCCAGGTGCTGCGGTCCACGCCGCGGGCCGGAAGTTGCGGTTTGGGGCGTGCGGGCTGACGTCGGTCCAGCCAGCGCAGCACCGGTGTCGCGGCCGCCCCGAGGATGACCAGGGCCAGCGTCAGGTAGCCAGTGACCGCGACGACGTTGAGGTTCGGAAACAGCGTGGTAGCCATCAGAATCCCGGACAGCAGCAGCAGGATGCCGACGATCAGTCCGGCTACCCAATTCAGCCAGGCCCGATTGACCCAGGGCCCCAGAACTTCTCGGTCGTTGCACAGCAGCAGCAGAAACACGCTGGCGCTGGGCAGCAGCAGACCGGCAAGGGCTTGAACGGCGGTGGTGATCAGCCCGAGCGGGGCACCCGGAATCAGCACGATGGCCGCGGCCACCGCCACCATCGCGGTGTAGGACAGATAGAACTGTTTGGCGTCGGAGAAGCCGCGGTGACCCTGGCCACCAGTTACGCCTTCGGCGACGTATTCGGACTGAAACACTCGCTGCACCGCGGCGGCTCCGATGATCGAGGCGTCCATCAGCACGATCGCAAAGACCGAGCCGAGTACCGGGCGGTGCTCGCCCAGCAGGTGCGCGGTGGCGCCGGCGTCGGTGAAGCCGCCAATGGTGTTGGTGGAGCGCGCAGCCCATTCACCGGTCATCATCAGCGCCGCAGCGCCGACCACCACGACGAAGGCGCCCAGCACGGTGTCCGCGCGTTCGTAGCCCATGAATCGCGGTGTGATGCGCTTGTCGACGACGTTGGACTGCTGAAAGAACAGCTGCCACGGTGCCACGGTGGTGCCGACGATAGCGATGATGAGCAGCACCGCGTCCGAACTGACCCCACCCGAAATACTCGGCACCACAAAGGACTTCGCGGCCTGCTTCCACTGTGGATGAGACATCAGCAGCATCGGGATCTGCAGCAGCGTGACGGCGATGAAGACGAACATGGCCCGCTCCCATCGACGGAAGCTGCCGCTGGCCATGATCGCCACCAACGCCACCGCCGAAATCGGCACCACTACGTATTTGGAGATGCCGATGTATGCGGCGGCCAGGCTGATGCCGATGAACTCGGTGACGATGGTCAGAAAGTTGAGCAGAAACAGGTCGCCGACCGAAAACCAGCCCCAGCCGCGACCGAAGCGTTCGTTGATCAGCCGGGCGTGCCCGACCCCGGTGACCGCACCGAGGCGGACCACCATTTCTTGGTTGACGATGAGCACCGGGATCAGCAGCAACAACACCCACAGCAGTGAGTAGCCGTAGTTCTGGCCGGCTTGGGCGTAGGTGGCTACCCCACCCGCGTCGTTGTCGCCGACCATCACGATGATTCCGGGTCCGACGATGGCGAGCAGGGTCAGCAGCCGCGTCCGCCAGGTTCGTGCATGCTCGGTTTCCCCGACGCTGATGCGCCCGAACGCGCCCTCGATATCACCCAGATGCGCGCTGTCCAGCACCGCGGCGCGCCGGGTCTGCGCCGCTTCGGTGCGCTGCACTTCCACGGCCTGCGGCGTTTCCCTGGTGCTGTTCTCCTCGCCGGAGCTCACGGTGTGCTACCGCCGGTCTGCGGTGTGTCACGGTCATCGACAGCGGTGATTTCGCGGATGGGGCGCGGCGCAGGCTCGCGGCGGCGCCAGTCTTCGGGAATCGTCGCTTCCAGCACGTCGTCAACGGTCACCACGCCGAGCAGGCGATCTTGCTCGTCGACGACAGGGATGGAATAGAGATTGAAATCGGCCATCAGCAGCGCGATGTCGGTCAGATCCGCATCGGCGTTGACCCGCACCGGATCGGAATCCATAAGGGATGCAACGGTTTCAGCGGGATCAACCTGCAGGAGGGTGATCACCGACACGACGCCGTCCAGCCGTTTGTCCTCGTCGAGCACGTGCACCTTGATCAGCGCCTCCGGCTGGATGTTGCGTGAGGCGGCGATCAGCGCCAGCGCCTGACCCGCGGTGGCGGTGGCCGAACATGTCACGGAGTCGACATTCATCAGCCCGCCGGCGCTCTCGGGGTTGAACCCCATCAGGGTAATGACTTTGGTGCGTTGCGGGGCCGGCATCAGTTCGAGGACGCGTCGGCGCCGTGACTGGCGCAGGTCGACGATTGCGTCGGCGGCGTCGTCGGCGCGCATCCGGCCCAGCAGGGCGGCGACCTCGTTGTCCGGCATATCGTCGAGTAGCCGGCTGGCCTTGTCCGGGTCCAGCTCCTCGAAGACGTCAGCTTCGAGTTCTGGGTCGCTGTGCACCCGGTCGAGGATCTCGCCGCCCTCCGCCTTGTCCGCTTCCTCGAGAAGGTCGGCGATTTCGGCGGCCTTGAGGTCACCGAACCGATCCGACAGACGCCGAACTGCATCGGAACGTGCGTGACCGATCAGCGGCTCGAATGCCTTCCAATCCCGCGACGCATGCCCACCTGAATGCTTGATCAAACCGAATAACCGTGGTGGACGGCGCGTGTCCAGACGGGTAACCACCCAGCCCCCGCGGCTCTGTTCGAGTTCGACGTCGTAGGCGCGCACCAGCTCGACGGTCGCCACATCGATCAGCCGGTGGCCCAACACATCGGTGCGCAACAACACCTCGCCTTCGCGGCGTTCGAAGCCACGAAGGTCAACCTTGTTCTTGGTCAACAGAACTCGGTCCACGGAATATTCGTCAATGGATTTGTCTCCGATGAAGACCCGACGCCCGCCGACTCCGGCCACGATCCCGGCCACCAGCGGATACTCTTCGGCTCCGCGTAGCCGCACGATCACGTCCTCGACCCGGCCCACCGTGTCCCCGGAGCGGGCCAGCACGGGCGCCCGCAACAGTTGCGAGAGGTGGATGACTGGCTGCGCGGTGCGCGGCTTGGATGCCTTTTCCGATGTGCCCACGTAACCCTCCTCAAGGCGGTGTGACCGAACCCGCGCACAACCTACCCCTAAACCAGGTATCAGGAGCCATGTACCGCTTCGAATCGATCGTCGGGCCGCCTCGGCCGCCAGAATCTACGCCCCTACCACTGCGCACGGCTACCGCCAATAGGTAAACAGCAGAAGGATATTGGGATTTTTGAATCCCTCGATACCTATTGCGGCCGGTATTCCGACGACGGTCAGGGCAACGGTCCCAGTTAGCTGGCAGCTATTGTTTGTCGACCTTGCCGGCGATCTGATTGGCGACCTCGACGGCCACGTTGCCTGGATCGTTGCGGCACGCCTCGACATCGATGACGACGTTGTTGCGTACCGTCAGCGCGCGCTGGCAGCTCTCGGACATGGTCTGCCCGTCCTTGGATGCCGTCACCGAGTCGGTGGTGCTCAACACGCCATTGGTGCTGGAAACCGGTCCGACCTTCCAGGTCACCGTCGGAGCGTCAGGGTCACCGGCGGCGGTGTCCTGACGGTTGGCGCAGGCGGGCCAGCCCTGGGGGGACGACGAGGTGGTGAAGAAGGCGCTAGCCTGCTGTGCGGACGGGAACAGCACCAGCATCTGAGTCACGCCCGGGGCGCCGGAATCGCGTGAGGTGCCATCACTTTCGCCTTGCACAGCCGTGTTGCCGCTGCCCGCATAAACCGAAGTTTCGGCGGGTCCGGTGATGTAGCGGCACTCGTCGGGGAATTTGTACGACTTGGGGAACGCGTCGGCGGGGTTGTCATTGTTCAGCGCGAAGAACGGCTCCAAAGTCTTCGACCCTGTGACGCCCAGAGCGGCGTCGATCTCGGCCGAGGTAAGGAGCAAAGGCATCAGCGCCGATTGTGCGAGCGGCGGCTTGGCGGCCGTGGTCGTGGTGGTGGTGGAGGACGGGGCGCTAGCTTCCTCGTTGCTGTTGCCGCACCCGGCAACGGAAATCCCGATGGCCGCAACGGCAACCACGCGTGTTAGCTGACGCATGAATGAGGGGCCTTCCTGCTCGAGTCGACTCCGCAAGCAGTCCGCGCGTTCGTATGCGTCAGCTATTCAGAGGTTATTTGCGGGAGCTTACGCGCAGCGACCGCCAGGGCGGGCGGATTCAGAGTTAAGAGTTATGTTCGCTGTGTGTCCACCGTCGACTTCACCTCGGTATCGCCGATCGTTCCCGTCCGAGACCTGGAGGTCGCACTCAGCCGGTACCGCCGGCTTGGATTCGACGCCCGCGCGTACGACGGTCCCGAACGGTACGGATTCGCCGATCGTGGGTCGGTGTCAATCCATGTCACCGAATGGGCGGAGCACGATCCGCTGCGCACCGCCGCGAGCGTGTACTTCTATGTCAATGACGCCGATGCCCTCTACGCGGAGTGGGCGGCGCTGAAAAATCTCGAAGGCCGCCTGATCGCTCCGCAGGACACGCCGTACGGTTTGCGTGAATTCGCCTATGTCGATCCGGACGGCACCGCGCACCGGATCGGTTCACGCCTGAGCTGATCTCACGTCTGGTCCGTTGCAGGAGAAGGCTTTTCGTTAGACGAGGGGGGATAGCTGGCCTGACTGTGAGCCAGTGCGATCGTCGCTGCCGCCATCACGGCTATTGATAAGCCCAATGCCACCAGGCCAATATCGTTGGTATGCAGCGTTTCACCCAGCACGGTGACACCGAGCACCGATCCGACGATGGGCTCGGCGACGGTGACCGCCGGAAGCGACGCGGTGAGCGGCCCGGCCCGAAACGCCGACTGCTCCCAAGCGGTGGCCGCGATCGCCACCACAATCCACACGTACAACTCGGGTGCGCGCAACAACGCCGGGATGCCGCGGCCGAGTTGGTCGACCACGCCTTTGGTCAACACCGAAAACAATCCCCACAGTGAACCGGACATCAGGCCCAGCAACAATGCGCCGGCCGAGCCCGGGAACAGCCGCGCCCCGATCACACACAGAATCAACGCCGGAACCATCACCAGCGCCACGATGGTCCAGGTCTGCACCGACCCGCGCGGAGTCCCCTGCTCCGGGTCGCCGACTGTCACCACCACCGCAACGGCAGTCGCGAGCAATACGGCCCAAATCCCCTGCCGGCGTGTGATTCTGCGATGGTTAGCCTTGGCGCTGATGATCAGCGCGAAGAGCAGTGATGTCACCAAGAGTGCCTGCACCAGCACCACCGAACCCAGGCCCAGCGCCGCGGCCTGGAAGCCGAACCCGGCGGCAGCGACCAGGCTGCCCGTCCACCACCGTCTATCACGGAGCAGCCGGCGAAACAGGGCGAAGGTGCTGACCGGTTCATCGGTGACTTGTTGAGCGGATTGCTGCTGAACGACGTCTCCGGCGCCAACCATCAGGGCTGCCGCCACTGCGAGCAACACGGCGAGGTCTGTTTTGCTCATAACGATCTCCTAGGTAGTGCTGCTCGGCACTTCGCTTGTGGTGCAGTCGGTTTGCATCGGTTGCGCCAAGCCCGATGCGCCCGCCTTCGACCGACAACTCGTACGAGGGCCGGGAAGTACGCACCAACGCGTCGGGGGATGCCCAACGAAGGTCAGCTGTTGGCCGCGGGTCAAGCGCGGTCGGCATCGGTATAGCGGATGATGCCGCGGATGTTGCGGCCCTCCAGCATGTCGCGATAGCCATCGTTGATCTGCTCGAGGGTGTACTCGCGCGTGACCATGTCGTCGAGGTTGAGCTGCCCCAGCTTGTACAGCTCCAGAATCGCCGGAATGTCGTGCTGTGGGTTGCCGCCCCCGAACAGGCTTCCCTGCAGGCTCTTTTGCAGCAGCGTCAGACCGGCCAGATTGAGCGTGGTATCGGTGGCCATCACGTTGCCCATGGCCGTCAGCACGCAGGTGCCTCCCTTTGCGGTCAGGCTCATCCATTCCTCGACCTCACCGCCGTCGCAATGACCCACTGTGACAATCACTTTGCGGCACATCGCTCCCCAGGTGGCCTCGGCGATGGCAGCAGCGGCAGTGGTGACATCCGCGAAAGCCTCTGTCGCGCCGAACTTCAACGCCTGCTGGCGTTTCCAGTCGAACGGATCGACGGCGAACACGCGTCGGGCTCCGGCGATTCGGGCGCCCTGTATTGCTGCGACGCCGACGCCGCCGATACCGATCACCGCGACGTCATCGCCGGGTCCGACCGCCGCACTGCGCACTGCGGAGCCATAGCCCGTTGTGACGCCGCAGCCCACCAGGCAGGCCACGTCGAAGGGAATCGACAGGTCGACCTTGACTACCGACGTGTGGTGCACCACCACGTAGGGGGCGAATGTCCCGAGCAGCGACATCGGCACGACATCGTGTCCTTTGGCCGTCACCCGAAAGGATCCGTCGCACACCGATGCGCCGGACAGCAACCCCATGCCCAAGTCGCACAAATTACGCAAACCGACCTGGCAAGGCGTGCACTTGCCGCAGGACGGGATAAACGACATCACCACGTGATCGCCGACGGCCAGGTGCTCGACGCCGTCTCCGATTTCGGTGACGACGCCGGCGCCCTCATGGCCGCCGAGGACGGGGAAGCTCGGGATGGGGAAATCACCGGTCAGCAAGTGGTGGTCGGAGTGACACAAGCCGGCGGTCTCCAGTTGAACCGTCACCTCGCCGCGCCGCGGGTCGCCGATCTCGATCTCGTCGATCACCCACGGGTGGTTCAGGTCCCAGACCAGGGCGCCTTTGGTTTTCAACGGGTAGGCCTCCTGTTGCTGACCGCGTGTACTAACCGCTTAATTGTTAGCGCGGTCACAGACCGGCCCCCACCGAACTTAGACCAATACTATTGTCTATACAGTATTTGATACGATTCGCCGCGACTGACCGCAGCCAGACCGTTCGAGGTTGAAAACATGGGTACACCCGTAATCGTTGGAGCCGTTCGGACGGCGATCGGCCGTTCTTTCAAGGGCACGCTCGTCAATACACCACCCGAGACACTGATCACCGCGGTGTTGCCAGAGGTGGTGCGCAGGTCCGGTGTCGATCCGACCGCCATCGATGACATCATTTTCGCCGAATCGCATTACGGCGGTGGCGATCTCGCGCGGTATGCGGCGACGGCTACCGGTCTTGAGCATGTTCCGGGACAGTCGGTGAACCGGCATTGCGCGGGCAGCCTGACGGCTATCGGCAACGCCGCGGCGCAGATCGGCTCCGGCATGGAGCGTGTGTTGATCGCCGGCGGCGTGCAGTCGCTGTCGATGACGCCGCTGACCAACTGGCGGATTCCGGGCCCCGAGCTGAAGTTCGAGGAGCGCTGGATGCCGCCCACCCACGTAGAAACACCGGACGCGCCCGCCAAGGACATGTCCATCACTGTGGGCTGGAACACCGCCCAGGCGGTCGGCATCACACGCGAGGAGATGGACGCCTGGGCCGCGCGTTCCCATGAGCGCGCCATCGCGGCCATGGACGCCGGCAAGTTTGTCGACGAGATCCTCGCGCTGAAGATCACCCAGGTTGACGGCTCGGTGACCGAGTTCTCCGTCGACGAGCATCCGCGCCGGGACACCACCGTCGAGAAGCTCGCCGGCCTCAAGGTGCTGCACCCCGAGATCGAGGGCTTCTCGATCACGGCGGGCAACAGCAGCGGCACCAACGACGCCGCGGCCGCGGTCGCGCTCGTCGACAGTGACTACGCCCAGGCCGAGAGGCTCAACGCGATGGGTACGGTCAGGGCCTGGGCCGCCGCCGGCGTGCCGCCCAGGGACTGTGGTCTGGGCGCCGTGAAGGTCATCGGGAAGGTGTTGCAGCGGGCCGGTCTGTCACCCGGCGACGTAGCGCTGTGGGAGATCAACGAGGCCTTCGCATCGGTGCCGATCGCGGCGTGCCGGGAATACGGCATCGACGAGGAGAAGGTGAACTTCTCCGGTAGCGGCTGCAGCCTAGGTCACCCGATCGCGGCTTCCGGGGCGCGCATGGTGACCACGTTGGCCTACGAGCTGGCCCGCCGCGGCGGTGGTATCGGCGTCGCGGCGATGTGCGCGGGTGGTGGCCAGGGCGGCGCTGTCGTCATCGAGGTCTGAGCAACCGCTCGTTGTGCCAACCCGCTAGTTACAAAACGTGTAGCCGATGAACTGGGTGCCCTGCGTGTCGCCGCTCGAGTAGTTGGCGAAGTGCACCGCGGGCTCTCCGTTGTACTGGGTGTTCATCTTCTGCACGCTCGGTGGTGGCACCTCTTTGGGGAAGGCCAGAATCATGTCGGCGAAAATCTCCAAGCCGACCTGACAGATGGCCTCGCGCCGCGGCGGCTGCGGGTTCCATGCGTGCACAATTACCGGTTCGGTCAGCTGAGACCCGGCTGCGCAGTTGGGATCGCAGAGCTTGAACACCGCCGTACCGGTCCCGTCGGCGCCCTGCGGGCCCCACGAACTCCACGACATGTCCTGTAGCGCGACGGCCACACTAGCGCAGCCCAAAACGTTGAGTTTCTTGGGGCGGGCGACCGGCTGAACGGACGGGTTATAGCAGCCGGGAATGGCAAAGCTCTCCGGCGCTGAGGGCGACGGTTGGGTACTGGGCCCCGTCGCGCTTTGATGCCCTTGGGTCAGCTGACCTCCCACGAAGGTGATGACACCGGCCAGCGCCACCGCCGTCGCCGAGCCGATGACGATCAAACGCCCCCGAGGGATGTGCCGGAACCGCTTCAATAAAGGGACGTTGGCGTTGCCGCTCACACCCACCAGATTAGGGCACAAGCTTTCCGCGGGGGCGGTACCCGCCCACCGGGGCGTCACACGGTAAAGTTGGTCATCGCTACCAACATATTGAGGATTTCGTGGAGTCGCCGATGAATGACCATGACCTGGCCGCACGGTTGGCTACCGAGGCCGGTCGGCTACTGCTCGGGGTCCGTGAAGAGTTCGCCGATGCGGAAGCCGGCGACCGGAAAGCCGCGGGGGACAAGCGATCCCACGACTTCTTGATGGAGGCGCTCGCCGCGGAGCGGCACGATGACGCGGTGCTCTCCGAAGAGGGCGCCGACAACCCGGTGCGATTGCGCTCGGACCGCGTCTGGATCGTCGATCCGCTGGACGGGACGCGGGAATTCTCCGAACTCGGGCGCGACGACTGGGCGGTGCACGTCGCGCTCTGGGAGGCCGGTGAACTGGTCGCCGGCGCGGTCACATTACCCGCACAAGGCATCACGTTCGCGACTCCCGAGGTCGCTTCACCTCCGGTCGCGCCGGGCAAGCCGCGCATCGTCGTGTCGCGCACCCGTCCACCCGCGATTGCCCTGAACGTGCAGGATGCGCTGGATGGAGTCCTGGTGGAAATGGGTTCCGCCGGAGCCAAGGTGGCTTCGATCGTCCAAGGGTTGTCCGATGTGTACGTGCATGCCGGCGGCCAGTTCGAATGGGACTCCGCTGCGCCGGTGGCAGTGGCACGAGCCGCCGGGCTGCACACCTCTCGCATCGACGGCTCAGCATTGGCCTACAACCAACCCGACCCGAAGTTGCCGGATCTGGTGGTCTGCCGTCCCGAGTTCGCGGAAGCCGTACTCGCGGTTACCCGATCACCGCAATAGGCAGCCTCCGGGAGGACTTGTCGTTCGGTAACTTCGGGCGGGCGTCCGGTCAAACATACTGAGCTGTAAGGTAATTCGCCGTGTCGCTAATGATGGCAGGCGCGGGCCGAAAAGTCTTCGCTCGTCGGCGCATCGACATCGGCCGTCGCGCTGTTACATGATGGGGACGTCGGCCCCGCACTTGCCGGCGCGGTGATCACCGGGGCCCGGTCTCAAAGGAGCGGTCACCAATGTTGCGGATCGACACTCACCACCACGCCCTCCCGTCGTTCTATCGAGAGAAGCTGCGACAAGCCAAGATTGACGAAGCCGGAGGTCGCGCGCTGCCGGACTGGAGCCCCGAAGCGTCATTGCAGACCATGGCGGAACTCAACGTCGGCACCGCGATCCTTTCGGTATCGATGCCGGGTACCGCGTTCCTGCCTGGTGCGGCCGAGGCGGCCGCGCTGGCCCGCGACCTCAATGACTACCTCGCCGGTCTTGTCGCCGACCAACCAAGCCGGTTCGGATTCTTCGCCACCATCCCCACGCCGCACCTGCGCGAGTCTGTGGACGAGGTGTCCCGATCGCTCGACGAGTTACACGCCGACGGCGTGGTGCTGCTCGCCAACAGCGCGGGGACCTACCTGGGCCAGACCGGGCAGGACGACCTGTTCGCCGCGCTGGACGCCCGCTCTGCCGTGGTATTCATTCACCCCGGCGAGCTACCCGGCCCGGTGATCGACGGCATCGCACCGTTTGCCGTCGACTTCCTGCTCGATACCACTCGCGCGGCGTATCTGCTTGTGCGCAACGGTATTTGCCGTACCTACCCCAACATCAAGTTCATCCTCAGCCATGCGGGCGGGTTCGTGCCCTATGCCTCACACCGCATGGCGGTGAGCATCATGGGCGACACCGGACGCAGCCCAACCGACAGCCTGGATGACTTCGCCGGGTTCTACTTCGACACCGCGCTGTCCTCTAGCGCCGCGGCGCTGCCTAGCCTGCTTGCGTTCGCCAAACCCGGACACGTGACCTTCGGGTCAGACTGGCCCTTCGCGCCGGTGGCGGCCGGCAAGCTGTTCGCCGCCGGCCTGGAGACGTACGCGGACCTGCGCCCGGACGCCCGCGCGGCGATCGAGTGCAATACCGCGCTGAAGCTGTTCCCGCGGCTGGGCGTCGCGCCGCTACCCGCGCCGGGTTCGACACTCGACCAGGCCCGTCGCCGCGTCAGCAGGGCGGTCATGCGCAGTGTGGTACGGCTGGTCAACACGCGCTGACGTGCCCTCAGAGCCAGGCCTGCTGCCACGACTGGATGCGTTCGGCCAGTTCGGGTCCGCGATCCCATCCTCGGGCGGGCCGACAGCGCCCTGATCAAACACATTCCCGGCGCCGCGGGCCAGCCACACGCCCGCATCAACGCCAGTCACTTCATCCAAGAGGACCGCGGACCCGAACTGGCCGAACGCATCCAGTCGTGGCAGCAGGCCTGGCTCTGAGGGCACGTCAGCGCGTGTTGACC
>NZ_LZKU01000077.1 GCF_001672975.1 Mycobacterium sp. 1465703.0
GGAGGTGGCATCCAGCTCGACCTTGCGCACCCGCACGATCTCCGGGGTCACCTCGACGCATTCGTCTTGCGCGCAGAATTCCATGGCCTGCTCGAGATCGAGCTCGAGCGGCCGGGCCAGCGTTTCGATGACATCGGCGGTCGACGAACGCATGTTGGTCAGCTTCTTCTCCCGGGTCACGTTGATGTCGAGATCCTCTGCGCGCAAGACGAATGCGTCGAGGTGACCCCGGAGATCGTGCGGGTGCGCAAGGTCGAGCTGGATGCCACCTCCCGGGCCCGTAGCCGGTCGCGCGCCAAGGCCCGGGGCTAACACCGCGTGGCCGGAGGGGCTGCTGCGCGGGTGCTCGATACCCTGTTCAGCGTGCCGAGACGACTCCGCCGTGTGTTGATGGTGCTGGGCGGCTTGGTTTCGCTGGTCGGGCTGGTGCTCTCGGCGTGTACGGTCAACCCGCCGCCGGCACCGCAGAGCACCGATACGCCGCACAACTCCGTTCCGCCGCCGCCCCGGGTCAGCGAGATCATCATGGGCATCGACTCGATCGGGGCCGGTTTTAATCCGCATCTGCTGTCCGACCTGTCGCCGGTGAACGCGGCGATCAGCGCGCTGGTGTTGCCCAGCGCCTTTCGGCCGGTGCCCGACCCCAGCATGGCTACCGGCTCACGCTGGGAGATGGACCCGACCCTGCTGGTGTCGGCGCAGGTGACCAGCCAGAACCCGTTCACGGTGACCTACAAGATCCGGCCGGAGGCGCAGTGGACCGACAACGCGCCGATTGCCGCCGACGACTTCTGGTACCTGTGGCACCAGATGGTCAGCCAGCCCGGCGTCGTCGACCCGGCCGGCTATGACCTCATCACCGGCGTGCAGTCCCTGGAAGGCGGCAAGCAGGCGGTGGTCACCTTCGCCGAACCTTATCCGGCGTGGAAAGAGTTGTTCAGCAACATCCTTCCGGCGCACATCGTCAAAGACGTCCCCGGCGGGTTCGCGGCCGGCCTGGCCCGGGCACTTCCCGTCACGGGCGGGCAGTTCCGGGTGGAGAGCATCGACCCGCAGCGCGACGAAATCCTGGTGGCCCGCAACGATCGTTACTGGGGACCACCGGCGAAACCCGCGCTCATCCTGTTCCGGCGCGCCGGTGCGCCGGCCGCGCTGGCCGATTCCGTGCGCAACGGCGACACCCAGGTCGCGCAGGTGCATGGCGGGTCGGCGGCCTTCGCGCAGTTGTCCGCCATCCCCGATGTGCGGACCGCCCGGATCGTGACACCGCGGGTCATGCAGCTCACGCTGCGGGCCACCCAGCCCAAACTGGCTGATACACAAGTCCGTAAGGCGATCTTGGGGTTGCTGGACGTCGACCTGCTGGCGGCGGTGGGCGCGGGCAGCGACAACACCGTCACGCTGGCCCAGGCTCAGATCCGGGCGCCAAGCGACCCGGGCTACGAGCCGACCGCGCCGCCGGCGATGACGACGCCCGCCGCGCTGGCATTGCTGGAGGGCGCCGGGTACAAGGTCGAACCCAACTCCTCGGCGTCGCCCGCGCCGACCCCGGCGAACACCGGGCCGCCCGAGGTCATCCGCGGCCGGATCAGCAAGGATGGGCAACAGCTTTCCCTCGTGATCGGGGTGGCGGCGAACGACCCGACCGCGGTGGCGGTGGCAAATACCGCCGCCGACCGGTTGCGCAACGTCGGCATCGCCGCGACCGTGATGGCGCTGGATCCGGCCACCCTCTACCACGACGCGCTGAACGACAACCGCGTCGACGCGATCGTCGGCTGGCATCAGGCGGGCGGCAACTTGGCCACCCGGCTCGCCTCCCGGTACGGCTGCCCCGCCCTGGAATCGACCCAGGTGCCGATTTCCAACGGACCGGTGCCGCCGCCTTCGGCCCCCGCACCGTCCACCGGGAAGGCCACCACGTCGACCACTACGTCGACCCCCACGTCGACCCCCACGTCGACCCTGCCGACCGCGGCGCCGCCGCCGAGCCGCCCGGCTGATCCCAACGCCCTGGTGCAGGCGCCGTCCAACCTCACCGGGATCTGCGATCGCAGCATCCAGTCGAACATCGACGCCGCACTCGACGGCACCAAGAACATCAACGACGTGATCACCGCGGTCGAACCGCGATTGTGGAACATGTCCACGGTGTTGCCGATATTGCAGGACACCACGATCGTCGCGGCCGGGCCGAGCGTGCAGAACGTCAGCTTGTCCGGTGCGGTTCCGGTCGGCATCGTCGGCGACGCCGGCCAATGGATCAAAACCGGGCCGTAATCTCCGGTCGTCAGTCGGCGGGGCGCCGCGCGGCCCGCGGCGGGATCACGGTGTCCACCATGAGCGCCAGTTCGCGCCGGTTCGGCGGCGATCCGTTCAGCAGGAAGTGCTGGTTGATCAGGGCGGAGCCGATGCGAGCGGTAAGCGGCGTAACGGTCTTCGGGTCGAGATCGCCGTCTTCGATGGCGGCCTGCAGGATCGATTCCACGATGTGCAGCCGCGGCCGCACCACCGCATCGGCGAAGATGGCCCGCATTTCGGGTTCGTGCAACAGCTGATGGATGACGTCCAAACCGGGAAAGCCGGTCTTTCCGGCCAGCAGGTCACGCTGGGCGGTGAACATCGCCAGCAAGTTTTCTCTGGCCGAACGGCCCGAACGCAGCTCGGGCACCGGCGGCAGCGCGAAAACCAAAGCGGCGTGTACCAGCTCACACTTGGTGTCCCAGCGCCGGTAGAGCGCGGCCTTGCCGGTGTGGGCGCGCGCCGCGATCCCCTCCATGGTCAGGCCCCCGTAGCCGACTTCGGTCAGCTCGGCCAGGGTTGCCTCGTAGAGGGCGCGTTCCAGCACCTCACCTCGCCGACGGCTTCGGCTGCCAGTGCGGACGGCATCGGTGAGCTGGCGCATTCCTAGATAGTAGCCGTGCGCGTTCCTATCCGCTGGGCCACCGGCGATGCGGCCGCCCGGCACGGAACATAAGAAACGGCGACGGGCACTAAACCCGAATGCCGATTCGTATCCGGTGCCGTAGGGTGCCGTCCATGCCTGACACGCCGCGGCTGTTGTTCGTCCACGCGCACCCCGACGACGAAAGCCTGGGCACCGGTGCCACTATCGCGCACTATGTGGCCCGCGGGGCGGATGTCCGCGTTGTCACGTGCACGCTGGGCGAAGAGGGCGAGGTGATCGGCGACCGTTGGGCCGAACTCGCCGTCGACCGCGCCGACCAGCTCGGCGGCTACCGGATCGGCGAGTTGACCGCCGCGTTGCAAGCGCTCGGCATCAGTGAACCCAGCTACCTCGGCGGCGCCGGCCGCTGGCGGGATTCGGGCATGAGCGGCACCCCGCAGCGGCATCGGCAACGGTTCATCGACGCCGACGAGCGCGAGGTGGTCGGCGCGCTGGTGGCGGTCATTCGCGAGCAGCGCCCGCACGTCGTCGTGACCTACGATCCGCGCGGCGGCTACGGGCATCCCGATCACATCCACACGCACCGGGTGACGATGGCCGCCGTGACGGCGGCCGGCCCGGGAGCCGGCGACTTTCCCGGCGAGCCTTGGTCCACACCGAAGTTGTATTGGTCGGTCTTCGCGACGCGCACCTTCGAGGCGGCCATGGATGCGCTCACACCGGAGGATTTGCGGCCCGAATGGCTGATCGCGCCGAAAGAAGAGTTCACCTTCGGCTACGCCGACGACGACATCGACGCCGTCGTGGAGACCACGCCGCAAGACTGGGCCGCCAAGCGGGCCGCACTCGCCGCGCATGCCACCCAAGTAGTCGTCGGACCGACCGGTCGAGCCTGCGCGCTGTCCAACAACGTGGCGATACCGATATTGGCGCAGGAGCACTACGTCTTGGCCGCCGGCGCCGCGGGAGAGCGGGACGAGCGCGGCTGGGAAACGGATCTGCTCGCAGGCCTTGGTTTCTCCGCGACTCCCACGCGGTAGGCTGCCAACCAGGCAGCCACGGAAGGAATTCGCATGGACCCCGACCTGGACCCTAATCAGCAGCACTGGCAGGACCGGCTGGACAGCCTGCAGTGGGTTATCGGCTCCATAATGTCCAACATCGACAGCGTCCCGACCTGACCGAAACCAAGCCGCGCGCTACGTCAATCGAAGACAACGGCGCGACCGACCCCGCGATTCGTTTCGTCGTATTAACTCTTTTGGCGGTCGACGGGGTGCTCTCCGCACTTGCCGGGGCTCTGCTGCTGCCTCTCTATATCGGGACGATTCCCTTTCCCATCAGCGGACTGATTTCCGGACTGGTCAACGCCGCGCTGGTGTGGGCCGCCGGGCGCTGGACCCAGTCGCCCCGGCTGGCGGCATTGCCGTTATGGACGTGGCTGCTGACCGTGGCGGTGATCAGCATGGGCGGCCCGGCCGACGACGTGATCTTGGGGGGCCACGGCCTGATGGCCTACGGCGCGCTATTGCTGCTGGTTATGGGCGTCGCACCGCCGGTTTGGGTGCTCTGGCGGCGCGGCCGGGCGGCGTGAGGTCCGGCCGGGATGTCGCCCGCTTGCCTATTCGGGTGTGCCGCTACTGTTGACTGTTGCCCATACGGGACCCGCCAACGGGTGCCACGATTTCACATGTTGGGACACGTGGATGAAATTCGATCGTGGGGAAGTTACACGAACGTGCTGTTGACTCCGGGCGAAGAGCCTACCGCTCTGCCTAATCCAGTGGTTCCGGCCAAGGTTTCGTCGGAAGCCTCGTCCAACGCTGGGTCGAGGGCCTCTCGAGGGGCCGGCGCGTCGGCGCTGCGGCGGGTATTGCGACGGGCTCGAGATGGCGTCGCGCTGAACATCGATGAGGCCGCGGTTGCCATGACCGCGCGCGGTGCCGACCTTGCCGATCTGTGCGCCAGCGCGGCGCGGGTACGCGACGCGGGTCTCGAATCGGCCGGACGGCGCGGCCCGGGTGGTGGGCTGCCGATCACGTACTCGCGCAAGGTTTTCATCCCGGTCACCCACCTGTGCCGGGACAGCTGCCATTACTGCACCTTCGTCACCGTCCCGGGCAAGCTTCGTGCCCAGGGTGCGGGCATGTACCTCGAACCTGACGAGATTCTCGACATCGCCCGTCGCGGCGCCGAACTCGGTTGCAAGGAAGCACTTTTCACCCTCGGTGACCGACCCGAGGATCGCTGGCCGGAGGCGCGCGAGTGGCTGGAGGCGCGTGGCTACGACTCCACGCTGTCCTACGTGCGGGCGATGGCGATCCGGGTGCTCGAAGAGACCGGCCTGTTGCCGCACCTGAACCCCGGTGTGATGAGTTGGTCGGAGATGGCGCGGCTCAAGCCGGTGGCGCCGTCGATGGGCATGATGCTCGAGACGACGTCACGGCGGCTGTTCGAAACGAAAGGCCTTGCGCACTACGGCAGCCCGGATAAAGATCCGGCCGTGCGGCTGCGCGCTCTGACCGACGCGGGCCGGCTGTCGATTCCGTTCACCACCGGCCTGCTGGTCGGAATCGGCGAGACCCTCGCCGAACGCGCCGACACGTTGCACGCGATTCGCAAGTCGCACAAGGAGTTCGGACACGTCCAAGAAGTGATCGTGCAGAATTTCCGCGCGAAGGAACACACCGCGATGGCCGCAGTCCCCGACGCGAGCATCGAGGATTACCTGGCGACGGTGGCGGTCGCGCGGTTGGTACTGGGTCCCGGGATGCGTATTCAGGCACCCCCGAACCTGGTGTCGCGTGACGAGTGCCTGGCGCTGGTCGGCGCCGGAGTCGACGACTGGGGCGGGGTTTCGCCATTGACGCCCGACCACGTCAACCCGGAGCGGCCGTGGCCGGCCCTGGACGAACTGGCCGCCGTCACCGCCGAAGCCGGTTATGAGCTGGTCCAGCGGCTGACCGCGCAGCCCAAATACGTGCAGGCGGGCTCGGCCTGGATCGACCCGCGGGTGGCCGGACACGTGATGGCACTGGCCGATCCCGCGACCGGCCTGGCTCGCGATGTCAACCCAGTGGGGCTGCCCTGGCAGGAGCCCGACGACGTCGGATCGGCGGGTCGCATCGACCTCAACGCGGCGATCGACAGCGAGGGCCGCAACACCGAAACCCGCAGCGATATCGACAGTGCCTTCGGCGACTGGGAATCGATCCGTGCGCACGTTCACGAGCTGGCCGCGCAGGGCGCCAGGGCGCCCGAACGCCTAGACACCGACGTGCTTGGCGCGCTGCGCTCCGCCGAGCGCGACCCGGCCGGCTGCACCGACAGCGAATACCTGTCGCTGGCGACTGCCGACGGTCCGGCGCTGGAAGCGGTTGCCGCGCTGGCGGATACGTTGCGCCGCGAGGCCGTTGGCGATGACGTCACCTTCGTGGTGAACCGCAACATCAACTTCACCAACATCTGCTACACCGGGTGCCGCTTCTGTGCGTTCGCACAGCGCAAGGGAGACGCCGACGCCTATTCGCTGTCCACCGACGAGGTGGCCGACCGTGCATGGGAAGCACACGTGCAAGGCGCCACCGAGGTGTGCATGCAGGGCGGTATCGATCCGGAACTGCCGGTAACCGGCTATGCCGACCTGGTCCGCGCCGTCAAAGCGCGGGTGCCGTCGATGCACGTGCACGCGTTCTCACCGATGGAGATCGCCAACGGTGTGACCAAGAGCGGGTTGAGCATTCGCGAATGGCTGATCAGCCTGCGCGAAGCGGGCCTGGACACCATCCCCGGCACTGCCGCCGAGATCCTGGACGACGAAGTGCGCTGGGTGCTGACCAAGGGCAAGTTGCCCACCTCGTTGTGGATCGAGATCGTCAGCACCGCACACGAGGTGGGGCTTCGGTCGTCGTCGACCATGATGTACGGCCACGTCGACAGCCCGCGGCATTGGGTCGGCCACCTCAACGTGCTGCGTGACATCCAAGACCGCACCGGCGGTTTCACCGAGTTCGTGCCGTTGCCGTTCGTGCACCAGAGCTCGCCGTTGTACCTAGCCGGCGCGTCCCGTCCCGGGCCCACGCATCGTGACAACCGGGCGGTGCACGCGCTGGCGCGAATCATGTTGCACGGCCGCATCTCCCAGATCCAGACCAGCTGGGTGAAGCTCGGTGTGGAGCGCACCCAGGTGATGCTCAACGGCGGCGCCAACGATTTGGGCGGCACGCTGATGGAGGAGACCATCTCGCGGATGGCCGGTTCGGAACACGGTTCGGCCAAGACGGTCGCGGAGCTGATCGCGATCGCCGACGGCATCGGCCGCCCGGCCCGGCAACGCACCACCGACTACACGACGCTGGCCGCGTAGTTCGCTTCCATGTCGTAGGCGGCGGGTATACCGGACGCCGTGAAGAGACACATCGACAACGATCGATTTCCCGAGTGGCGGCCGTTCGTGGACGCGGTGCGCCGGCACGGCCCTGACGCCGGCACCTGGTGTGAAGCCTGGACGGTGCGTGACATCGTCGTCCACCAAGCCGGAAACGCCGAAGAACTCGCGCGGGTGCTCGGCGCGCACCTGGAAGGTGAGCCCGTCGCCACGCGCGGCTTCGAAGAACGCGAAGGCCCACTGCGCGCCCTGAACGACGCCGACCTGTGGGAGGCGCTGCAGGACCGGATGGCCACCCTCACCGACGTCGCGGTGGCAGCCGAAGGGATCCCCGCCGACACAGACGTCGCCTGGACCGGCCGCACCATGAAGGTGCCCTGGTTCGCCGAGCACATGCGCGAAGAGCTGGTCCTGCACGGCTGGGACATCACCGGGGACGAGCCGGCCGCCCGGGCGCGGCTGGCCGAGCCGTGGATGACCACCCACAGCGTGCTGGCAGTCGGCAGGCCGCTGCTGGCGAAGGGGGCCAAGCAGATCGGCCCGGGTGAGCGCATCGAGGCAAGGCTGCGGGCCAACGGCACCGACGACGTCGTCCTGGCCGCCGACCCGGATCAGGTCTCAATCGGGTTTGCCGAGCCGGAAGGCCCGGCCACCCTGGAAACCGACGCAGCCGCACGCGTGCTGTTGTTGTGGGGGCGCAGGCCCGCCGATCCATCACGCGTTCGCAGCCGCGTCGGACCGGAAACCCTGGGACGCGTGCGCCGCCTGCTCGGCGGTTACTGAACCGCTTCGTGCGAAGCGATCGGCTCAGTAGTTGTTACAGGTGACCGCGACCTGGTTGATGTCGTCGTAGTACTTCTGCGCCGACGGCATGGCCTGGATCTGCTGGGCCATCTGCTGACGCTTCGGCGGCGGCGCCGCCAGGAAGTTGCGGATGTAGGACTGCGCAACCGGCGACGAGTTCAGCTGCTGGGCAGCCGCCGGGTCGGTCGCGTTCAGCGCTGCGATGACCTGCCCGTAGTTGCAGGTGGTGTTGATGATCGCGTCCGCCGGGTCAGCCGAAGCGACCCCGGCCGCGGCCGTCAACGCCACCGCCGCGCTGCCAACCGCAACGCCCAATTTGCTCAACGACAGCCTCATGTGTAGGACACCTTCCCCAGTTAATGCACCGCTATTACGGCGATAACGTCTGCCCAGCGGTTGCCGTCTTCCCGGACGAGATTACCAGGCTCCGCGAGCGTGCTTGCAACGCAAGAGGTATCGCCCGGTGTCGGAGGGACGTTACTCTATGCAGGTCAACGGCTTATTCGCGGCGTTCGCCGTCGGCGAAACGGGGCCCGGTCGTAGGCTGCGAGACTGTCGGTCTTAAATCTGTGAATGGACAGGCGCGCCAAATGGTTGACCTGTATCTGCAACGTCTAGTATCAGTAACCGAAAGCTTCACCGGACCGCTCGCGCCGGTGCGAGTTGAACAGCCCACGTTTGAGCCCCGCCAGATGGCCTAGTACATGGAGGAGACGTCTGTGACGTACACGATCGCCGAGCCCTGTGTCGACATCAAGGACAAAGCCTGTATCGAGGAGTGCCCGGTCGACTGCATTTATGAAGGCGCTCGGATGCTCTATATCCACCCCGACGAGTGCGTCGACTGCGGCGCCTGCGAGCCGGTGTGTCCCGTCGAAGCGATTTACTACGAAGACGACGTGCCAGACCAGTGGAGTCAGTACACGCAGATCAACGCCGATTTCTTCGCCGAGCTGGGCTCTCCCGGCGGCGCGGCCAAAGTCGGCTTGACCGAGAACGACCCGCAGGTGGTCAAGGATCTGCCACCGCAAGGCGAAGGCGACTGAGCGGCCCGGTGCCACACCAGCTCAAAAAGCGCCGTCCGGTGGTATCGGCGGCCCTGCCAGAATTTCCCTGGGACACCCTTGCCGACGCGAAAGCGCTGGCCGGCTCTCATCGGGACGGGATCGTCGACCTCTCCGTCGGCACCCCGGTCGACCCGGTCGCCCCACTCGTCCAGCAGGCGCTGGCCGCCGGCGGCTCGGCGTCGGGGTACCCGGCCACCGCCGGCACCGCCCGGCTGCGCGAATCGATGGTCGCCGCGCTGCAGCGCCGGTTCGGCATCACCGGGCTGACCGAGTCCGCCGTGCTCCCGGTGATTGGCAGCAAGGAGCTCATCGCCTGGCTGCCCACGCTGCTTGGCCTGGGGCCCACGGATGTGATCGTGGTGCCGGAGCTGGCGTATCCGACCTATTACGTCGGAGCACGGCTGGCCGGCGCGCGGGTGCTGCGCGCGGATTCGTTGACCCAGGTGGGTCCGCAATCGCCGTCGCTGTACTACCTGAATTCGCCGAGCAATCCGACCGGACGTGTCCTGGGCGTCGATCACCTGCGCAAGGTGGTCGGCTGGGCCCGGGAAAGGGGCTGCCTGGTGGCCTCCGACGAGTGCTACCTGGGGCTGGGCTGGGACGATCAGCCGCTTTCGATCCTGCATCCCTCGGTCTGCGACGGCGACCACATCGGGCTGATCGCGATCCACTCCCTTTCGAAGAGCTCGTCGCTGGCCGGGTACCGGGCCGGTTTCGTCGCCGGAGACCCCGAGCTGATCGCCGAGCTGCTGGCGGTGCGCAAGCACGCCGGGATGATGGTGCCGACGCCGGTGCAGTCCGCCATGGTGGCCGCGCTGGACGACGACGCCCACGAGCTGACACAGCGGGAACGCTACGAACGGCGCCGCGCCGCCCTGCTGCCCGCGCTGCGTTCGGCCGGCTTTGCCATCGACCATTCCGAAGCCGGCTTGTATCTGTGGGCCACCCGCGGCGAGTCATGCCACGACAGCGTCGCCTGGCTGGCGCAGCGCGGCATCCTGGTCGCGCCGGGCGATTTCTACGGCCCGCGCGGCGCGCAGCACGTGAGAGTCGCGCTGACCGCCAGCGATGAGCGGATCGGCGCCGCGGTCCAGCGGCTCGCCTAGCCCGGCCTGCACCGCCCGGCGACCAATGGGCGTGCACAATGCATCGGAGACGTTCTACGTTCTCGACCTCGGGTAAGGACGGT
>NZ_LZKU01000078.1 GCF_001672975.1 Mycobacterium sp. 1465703.0
CTCTTCCCCGGCGCGAAGTATTGCGTAACGCCATCGCTATCTCTGCGGTGTTTGCGGCATCGGCGACTGCCGCCGTCCCTACGGCGGCTGCCATCCCTACGACGGCTGCGGCCACCCCCAAATTGATCGACTTCGCCATGCGCCAAATTCCGGCAGAGCACATTCGAGCTGCCGGCTACGCCGGGGTCATCAACTACGTATCGCTGTCGCGTCCCGGCTCGTCTATGGGCGCCAAGCCGATCACCCGGTCTTACGCCGAGCAACTGACCGCTGCCGGGCTGATGATCGTCAGCAATTATCAATACGGCAAGCCGGGCGGGACAGCACCATCGGACTTCAGGCGCGGGTTCGACGGCGGCGTTGCCGATGCGCGCACCGCCTGGCAGCTGCATACCGCGGCGGGTGGCGGCCAGAGTGCCCCGATCTTCTTCAGCGTCGACGAGGACATAAACCACGACACCTGGAACAATTTGGCGCTCAAGTGGTTTCGCGGAATCAATTCGGTACTGGGGGTGCAGCGCACGGGCGTTTACGGCGGTATCGATGTGTGCCGATGGGCCGCCGCCGACGGCGTCATCGGAAGTTCGCGCACTCCCGGCCACCGGTGGGCGTGGCAGACCCGGTCCTGGTCCCACGGTCAGGTCGATCCAGCCGCGGTTCTCTACCAACGAGTGGTAAGTACCGCGTCGAATCCCGGCCCGGTAGTTGGCGGACTCGAAGTCGACGTCAATGACGTTCTTGCCGAGGATTGCGGTCAGTGGAACCTGCATCCCTGAGCCCGGTGCGGTGGATGCGGCGGGCTTCGGCCACCGCCTGGCCGCGCCCACAAACAAGAAACCCGCCCAGACCGATGGTCGGAGCGGGATCCCAAGGGTGGAGCTAAGGGGACTCGAACCCGTGGAGTATTACCGCTGACCTGCGGAAATACCCTGCAACTTGGTGGTGAACGACCCACAGCGACCTGCAAAAACCGGGAGGGTTGGTGAAAATTTCACCAGCGACCCAGCCCGCGCCATAAAGTCACGTCGAAGGGGAAAGGCGATGCGCTACCACTGCCCGCGCTGCGGCTTCGAATCCAAGCGCGACAACTGGGCCGAGCGGCACCCGTTCGCGGCCGCCGTGTTCGGCGTGCCGGCTTTCCTGACAGTCGTCGGCGTGACAGTCGCGCACCCGTGGTTCGCGGTGCCCGTGCTCGTCGTCGTCTGCGCGCTATTGGTCAACGACGCCGTGCGCCGGCGCGCGGCCATCGCCGCCCGGGCCGACTACGAATACCGGCAAGGCATCGCCGGCGCGGTGTTCGCAACAGACAAGACGTCGCCCCTTCGGCCGGCGCCGGCGCAACAGCCGGCCGAGCGGCCCGGGCACGTGATGAACAGGTGGCCGACGACGCCGCTCCCAACCAAACCCATCAGGAAAGGAACCCAATCATGAAACGACTACTCGCAACCGTTGGCGCCGCCGGCGTGCTCGGCGCGGCCGCCGTCATGGCCGCCAGCTCGGCGCACGCCGGCCCGGCGTGCCAGTTCCTAGGGCAGAACTACAACGTCGATTACGACTGCCTCGCGCCGCAACCGTGGCTCCCGTACGGCACCGGGAACAACCCGCCGCTTGGCGGGTCGGCCGTGACGCCCGGCGGCGACGGACCCAGCGGGGGTTACCACTGGCAACCGAAATCACCTTCGTGCCCGGCGTGCTCATCGTGAGCGGCCATCGCTTCGTCTGCCACTGGTGCGAATGGAACTGGCCGGTGCACGATTACCTACCGTTCGATTTCGGACTGGCGCGCATAGCGTTCGCCCGGCACATTCGCCGACGCCACGGTCTAAAGCGCGATCGCGTTGGACGTTATGTCGCGGTCGCGACACTGGCCGCCGTGGCGCTCATCAGCGCGGCCGCGCCGGCGCAAGCCGACCCGCCGCCGCCTTGGGCCGACCCGCACATACCCGACCGGTCACACGGCAGTTGCCCGGGCGGCGCCGG
>NZ_LZKU01000079.1 GCF_001672975.1 Mycobacterium sp. 1465703.0
CGTCGGCGAGTATCACTTGGGTTTTCTCGCGCGCGCCGGACTGCAGTTCGGCGGCGTGTTGACGCGCCGAGGCCGTGTACGCGCAGGCGCCGGCGGGATCGGAATCGGCGAGAGCGGTCGCGGCCGCCAACACCACCAGCACCGTGTGCACGCGCACCGGAAGCCACTCCCGGCGCTCGTCCACGCCCAGCGAGACGGCCCGGGCCAGTTGCAGCACCGAGCCGGCCAGCAGGGCCACGTGCACGGCCTGGTGATCGGCGGCCTCGATCGCATCGCGCAGCGCCCACCGCCGCGGTGCAATGGTGACGACGTGGTGTGCGGTGGTCCGCGCCTCGAGTAATTCGCTGAGCTGTTCATGCACCCGGTCGACGGCCGTCAGGGGCCAGTCCGGCGGCGGCTCCTTGCGCCCGGCGACGACGTCCGCGGCCCGCGACAGGACGTCGTGCAGCACGCCAAGTACGCCTACGCGGGCATTGCGCAGCACCTTGCGTGGGTCGGCGGGGAACAGCACGACGGCGAAGACGATCGCGACGGCGCCACCGATCAGCGCATCGAAGATGCGTTCCAGACCGAGCCCGCCGTGGTAGAGCGCCAGCACCAGGATCGCCGACACCACGGTCTGGTTGGCGAACATCATCCCGTGCCCGATGAACCCGCCCCCGATGAACACCGCCACGCCCAGCGCCACCAGCGCGGCGGCCGCGATGGGGATGTCACCGGGCCCGAGCAGCCCCTGCACCAGCGAGCCCACCCCGATGCCCAGGGTGACCCCGATCATCATCTGGACCGCACGCCGGGCGCGGAGTACGTTGCTGGTCGACAACGACACCGCGGCGGCGATCGGGGCGAAGAACGGCTGCGGGTGGCCCAGCAGATCGTGAGCCAGGTACCAGGACAGGCCCGCGGCCACCGCGGTCTGCACGAGGTTGAACCACACCGCCCGCAGCCGTTTGGTGCCGGCACGCGCGACGGCCAGAACCGAGGGTGGCACCGCCGGCCGCGATGTGCCCACCGGCTAGGTCCGGCTTAACTCGAACAGCGGAATGACCCGGGTGGTCTTGGCCTGGTACTCGCCGAAGCCGGGCGCGGCGGCGGTGACTTTGTCGAAGAGCGCGGCACGCTCGTCGGACGGCAGTTCGCGCGCGGTCACGTCGTATGCGTCTATCCCTGATTGGGGCAAGCCGACCTCGACGCGGGCTTGCGGGTGGGCCCGCAGGTTGTGCACCCAGGCCGGGCTGACCGGAGCGCCGGCAAAGGATCCGATGATGATGAGCTTGCCGTCGATGCGGAAATACGCCAGCGGCGACACCCGGGGCTGACCGGACTTGGCGCCGGTGGTGTGCAGCAGCAGCAGGTTGGCGCCCTCGAACTGACCGCCGACCTTGCCGCCATTGGCCCGGAACTCGTCGATGATGCCGTTGTTGAACGCGTTGAGTGCTTCGGCGTCCGGAATTTGTTCACTCATGCCTGCTCAACCCTCTTGGGCTTGGCGTCTATTCCGGATTCCTTGCGCTGCTGGGCGGTGATCGGCGCCGGCGCATCGGTGAGCGGATCGACACCGCCGCCGGTCTTCGGGAAGGCGATCACCTCGCGAATCGAGTCGACCCCGGACAGCAGCGCGTTGATCCGGTCCCAGCCGAAGGCGATCCCACCGTGTGGCGGTGCGCCAAAGGTGAACGCTTCCAACAGGAATCCGAATTTCTCTTCGGCCTCGGCGTGGTCCAGGCCCATCACCGCGAACACCCGCTCCTGAATGTCGCGGCGGTGGATACGAATCGAGCCGCCACCGATTTCGTTGCCGTTGCAGACGATGTCGTACGCGTCGGCGAGCACGTTGCCGGGATCGGTGTCGACGGCCTGTTCGTACTCCGGCTTGGGTGAGGTGAATGCGTGGTGCACCGCGGTCCATGCCCCCGAGCCGACGGCGACGTCGCCGGCCGCGGTCGCGTCGTCGGCGGGCTCGAACAGCGGCGGATCCACCACCCAGACGAACGCCCAGGCGGCGGGATCGATCAGACCCAGCCGGTTGGCGATCTCACCGCGGGCCGCGCCCAGCAATGCCCGCGACGACTTGGCCGGGCCCGCCGAGAAGAAGACGCAGTCACCCGGTTTGGCGCCCACCTGCGCGGCCAGCCCGTCACGTTCGGCGTCGCTGAGGTTCTTGGCGACCGGCCCACCAAGCGTGCCGTCGTCGGCGATCAGCACGTAGGCCAGTCCCCGGTGACCGCGCTGCTTGGCCCAGTCTTGCCAGCCGTCCAGCGTGCGGCGCGGCTGCGAGGCCCCGCCGGGCATCACCACCGCACCGACGTAGGGTGCCTGGAAGACGCGAAATGTGGTGTCTTTGAAGAACTCTGTGCAGTCGACGAGCTCGAGGCCGAAGCGCATGTCGGGCTTGTCGGAGCCGAATCGTCGCATCGCGTCGGCGTAGCTGATCCGCGGGATGGGCGTTGGAATCTGGTAGCCGATCAGCGCCCACAGCGCGGATAGGACCTCCTCGGAGACGGCGATGATGTCCTCGGCATCGACGAAGCTCATCTCCATGTCCAGCTGGGTGAACTCCGGTTGGCGGTCGGCGCGGAAATCCTCGTCGCGATAGCAGCGGGCGATCTGGTAGTAGCGCTCCATGCCGGCCACCATGAGCAACTGCTTGAACAGCTGCGGGCTCTGCGGCAGGGCGTAGAACGAACCGGGCTGCAGCCGGGCCGGCACCAGGAAGTCGCGCGCCCCTTCCGGTGTCGACCGCGTCATCGTCGGCGTCTCGATCTCGACGAACTCGTGCCGCGCCAGCACCGCACGCGCGGCGGCGTTCACCTTGGAGCGCAACCGAATTGCCGCGCCGGGGCCATCGCGGCGCAGGTCGAGGTAACGATATTTCAGCCGGGTTTCCTCGCCGGCGGGCTCGTCGAGCTGGAACGGCAGCGGTGCGCTCTCCCCGAGCACGATCAGCGAGGTGGCATTGACCTCGATCTCGCCGGTGGGTATCTCGGCGTTGGCGTTGCCTTCCGGACGAATCTCCACCACTCCGGAGACCGCGATACAGAATTCGGCGCGCAACCGGTGCGCCTGCGCCAGCACGTCGGCTTCGCGGAACACCACCTGGGCGATCCCGGAGGCGTCGCGCAGGTCGATGAAGATGACACCGCCGTGGTCGCGGCGGCGGGCCACCCAGCCCGCCAGCGTCACCTGCTGCCCGGCGTCGCTACTCCTCAGCGAACCCGCGGCGTGACTGCGCAGCACGAAACACTCCCTTTCACCAGGCTGGAACGAGTGCCCAGTCTAGAGGAGGTAATTTCGATGGCATCGCCACAGACGCTGCTATCAACATCGCCCTGGTCGGTCCCGGCGCCGTCGGCACGACGGTGGCCGCGCTGCTGTATCGGGCCGGACACTCGGTCATGGTGTGCGGGCGCACCCCACGCGACAACCTCGAACTGCGGCCCGACGGCGCCGACCCGATCGTCGTCCCCGGCCCGGTACATACCGATCCCGCCGCGGTGACCGGGCCGGTGGGCGTGGTGCTGCTCGCCGTCAAGGCCACCCACAACGAGCAGGCGGCGGCCTGGCTGGCGCGGCTGTGCGACGAACACACCATCGTTCTGGTGCTGCAAAACGGCGTCGAGCAGGTCGAGCAGGTGCAGCCGCACTGCCCCCTTTCTCCCGTCATCCCCGGGATCGTGTGGTACTCGGCCGAGACCCAGCCCGACGGTTGGGTGCGGCTGCGCACCGAGGCCGCGCTGGTGCTGCCCAGCGGGCCGTCCGCGGAGACGGTCGCCGAGCTACTGCGCGACGCCGGCTGCCGGGTGGACTGCGACCCCGATTTCATCACCGCGGCCTGGCGCAAGCTGCTCACCAACGCGCTGGCCGGGTTGATGGCGTTGTCCGGGCGGCGATCGGGGATGTTCCGCCGCGACGACGTCGCGGAGTTGTCGCGTCACTACCTCGCCGAGTGCCTGGCGGTGGCGCGCGCCGAGGGCGCGCGGCTGGCTGACGACGTGGTCGACGAGTTGGTCGAGCTGTTCCGTCGGGCGCCGGAAGACCTGGGCACCTCGATACTGGCCGACCGGGACAACCACCGGCCGATGGAATGGGACATCCGTAACGGCGTGATCGTTCGTAAAGGCCACGGCCACGGACTGGCCACGCCGATCAGTGACGTCGTGGTGCCTTTACTGGCCGCGGCCAGCGACGGACCCGGCTAAGTTATTGCCATGTTCCCCTGCGAGCGCGTCGACACCGGCTTCACCGAAACCGCACCCTTCCGGTTCCGCAACAGCGTCGACCTGGCCATCACCCCCGAGCAGCTCTTCGAGGTGCTGTCCGACGCCGAGTCCTGGCCGCGTTGGGCGAAGGTGATCACCAAGGTGACTTGGACCAGTCCCGAGCCACGCGGTGTCGGGACCACCCGCATCGTCGAGATGCGCGGCGGTATCGTCGGCAACGAAGAATTCCTTGCGTGGGAACCCTTCACGCACATGGCATTCCGCTTCAATGAATGCTCAACCCGATCGGTGGCTGCCTTCGCCGAGGATTATCGGGTGGAGGTCATCCCGGGTGGCTGCCGACTGACCTGGACGATGGCCCAAAAGCCCGCCGGCCCGGCGAAGCTGGCCATGGTGGTGGTCGGGCCGCTGCTGAACCTGGCTCTGCGCCGGTATCTGCGCAACCTGCGCAGTTACACCGACTCCCTTGCGACCCGGCAACGTTAGGAGAGCGTCATGACCTTCAACGAGGGCATGCAGATCGACACCAGCACCGCTTCGTCGTCCGGCGGGGGCGGAATGGGGATGGCCGTCGGGGGCGGTGGTCTCGGGTTGCTCATTCTCATCGGGGCGTTGTTGTTGGGTGTCGATCCGGGCCGGGTGATGACCCAGACGCAGACGAACAGCGGTGGTTACTCGGCGCCGGGATTCGACCTGAGTCAGTGCAAGACCGGGGCCGACGCCAACAAGTACCCGCAGTGCCGGGTGGTCGCTACCGGCAATTCCGTGGACGCGGTATGGCATCAGCTGATGCCGCGGTACACCCGCCCGCATGTGCGGCTGTTCACCGGCCAGGTGGACACCGGCTGCGGCCCGGCTGACACATCGGTGGGGCCGTTCTACTGCCCGGTCGACCAGACGGCGTACTTCGACACCGACTTCTTCAAGGAGCTGGTCGATCGATTCGGTTCCAGCGGTGGGCCGTTCGCGCAGGAGTATGTGGTCGCCCACGAATACGGCCACCACGTGCAACAACTGCAGGGCACGCTGGGCCGGGCCCAGCAAGGGGCCAAGGGCGCCACCGGCAGCGGGGTGCGCACCGAGCTACAGGCCGACTGCTATGCCGGCGTCTGGGCGCACTACGCCTCCACGGTGAAGCAGGAGAGCACCGGCGTGCCGTACCTGGAGCCATTGAGCGACAAGGACATTGCCGATGCACTGTCGGCCGCGGCGTCGGTCGGCGATGACCGCATCCAGAAGCAAGCGACCGGACGGGTCAACCCCGAGTCCTGGACGCATGGATCGTCGGAGCAACGGCAGAAGTGGTTCACCATCGGGTACCAGACTGGCGACCCGAGGAAGTGTGACACCTTCTCCGCCCCCGACTTGGGCTAGCTAGGCCAGCAAGCCCTGCAACTGGGCGCGGCCCTGCTCGTCGAGCGGCAGCAGCGGCGCACGCGGATCTCCGACCGGGAAATCGAGCAGCTCCAGGCCAGCCTTCACGGTGGTGGCCAGTCCGCCGGCGACGATGAAGGTGAGCAACGGCTTGAGATCGTCGTAGAGTTTCTGCGCCGTGTCGAGGTCTTGGGCACGCACCGCCTGGTAGAGGTCGATGCACGGCTGGGGCCGCAAATTCGGTGCGGCCGTGCACCATCCGGATGCACCGGCCTTCAGGGCGTCAAGCACCAGCGGGTTGCTGCCGTTGTAGAAGGGCAGCCGGTTGCCGGACAGTTCGGCGATGCGCTGCATGCGGGTCAGGTCGCCGGTGGACTCCTTGACCATGGCGACGTTGTCGATGGCTTCGAACATGCGGACCAGTAGCTCGGGAGGCATGTCGACGCCGCTGGTGGCCGGATTGTTGTAGGCCATGATCGGGATGGAGATGGCGTCGCTGACGCTCTGGTAGTGCTGGAAGATCTCGCGCTCGGTGAGTTTCCAGTACGACACCGGTAGGATCATCACCGCGTCGGCCCCTGCTTGCTGGGCGTACTTGGCCCGCCGAAGTGTCTTGGCGGTGGTCACATCTGACACCCCGACGATTACCGGGACCCGGCCGCCGACGGTGGCCAGGGTGGTGTCGACCACGGTGTCGAATTCGGGTTCCTCGAGATACGCCAGTTCGCCGGTACTGCCCAGCGGAGCGATCGCATGAACCTCGGCGGACACCAGCCGCTCCACCAGCGCGGCCAGTCGTTTGGTGTCGATTCCGTCGGTTGCGAATGGAGTCACCGGGTAGGCGATGATGCCGTGGATCTTGGGCTCAGTCGTTTGCGGCACAAAAGACTCCTCGGATTGCGTTGGTGGACTTCGGATTCAACTGGTCAATGCATCGGGATGGCGAGCCAGTGCCCGGCGGGCGTAGTAGGCGAAGTTGGCCCGGCTGCGTTGCGGCGACAGTGTCCAGTCGTGAGCCTCGCGGGCCAGCTCTTCGGGTAGCGCTTTGACGGTGCCGGCCGCCATGGCGGTCAGTTGCAGCTTGGCGGCGCGTTCGATGAGGATCGACAACGAGCACGCCTCCTCGACACTGGCACCGGCCACCACGTGGCCGTGATGCGCCAGCAGGACGGCTTTCTTGTCACCGAGGGCGGCGGTGATGATCTCACCCTCTTCGTTGCCGACCGGCACGCCCGGCCAGTTGGGCAAGAACGCGCAGTCGTCGTAGAGCGGTGTGGTGTCCATGTGGGAGACGATCAACGGGACTTCCAGCATCGACAGCGCAGCCACGTGAAACGCGTGGGTGTGCACGATGCATTGCACATCGGGCCTGGCGCGGTAGATCCAGCTGTGAAAACGGTTGGCGGGGTTGGCTATTCCTTGAACACCGGAGTCGTCGAGGACGTTGAGGTCCTCGTCGACCAGCAGCAGGTTGCCGTCGGTGATCTCGTCGAACCCCAGGCCGAGGCGCTGGGTGTAGTAAGTGCCGTCCGCCTCGGCGCGGGCGGTGATCTGTCCGGCCAGCCCGGAGTCATGCCCGGCGTCGAAGAGCGCCCGGCAGGTCAACGCCAGCTTCTGGCGGGTGGTCAACTGTGCATCGGCGACGTTCGCCGTCAACTGCTCTGCAGCGCGGCGCATCAGTTCGGACTTCGAATCAGTGAACGTGCTGGCCATTACCGGCTCCCTCGGCGCAAAGATGTGACACAATAGTAGCACTATAGGAAACCTTGTGTCATGAGAGGGTCTGCCGGTGACTGCCTTGCTGCGTGCGGTCCGCAAGCAACGCGGCCTCACCCTCGAGGCGCTGGCCCAGCAGACCGGGCTGACCAAGAGCTATCTGTCCAAGATCGAACGCCGGTGCAGCACACCGTCGATCGCAGTGGCCCTCAAGGTCGCCAAAGCCCTCGACGTCGATGTCGGTCGGCTGTTCTCCGAGGAGGCGGCGCAGGAAAAGATCACCGTAGAGCGCGCCGCCGGCCAACCCGAGGGGCAGCGCTACCGTGTGCTCGCCGCCTCACTGCTGGGAAAGTCGATGTCGCCGTTCGTGGTTCGCCCGACCGAGCAGCTGGCTGATGACCCCCATCCGGAGCATGCGGGCCAGGAGTTCTTGTTCGTGCACGCCGGCAACATCGAACTCGACTACGCAGACCAGACCTATACGCTCGGGCCCGGCGACAGTGCCTATTTCGACGCATCGGTCAGCCACAAGATCCGGGCGATCGGCGACGAACGCGCCGAAGTCGTCGTGGTGGCGCACGCCGAGCCCGGCGCCCGCGGCATCCACGACATGTTCGTGTCCTAGACTCTTATCCCCCACCGATCCCCTCACCTCTAAAACGAGCGGCCCAACCATGACTCAAGCGTCAACGGCGACCGAGGACGGACAGGGGTCGATGTGGGCGCCGATGCGCAATCGCGTGTTTCGCGCGTTGTTCGTCGCGCAGTTCGTCTCGAACGTCGGGACCTGGATGCAAAGCGTCGCCGCACAATGGTTCCTGGTCGAAGACCACAGCAGCGCCGTCATCGTCGCGCTGGTCCAAACCGCGAGTCTGGGACCGACGCTGCTGTTGGGGCTTTGCGCCGGAGCGCTGGCCGACCTGTTCGACCGGCGACGACTGCTGATCTTCCTGCAGTCGTATGCGGTGCTGGTGACGCTGGCCCTGGCCGCGCTGACATATCTCGGCACCCTCACCCCGACGTCACTGTTGCTGTTCACCTTGGCCATCGGCTTCGCCTCCGCCCTGACCGCACCGGCCTGGCAGGCCATTCAGCCGGAGGTCGTCATCCGCGAAGAGATCCCAGCCGCGGCGACGTGTGCCAGTGTCTCGGTCAACATCGCCCGGGTGGTCGGACCGGCAATCGGTGGCGTGGTGCTGGCATTGACCGGTCCCGCAGCGGTCTTCGCGATCAATGCGATCTCCTTCGCCGGGATCATCGTGGCCCTGGTGGTGTGGCGGCGACCCAAACAAGAGCCACCGGTAGAACGGGAACATTTCAGCCAGGCCATCGTCAGCGGGCTCCGGTACGTCGTCAACGGTCCGATTTTCCGCAGAATCCTCTTGCGGACAGCGCTTTTCGTGTTTCCTGCTTCAGCACTGCTGGCGCTGTTGCCGGTGGCCGCCGCAAGCAGGTGGCACCTGGGCGCCGGTGGCTATGGTGTTGCGCTGGGCGCCATCGGTTTTGGCGCTGTGCTCGCTGTCGCGGTTCCGGCGCCGCTGCGCCAGAAGGCGTCACCCAATGCGCTGTTGGCACTCTCGGCCGCCGGCTACGCCCTTGCGCCACTTGCCGTGGTCTGGCTGCCGTTCGCCGCCGCGGCGCCGTTGCTGGTGTTGTCCGGGATGACCTGGCTGGTCACCCTGACGACGTTGAACGCCGCGGCACAACTCCACCTGCCGCAGTGGGTTCGGGCCCGCGGATTGTCCATGTATCTGCTGGTTTTCACCGGATCGCAGGCGTTCGGCTCGTACCTTTGGGGTGCCATCGCCACCCGGGCCGGCCTTGATCTGGCGCTGACTTTGTCGGCCGCGTTGCTCGGTGTCACCGCACTGAGCATCACCGTTCTGCCGTTACGGCCATCCACCGGAAAACTCAGCAGGGACATCTCCCGGGCATGGCCCTCGCCGATGGTCGTCTTCGAACCCTGCCCCGACGACGGCCCGGTGCTGGTGGCCGTCCGCTATCGGGTGGAGGCGGACAAACTTCCCGAGTTCGTCAAGGCGATGAGCGCAGTGCGTCGATCGCGACTGCGCACCGGTGGGCACAGTTGGCGGCTGTATCACAGCATCGAAGAACCCGATGCCGTGCTAGAGCGGTTCACCGTGCCGTCCTGGACCGAGTTTCAGCACCAGCACACCGAGCGCTGGCTGGAGTCAGACCATGACGGGGTCGCGACGGCGGTGAGCTACACCGTCGACAGCGCCCGGCGGCACGAGTACTACCTCGCGTTGCGGGTGCACCGCTAAGCGTGGGTTGGACCCGTTCGCCGGGCTGACTAGCTGGGCCGGCAGGTGACGGTGGTGGTGGCGTCCGCCTGCGCGACCACCTCGCCGTCCACCGCGATCTCGCAGTGGAACCGGGCGGGGCCGTTGCCCGAGTCCGGCCAGTGCAGCATGCCGTTGGCGCTGATGCTCGCAAACTGCTTCGGGTTCGCCAGGGTGGCGGTGTAGGTAACCGGCGCTCCCCCGCTGAGCGGGGCCTGCACGCTGGTCGAGAACTTCGACGGGTCCGCGTTGAAAGCGTCCTGGCTGGGCGGGTCGGCGTTCACGTACGAGACGTTGGCGGTCAGATTGTTGGGGCTCGTCACGGTGTAGGTCACCTGGTGGCCATCCGCATAGCTGGTCGCGGGCGTGAGCACCACCCCTGCGGCCATCGCCAGCATTACCGCTGAGACCGCGCTCGCTGTCCTTTGCACGTTCGTCATATCGAAAACGCTACCGGATTCGTTAGCGGTGGTTTGGTGTTTACCGGCAGCTGTGCCCGCGGTTGCCCGGCTCGGGTATGAAGCAAGCATGAGCGATGACCCGACAGCGGCCCCGAAACAGGCCGATATCGCTGAAGCACCGCTGACCCGCCGCCGATTGCTGACGACCGGCGCGGTGTCGGCCGCCCTCGGCGTGGGCATCGGCGGCGGGGCCACGCTGCTGTGGTCGGAACACGCACGCTCACACGGCGCGATGCCCTGGCTGCAGCCCGACCGCAACGGCGCACCGCCGGTCGCCGGGCTGCACCTGCAATTCGGGAAGAACGCCGGCACCGAGGTGGTGGTGTCCTGGCACACCACCGACGCGGTCCGCAACCCGCGCGTCATGCTGGGGACGCCGACGTCCGGCTTCGGCCGCACCGTGGCCGCGGAAACCCGCACCTATCGGGACGCGAAGTCCAACACCGAAGTTCGCGTCAACCACGCCCGGTTTACCGATCTCAGCCCGGATACCGACTACGTGTACGCCGCGGTGCATGACGGCGCGGAACCGGAGCAGGGAACCGTGCGCACAGCGCCGATCGGCCGAAAACGCTTGCTCTTCACCAGCTTCGGCGATCAGTCCACTCCGGCGCTGGCCAGGATGCCAGACGGCAGCTACGCCACCGACAACATCGGCTCGCCGGCCGCCGCCGACACCACCATGGCGATCGAACGGATGGGTCCGCTGTTCAACCTGATCAACGGCGACCTGTGCTATGCAAACCTGGCCCAGAACCGGGTGCGCACCTGGTCGAACTGGTTCGAGAACAACACCCGCTCGGCGCGATACCGGCCCTGGATGCCGGCGGCCGGCAATCACGAAAACGAATTGGGCAACGGGCCAATCGGTTACGGCGCCTATCAGGCGTATTTCGAAGTGCCCGATTCCGGGTCCAGCCCCGAGACACGGGGCATGTGGTACTCGTTCACCGCCGGGTCGGTACGGGTGATCAGCCTCAGCAACGACGACGTCGCCTTCCAGGACGGCGGCAACTTCTATGTACACGGCTACTCCGGTGGAGAGCAGAAGCGTTGGCTCGCAAATGAACTCGCAGCTGCCCGGCGCGATCAAGATATCGACTGGATTGTCGTGTGCATGCACCAGACGGCGATCTCCACCGCCGACCGAACCAACGGCGCCGACCTGGGTATCCGCCAGGAATGGCTGCCGTTGTTCGACCAGTATCAGGTCGATCTGGTGGTGTGCGGCCACGAACACCACTACGAACGCTCGCATCCGTTGCGCGGCACGCAGGGAACCGACACCCGAACGCCGATACCCGTCGACACCCGAAACGATGTCATCGACGCCACCCGGGGGACGGTGCATCTCGTCATCGGCGGCGGCGGCACCTCAGCACCCAGCAACGCGATGTTTTTTCCCGAGCCCCGCTGCCGGGTGGTGACCGGTGTGGGCGCTTTCGATCCCGCGCTGGGGCGCAAGGCCCCGATCTACGTGCTCGAGGACGCGCCCTGGTCGGCCTTTCGCGACCGCGACAACCCTTACGGTTTCGCGGCTTTCGACGTCGACCCGGGCCGGCCCGGTGGTAATACCTCGATCAAGGCGACGCATTACGCGCTGCGCGGGCCGTCCGGTGAGGTCGCCGTGATCGACGAATTCACCCTCACCAAGCCGCGCCGCGATAAGGCCGGTTAGCGCGGCTCAGCAACATGACTGCAGCGGAATTTATCCCTGTGAAATACTTCCAAAACGGCTCCGCGGATCACTGATCCCGACTTGCTCAAAACAGCGTCGGCTGAACGGGATTCGGTGTCTGCGGGGCCGGCGTCGCCTGCGCGAACGGGCGGTGATCGCCGGCTAGCCGATACTTGGCGATCAGCGGCGCGGCTCGTTCCCGCAACGTGTCGCGATAGCTCTGCGGCAAGTAGGCACCGCGCCGGTAGAGCTCGCGATATTGGCCGACCAGCTCGGGATGCGAGCGCGCCAGCCAGGCCATGAACCACCCGCGGGTCGAGCCACGCAGATGCAGCCCGAAAACCGTCACACTGTTGGTGCCCGCCGCCGCGATCTGGCCGAGTAGCCCGTCGAGGTGTTCCACGGAATCGGTGAGATGCGGCAGCACCGGCGCGACCATCACATGACAGTCCAGCCCGGCGGCACGGATCGCGGCGATCAGACCCAGCCTCGCCTGCGGCGTGGGCGTGCCGGGCTCGACGTCCTTGTGCAGCTCTGGGTCACCGACGGCCAGCGACACCGCAACTGAGACCGGAACCTGTCCGGCGGCATCCGTGATCAGGGGCAGGTCGCGGCGCAGCAAGGTGCCCTTGGTCAGGATCGACAGCGGGGTGCCCGATTCGGCCAGGGCGCCGATGATGCCGGGCATCAGTGCGTAGCGCCCCTCGGCCCGCTGGTAGGGATCGGTGTTGGTGCCCAGGGCGACGGTCTCGCGCTGCCATGATGGCCTTCGCAGTTCGCGGCGAAGCACCTCAGCAACGTTGGTCTTGACGACGACCTGAGTGTCAAAGTCGTTGCCGCAGTCCAACTCCAGGTATTCGTGGGTGGGCCGGGCGAAGCAGTACCGGCAGGCGTGCGAACAGCCGCGGTAGCCGTTGACGGTGTAGCGGAACGGCAGCGCCGCGGCGTTGGGCACCTTGTTCAGGGCTGACTTGCACAACACCTCGTGGAAGGTGATTCCGTCGAACTGCGGCGAGCGCACGCTGCGCTGGAAGCCGATGCGTTGCAGCCCCGGCAGAGCTCCGTCCTCTACCGGTGTCCCGTTGACCGCGACGGCCTGGTTTGCCCACCGCATCCATTCATTCGAACATTAGTTCGATGGTGAGTCAAGTGTGGAGCTAGAAGGGAGGGGGCTCGCCGTCGCCGACGGCCTTAGTCAGTGCGAAATACTCCGTTGCCGAGCGCCTTTCGAGCGCTTGGCGGGCTTGGTGGTTTTGTCTGCGTTCGGTGGCGACGCGGTGGGCGCGGTCTTGGGCGCGGGTGCGGCGGCGTGTGGGCATCATTGCGGTGCGCTCAGCGCAGTGGTCGGCCGCGCGCGGAGTTGGTGGGCGGATTTCGCCGGTCGGCGCGCACAGGCT
>NZ_LZKU01000080.1 GCF_001672975.1 Mycobacterium sp. 1465703.0
TCATCGGGAAGGATGTCGTAGGAGCGTTCAAAAAATGCCGGATAGCGCTCGTATTTGAAAGCTTCGAACGCGCCGATGGTGACGATCCGGTCGACCTTGTCCTCGAACTCTTCCCAGCCCTGCAGTCGCACCTCGATGTTGCGATCGGTCGACAATCCGGCCAGCTTGTTCTTGCTGTACTCAAATTGGTTGCGGCTCAACGTAATCCCGATGACGTTGACGTCATATTTCTCGATGGCGCGCCGCATGGTGGCGCCCCAGCCACAACCGATGTCCAACAACGTCATCCCGGGCTCGAGCTTCAGCTTTCCCAGCGCCAGATCGATCTTCGCCATCTGCGCCTCTTCGAGCGTCATGTCATCACGCTCAAAGTAGGCGCAGCTGTAGGTCTGAGTCGGGTCCAGGAACAAACGGAAGAAATCGTCGGACAAGTCGTAGTGAGCTTGCACATTTCCGAAATGCGGCGTGAGCTGCACTGACATCTTGATACGAGCCTTTCTATATGCGAGGAACAGGGGTATACGGCCACATGGCATCCCCGCTGATCCCCCGATACTCCCCATGCATGCTAGCCCGTGCGATGGGCCAAGTCGTTTTACCGGAGGCGCGTCCCACCCTCACATGAAATGCCTGTAATCGCCAAATACGGCAGAGCGCGCGGTGTCACGACCCGAACCCGTCCCGAAACTCCCGGGGCGGCACGATCGGCGAAGGATGGGGTTCCCCGCGGAATTTCTCCAGCGATCCGCCGACCTCGACGATTCCTTTGAGGGCATTCCAGCTCAGCATGGTCAGATAATCGATCAACTCATCGCGACTCATTCGCGGATACGACATCCAGGAGTGGGTGGCCAACTGCACGCCGCCGACGATCAGATACGCCCACGGTTCCACACCACCGGTGTCCATTCCGGCGTGTTGCATGCGCCGGCGCATCAACACCGCGAGCATGCGCGCGATGATGCGCTCGGAGTCGGCGATGACCTTGCTCTTGCTGGCCGAGCTGTTGGACATCACGAACCGGTACGGCTCGGGTTCGTTCGCGACGGTTTCCACGTACACGCGGATGACCTCGCGGGTCAGGTCGAAGCCGTCGAGGTTGGAGGTGAGCGCCGCAGCCATATTGGGAATCAGGGTGGTCTGGGTGAACCGCATCATCACAGCCGTCGTCAGGTCGTTCTTGTCGACGAAATAGCGGTACAGCACGGTTTTGGAGACTCCGATCTCGGCGGCGATCTCATCCATGCTCAGCGTGCCACCCAGTCGGCGAATCGCGTCGATCGTGCCATCGACCAACTCGTTACGACGCTCTACTTTGTGTTGATGCCAACGCCGCTTGCGCCCGTCCATTTTGACGCTCACAGCCGTGATTTGCTCTGCCACTGTCGCCAATTTCCCATTCCCTAGACGCCCTTGATCTTACGGCGTGAGGGGGTCGGGTCGTGGTCTCGGCCGGGCGTGGTTAAGACGTCGCGAACAGTGTCGTCACACCAATTCGCGGGAAAGATAGATGATGAAGTGGTGTCACATCGAGCCTCGGGGAGAGGCAAGGCGTCGGGCCCGCCGGGAGCGAGGCCCGATTCGGCGACGCCGTCGACGCCGGGCCGGGCGTCTTTAGCCGAATCTTTTGCCGGCGCCGATCCCGAGGCCGACGCGCAGCGGCGGGTGGCGCTGCGCCGGATGAAGATGGTGGCGCTGAGTTTTCTCATCGGCGCCACCGTTGTGTTTCTCGGCTGCCGGTGGGCCCAGGCGCATGCCAGCCTGGGCGCCTGGGTGGGATATGTCGGCGCCGCCGCCGAGGCAGGGATGGTCGGCGCGCTGGCGGACTGGTTCGCGGTCACTGCGCTGTTCCGGCATCCGCTGGGCATTCCCATCCCGCACACGGCGATCATCAAGCGCAAGAAAGACCAGCTGGGCGAGGGTTTGGGCACGTTCGTGCGGGAGAACTTCCTGTCGCCGGAGGTCGTCGAAACCAAGCTGCGCGACGCCCAGGTGTCCGGCAGGCTCGGTAAGTGGCTGTCGGAAGCCGCCCATGCCCAGCGGGTGGCCAGCGAAACGGCCACGGTGCTGCGGGTACTGGTCGAACTCCTGCGCGACGACGACGTCCAGCAGGTGATCGACCGGATGATCGTGCGTCGCATCGCCGAACCGCAGTGGGGTCCACCGGTCGGGCGGGTGCTGGCGACCTTGCTGGCCGAGCACCGGCAGGAGGCGCTCATTCAGTTGCTGGCCGACCGGGCATTTCAGTGGTCGCTGAGGGCCGGCGAGGTCATCCAGCGGGTCGTGGAGCGTGACTCACCGACCTGGTCGCCACGCTTCGTCGACCATCTGGTGGGCGACCGCATCCACCGCGAGCTGATGGACTTCACCGACAAGGTGCGGCGCAACCCCGATCACGAGTTGCGCCGGTCGGCCACTCGCTTCCTGTTCGACTTCGCCGATGACCTGCAACACGATCCGGAGACCATCGCGCGCGCCGACGCGATCAAGGAGCAGCTGATGGCGCGCGACGAGATCGCCAACGCCGCCGCGACCGCGTGGCGGACGCTGAAGCGGCTGGTCCTCGAGGGCGTGGATGACCCGTCCAGCGCTCTGCGCACCCGGATCGCGGACACCGTGGTCCGCATCGGGGAATCGCTGCGCGACGACGCCGACCTGCGCGACAAGGTGGACAACTGGCTGGTGCGGGCGGCCCAGCATCTGGTGTCCCAATATGGGGTGGAGATCACGGCGATCATCACCGACACGATCGAACGCTGGGATGCCGAGGAGGCCAGTCGGCGGATCGAGTTGCACGTCGGCCGTGACCTGCAATTTATCCGGATCAACGGAACGGTGGTCGGCTCGCTGGCCGGCCTGGTGATCTATACCGTCGCGCAGCTGCTGGTCTAGCGATTTCTAGCAGTGCTAACAAGTGCTTGCAATAGCAAGCACTTGTAGTAGTCTGGTGCCCGTCAAGATCAGCCGTCCGACCGGGAGCACGCCATGACACCCGAGGAGAAGCTCTCCGCCAAGGTGTCCAACGCTGCCTCCGACATGGCCTCGGACATCGGCAGCTTCATCCGTAGCCAGCGTGAACTCGCGCAGGTGTCGGTGCGCCAGCTCGCCGAAAAGTCCGGGGTCAGCAATCCATATCTGAGCCAGGTGGAGCGGGGACTGCGTAAACCCTCCGCCGACGTCTTGAACCAGATCGCGAAGGCCCTCCGGGTGTCCGCCGAGGTTCTCTATGTGCGTGCCGGGATTCTCGAGCCCAGCGATAAAAGTCAGGTGCGGGACGCGATCGTCACCGACACTGCGATCACCGAGCGCCAAAAGCAAATTCTGCTCGATATCTATTCATCGTTCGCGCAGCAAAACGAATCGATCCAAGAGGAGTGTCCGACCGAATCCGACAGCGAGTGATCAGTCCGTTCGACCCGGCGCCGAAACCATCTGTGCTGGGGGTTTGGGTCGGAATGCGGGCCTTCCACATCGCTGTAGCGAGTTGGTGATGTATAGACGACCGGCCGTCGGGGTTACCCAATGGGCAGGATCTACGGTTCCAGCCGAATTGCTGGACACAACGCCCCGGCTCTGGCGGCCCCAGTTGCGAAGGAGACGTTTGCACCTAACTTCTCGACCAGAGAGCTGATAGCACGAAATAAAACCGATAGCGAAAACACCATGAAAGGAAGAACCATGGCGGAAAACACCAACATCGACGACTTGCGGGCACCGCTGCTCGCGGCCCTGGGCGCGGCCGACCTGGCCCTGGCCACCGTCAACGACCTGATCGCCGGCCTGCGCGAGCGCGCCGAGGAGACCCGCGCCGAAACCCGCACCCGGGTGGAAGAGCGCCGTGCTCGGCTGACCAAGCTGCAGGAGGACCTGCCCGAGCAGTTCACCGAGCTGCGCGACAAATTCACCGCCGACGAGCTGCGTAGGGCCGCCGAGGGTTACCTGGAGGCAGCCACCAGCCGGTACAACGAGCTGGTCGAGCGCGGCGAGGTGGCCCTGCAGCGGCTGCGTAACCAGACCGGCTTCGAGGACGCCTCCGCGCGCGCCGAGGGCTACGTCGACCAGGCCGTCGAGCTGACCCAGGAAGCCCTGGGCACCGTCGCATCGCAGACCCGCGCGGTCGGTGAGCGCGCCGCCAAGTTGGTCGGCATCGAGCTGCCCGGCAAGAGCGAAGCGCCCGCCAAGAAGGCCCAGAAGGCTCCGGCCAAGAAGGCCCCCGCCAAGAAGGCTCCGGCCAAGAAGGCCCCGGCCAAGAAGGCGGCGGCCAAGAAGGTCACCCAAAAGTAGTCGGGCACGCCTACGACGTTCGGCTCCGAGTCGCCTCCGGGTGACTCGGAGTCGACGTTTTGGACGGTGCCCGCATACGCTTGAGGCGTGAGCCACCTCGTGGGAACCGTCTTGCTGGTTTTGCAGATCGCCGTCCTGGTTACGGCGATATACGCCTTCGTGCATGCGGCGCTGCAACGACCCGATGCCTATACCGCCGCCGACAAGCTGACGAAGCCGGTGTGGTTGCTGATCCTGGGAGGAGCCGTCGCCCTGACATCCATCTTGGGGTTTGTTTTCGGCGTGCTCGGTATGGCGATAGCGGCCTGTGCCGCCGGTGTGTATCTGGTCGATGTGCGGCCCAAACTGCTTGAGATACAAGGTAAGTCGCGCTAGTGGAATGAAGGCTTGGCTGACGGCGCCGATCGCGGTGTTCGTCGTTCTGTGCTGCGAAGTTCCGCACGCCGTCGCCGCGCCCGACCCCGGCGGCGGGGCCGCGAACCCGTCGGTCCCGTCCCCGCCGTACATCGACCACACCCAGTGGGCGCAGTGGCAGGGCCGCGGTAGCCTTCGGGTCTTCCCGACACCGGCCGGCCGGGTCGCCTCCAGAACCCCCGACGCCACTCTGGGCGACGAGGCCTGGGCCGAAGTGCTCGCCCTGTCCCCGGACGCCGACACCCCCGGTATGCGCGCACAGTTCGTCTGCCATTGGCAGTTCGCCGAACTCGGCCAGCCCGGCAAGGTCAGCTGGAACCTGGAGCCGTGGCGACCGGTCGTCGACGACGCCGAAATGGTGGCCTCCGGCTGCAATCCCGGCGGTCCGGAAGAATCCTTCTAATGGCAACCCAACCCGGCCGGGCGCAATTGGCGGCGTTCGTCGACCACACACTGCTCAAGCCCGAAGCAACCAACGCCGACGTGGCCGCCCTGGTGGCCGAAGCGGCCGAACTGGGCGTCTACGCGGTATGCGTGTCGCCCTCGATGGTCCCCGTCGCGGTGCAGGCCGGCGCCGGCGTACGGGTGGCCAGCGTGGCGGGTTTCCCGTCGGGCAAGCACCTTTCGGCGGTCAAGGCGCACGAGGCCGCCCTGGCCGTCGCGGCCGGTGCCGGCGAGATCGACATGGTCATCGATATCGGGGCGGCCCTGGCCGGTGAGATCGACGCGGTGCGCCGCGACGTCCAGGCCGTGCGGGGCGCGATCGGCGGAGCGGTGCTCAAGGTGATCGTGGAGTCGGCGGCGCTGTTGGCGTTGGCGGACGAGCAGACGCTGGCACAGGTATGCCGCGCCGCCGAGGACGCCGGCGCCGACTTCGTCAAAACGTCAACCGGGTTTCATCCCGCCGGCGGTGCATCCGTGCGCGCAGTCACGCTGATGGCCGAGACCGTAGGTGGGCGCCTCGGTGTGAAGGCCAGCGGCGGCATCCGCACCGCCGCTGACGCGCTGGCGATGCTGGACGCCGGCGCCACCCGGCTGGGACTGTCGGGCACCCGAGCGGTGCTCGACGGCCTCAACTAGTCGCTTGCCGTCAGAGGTTGGCGAAGCAGGGGTCGTTGTTGTTGCCGGTCGGGATACTGGCGTTACGCGTCGAAAAGTGGCTCGTCACACCCTTATCCGTGACCTGGACGCTGTCGGCGTGGATACCCAGCGGGTAATTCTTGGTCAGGTTCGAGGTGAACTCGTCCAGCGTCGACTGCACCGACTCCTTGGGCATGGTGAAACCGAGCGCGTTGAAACTGACGATCTGCAGTTGCAACCCGGTGCCCGACACCACCGGCTTGGCGGTGATGTTGTCCAACATGCCCTTGAGCTCGATGGTGCCGTCGGCCGGATGGGTCGTCACGGTGTTGGTGACGAACGGACCCAGAACCGGGATCGCGTTCTGCACCGACTGCTTGATGCCGTCGCTGGTCCAGCTGATGGTGGCGTCCAGTGCGCCGACGGTGCCCTTGGAGTTGCCGGTGTCCTTGAGCCGGACGTCGTTGATGTTGATCGAGAGCTTCATGCCCTTGGCGTCGCGGATGTTGTTGCCGGCCGTCTCCACCGAGATGTTCTTGTAGTGCTTGGTCGCCTGCTGCCACAGCATCAGCGGGGTCACGCCGAAGGACGCGGTGGCCTGGTCCTTGACCTCGCACGCCACCGCCTCGGCGACCTTGCTGTTCGCCACGTGGCGCACATACAGCTCGGCCCCGATCAATCCCGCGATGATCAGCGCTAACACGATGACGAAGATCAACACGATCGAGACCGGGTCGCGCATGAAGCGACGCTTCTTTTTGACCGGTGTCCCGTCGTCGCCGGGTTGCGCGGCCAGCCGCTCGGTCGGCCCGGCGGGCGGGGTCGGAGGAGGCGGGTAGCCGCGCTGTTGCATGTTCGGCTGCGGCGTCCCGAATCGCTCGGTCTGACCCGGCGGGGGACCGGGAGCGGGCGGTGGCGGCGGTACGTGGCCCGGGCCGCCGGTGCTGATCCGCTCGGTCGGCCGCTCGGTGGGCGGCTGGCCGAAAGGTCCCTGGTTAGAGGGACGGGCCCACTTCGACGGGTCCGGGTTCGGTGGTCCTTGTGGGTTCGTCACCCGACCGATTCTGCCCTATCAACCTGAGCAAAGTCCGAGTGGTTGCTAAGGACTGCGATGCTCTTGCGGGCCGCAGCGACCCGCTCGACCTCGATGTCGGCCACCACCAACTGCGGTTGCGCACCCGCCGACGCGACGACTTCGCCCAGTGGCGAGACCACCAGGCTGCCCCCGACTCCCGTCGGTGCACCCGACGCCGGTCCGAGGGCATCCCCGGGGTCGGCCTGACCTGCCGCCGCGACGTAGCTCATCGAATCGAGTGCGCGGGCGCGGGCCAGCAGCGTCCACTGGTCGAGTTTGCCGGGTCCGGCTCCCCAGGACGCGCAGACGGCGATCACCTGGGCGCCGCGGCGGGCCAGTTCGGTGTAGAGGGCCGGGAAACGGATGTCGTAGCACACCGTTAACCCGACCCGAACACCGTCGACGGTGATCACCACCGGGTCGTGTCCGGGCGCGACGGTGCGCGATTCGGTGAAGCCGAAGGCGTCGTACAGGTGGATCTTGTCGTAGTGGGCGACCGGCTGGCCCGGGTCGTCCAGACCGGCCGCGATCAGGGTGTTTTTCACCCGCCCGTCACCGGCCGGGGTGAACATGCCGGCGACCACGGCGGTGCCGGAGTCCGCCGCGATGCGGCGCACCCCGTCGGCCCAGGGCCCGTCAACGGGCTCGGCGACCGGCCCCAGCGGCACCCCGAACCGGCACATCGTCGCCTCCGGGAACACCACCAGCTTCGCGCCCGCGTCGGCGGCCTGACGGCTGTATTCGCGCACCAGCTGCAGGTTTGCTGCCGGGTCGGTACCGCTGAGGATCTGCGCCAGGGCGATTCGCATGAGCGCCAGCTTAGGCCCGGCGACGATGCGCGCCGCCGCGGCGGCGCGAGGAGGAGTCGGGCGATCCAGCCTAGGCCCGGCGACGATGCGCTCCTGAGCCTCAGGCCGTTTTGGCGATCCACTCTGTGGTGAAGCGCTGTTCGGCGGCGATCAGTTCGGCCAGCCGGGCGCCGATGATGTTCTCCAACTTGCCGCCGATGATCGGGACGCGCACCTGGACGGTGGCGCGAAACGTCAGCCGGGTGCCACCGGTCTCTTCGATCGGCTCCAGGACGGCGGTGCCGACCAGGCTCACCGGCGCGTCCAGGATCGAACCCTCCACCGACGCCGACGCGGCGCCGTCGCTGACCGGCCCCCACCGCTCCTCGCGCCGGATGCACAGGTCACCGGCGTGCAATTGGGTGACCATCCCCGGAAGCTTGTCGCTGCGGATCACCTGCAGCGTGACGACCTCGACGGTGTCTTCGTCACCGACCCGCATCGACTCCAGCGTGGCGACGTCGACGCCGGATCCGGCCAGCCTGGCCCGCCAGTACTCAGCATCCGTGAAGGCCCGGTGAACTTCGTCAACACTGCCGTCGTAATCGGCCGACAAGTCGAATGAACGCGGCATAGCAGGTCAGGCTACCGTTACGGGCCATGAAATCCAGCGGTGCCGGTTCGGAGTTCGCCGGTGCGCCGGTGGCCGACGCAGCGCCACTGGCGCCCCTGACCACGCTGCGGGTCGGACCGACCGCGCGCCGCCTGATCACCTGCACCACCACCGAACAGGTCATCGCCACCCTGCGCCGGTTGGACGGCGAAACAGATGGCGGGCAACGCGATCCGGTGCTGATCTTCGCCGGCGGCTCCAACCTGGTGATCTCCGACGACCTGACCGACCTGACCGCGGTGCGGCTGGCCAACGATGGCATCACCGTCGAGGGCAACCTGCTCCGCGCCCAGGCGGGCGCGGTGTGGGATGACGTCGTGGTTACCGCCATCGAGCACGGCCTCGGCGGGCTGGAATGCCTGTCCGGCATCCCCGGGTCGGCCGGGGCCACCCCGGTGCAGAACGTCGGCGCCTACGGCACCGAAGTCTCCGACACCATCACCCGGGTCCGGGTGCTGGATCGCGCCAGCGGCGAGGTGCGCTGGCTGCCGGGCCACCAACTGGGCTTCGGCTATCGCACCAGCGTCTTCAAGCAGGCTGGGCCCGAAACCCCTTCTGTGGTACTGGAAGTGGAGTTCGCGCTGGACGCATCGGGACGCAGCGCGCCGTTGCGCTACGGCGAGCTGACCGCCGTCTTGAACGTGGGCAGCGGCGAGCGCGTCGAGCCGCAAGCGGTCCGCGACGCGGTGCTGGCCCTGCGGACGCGCAAAGGCATGGTGCTCGACCCGGCCGATCACGACACCTGGAGCGTGGGTTCGTTCTTCACCAACCCGGTGGTCAGCGCGGACGTCTACCAGCGGCTGGCCGCCGCCGGCGACGGGCCGGTCCCGAATTACCCGGCGCCGGGCGGGGTGAAGTTGGCCGCGGGCTGGCTGGTGGAGCGGGCCGGCTTCGGCAAGGGCTACCCGGAGCCGGGCGCGGACGGCCGCGAACAGCCCTGCCGGTTGTCCACCAAGCATGCGTTGGCGCTGACCAACCGTGGTGGCGCCGGGTCCGAAGACGTGATTACGCTGGCCCGCACCATCCGCGACGGCGTCCGGGCTGTGTTTGGCATCACACTGGTCCCCGAGCCCGTGCTGCTGGGCTGCAGGCTGTAGCCGTAAAATCGCCGGCGCGCGTGCGGCGCCGTTTTGTCGTGGCCGGGTTGGTCGGTTTTCCCCGGTATCTTTAATTTTCGTGAACCCGTCCACCCCCCCGCGGCCGTTCAATCGGCGTGCGGCCTTGGCGACCCTCGGGCTGGGTGTGCTCGTTCCCAATGTGCTGGCCGCCTGCGGCGGCACCACCGCGAAGCAAGCCGAGAAGAAAGAGCAGCCGGCGCCGCAGCTCAAGTACCAGCCCGCCAACGCGACCGCGAACGTGGTGCCGATCGTCCCGGTCAGCGTCGAGGTGAGCGACGGCTGGCTCCAGCACGTCACGTTGTCGAATTCGTCGGGCAAGGCCGTCGCGGGCGCCTTCAATCAAGACCGCACCATCTACACCACCTCCGAGCCGCTGGGCTACGACCAGACCTACACATGGAGCGGCTCTGCCGTCGGACACGACGGCAAGGCGGTCCCGGTCGCGGGCAAGTTCACCACGGTGTCTCCCACCAAGAAGATCGGCGGGTCATTCCAGCTGGCCGACGGTCAGACCGTCGGGGTCGCAGCGCCGATCATCATCCAGTTCGACGCGCCGATCAGCGACAAGGCCGCCGTGGAAAAGGCGCTCACAGTCACCACGAATCCGCCCGTCGAGGGCAGTTGGGCGTGGCTGCCCGACGAGGCGCAGGGCGCCCGCGCGCACTGGCGCACTCGCGAGTACTACCCGGCGGGCACCACCGTCAACGTCGACGCCAAGCTCTACGGCCTGCCGTTCGGCGACAGCGCCTACGGCGCCGAGGACATCTCGCTGAACATCCAGATCGGTCGCCGGCAGGTGGTGAAGGCCGAGGTCTCGTCGCACCGCATCCAGGTGATCCGCGACGAGGGCGTCGTGATGGATTTCCCGTGTAGCTACGGCGAGGCCGACAAGGCACGCAACGTCACCCGCAACGGCATCCACGTGGTCAGCGAGAAGTACTCCGACTTCTACATGTCCAACCCGGCCGCCGGCTACAGCCACATCCACGAGCGCTGGGCGGTCCGGATCTCCAACAACGGCGAGTTCATCCACGCCAACCCGGCCAGTTCCGGCGCGCAGGGCAACACCAACGTCACCAACGGCTGCATCAATCTGTCGACCGCCGATGCCGAGCAGTACTACCAGTCGGCGATGTACGGCGACCCGGTCGAGGTGACCGGAAGCTCGATCCAGCTGTCCTACTCCGACGGCGACCTCTGGGACTGGGCCGTGGACTGGGACACCTGGGTCGCCATGTCCGCGCTGCCGCCACCGACCGCGCGCCCGCCGTCAACGCAAATCCCGGTGACCGCGCCGGTCACGCCGTCCAACGCCCCGACCCTGTCGGGCACTCCGACCACGTCGACGACGCCGGGCAGCACCGGCCCGGCTACCCCTGGCGGTTAAACCGGGAGGTCGTCGCCTGATCGCGCGGCTTCATCACGATCAGGTCCAGGTTGACGTGCGACGGGCGCGAGGCGACAAACCCGATCACCTCGGCCACGTCGTCGGCCACCAACGGGGTGATGCCGGTGTAGACGGCCCCCGCGCGTTGCTCATCGCCGTCGAAGCGGACCAACGAGAACTCCGTTTCGACCGCGCCCGGCGCTATCTCGGTCAGCCGCACCGGCTTGCCCAATAGCTCGCCGCGCAACGTGCGGTGCAGCGCTCCCTGAGCGTGCTTGGCCCCCGTGTATCCTGCGCCGCCGTCGTAAACCTCAAGCGCCGCAACGGAAGTGATCGTGACGATCAGCCCGTCGCCGGAGTCGATCAGCTTGGGCAACAACGCGCGGGTGACCCGCAGGGTGCCGATCACGTTGGTCTCCCACATCCACCGCCAGTGCTCGAGATCGGCATCGGCGACCGGTGCCAGGCCCCGGGCGCCACCGGCGTTGTTGACCAGCACATCGACCCGGTCCACTTTGCTCGCCAATGTTTCGATCGCCGCCTCATCTGTGACATCGGCCACAATCGCGGTACCGCCTATTTCATTGGCCAGCGCCTCAATCCGGTCCGCCCGGCGTGCCACCGCCACGACGTGAAAGCCCTGCGCAGCCAGCGTTCGGGCGGTTGCTGCGCCGATTCCCGAGCTGGCCCCGGTGATCACCGCGACCCGTTTATTCCTGCCAGTTTTAACCATCGAAACAACCTTAACGAACGTGCTAGATTTTGCGTGTGCTCCTTAGCGCCCTGTCCAACACCACGACCACCGCGTGTCTTTGCGCGGCGGGTGCGTGTTGTTGCTGCGCACTTTGCCGCTCCTGACCCCAGCCAGGTGTGGCCAAGACGGCCAGCAAAATTCGGACATAAGGACGCTCGTGCGCACCAATACCCTCACCCATCCCCATCATTCGACCACCCGTGCCGTGGGGCACTTGCCTGGTCAAAAAGGCCACCGCTCGCTGCGCCGGCAGATCGTGCCGCCGGCGCTGCACATTCCCGACTCGGCGGCGGCCTCCGTCTTCCGGGCCGTCCGGCTACGTGGCCCGGTCGGCCGTGACGTCATCGCCGGCGTCACCTCGCTGAGCATCGCTACGGTCAACCGCCAGGTCATCGCGTTACTGGAAGCGGGTCTGCTCCGTGAGCGCGCCGACCTCGCCGTCTCCGGGGCCATCGGCCGGCCACGCGTGCCGGTGGAGGTCAACCACGAGCCGTTCGTGACGCTGGGCATTCACATCGGTGCGCGCACCACCAGCATCGTGGCCACCGACCTGTTCGGCCGCACCCTCGACACAGTGGAAACCCCGACCCCGCGCAACCCTGCGGGGCCCGCCCTGGCGTCGCTGGCCGACAGCGCCCGCCGGTACCTGCGGCGTTGGCATCGTCGGCGGCCGCTGTGGGTCGGGGTCGCCATCGGCGGCACCGTCGACAGCGCCACCGGCCAGGTCGATCACCCGCGGCTGGGCTGGCGGCAGGCGCCGGTCGGCCAGGTGCTGGCCGATGCGCTGGGCCTGCCGGTATCGGTGGCTTCGCACGTCGACGCCATGGCCGGCGCCGAACTGCTGCTGGGCATGCGGCGATTCCTGCCCAGCTCGCCGACCAGCCTGTACGTCTACGCCCGCGAAACGGTGGGCTACGCGCTGGTGATCGGCGGCCGGGTGCACGTCCCGGCCAGCGGTCCGGGCACCATCGCAACCCTGCCGGCCAACTCCGAATTGCTCGGCGGCACCGGCCAGCTGGAATCCACCGTCAGCGACGAAGCTGTGGTGGCCGTCGCCCGTGAGCAGCGAATCCTGCCGTTTGCCCCGGCGAACCGCGCCACCGGATCCGCGACCGGTATCTCCGACCTGTTGCGGATGGCCCGGGCCGGCAACCAGCCGGCCAAGGACCTGCTGGCCGAGCGGGGCCGCGTGCTTGGTGAAGCGGTCGCGTTGCTGCGCGACATGCTCAATCCCGACGAACTGGTGGTCGGCGGCCAGGCCTTCACCGAGTATCCCGAGGGGATGCAGCAGGTGGAGTCGGCGTTCGCCGCACGCTCGGTGCTGGGACCCCGTGACATCCGGCTTACCGCCTTCGGCAACCGGGTGCAGGAGGCCGGCGCGGGGACGGTATCGCTGTCCGGCTTGTATGCCGACCCGCTGGGTGCGATGCGGCGTGCCGGGGCGCTGGATGCCCGGCTGCGTGACGCGGCTCGCGACGAGTCGACCGCCTGACGCGACTGTCTGTCCAGCGCGCTTGGGCTGGCCGGCGGTCGATCCTGTAAAGATGACAGAGTGCGGCACGATCACGTTTTCCGGCTGAATGAACCGCGCCGGGTCGCAGTGTTGGCGGTCCACACCTCACCACTGGCCCAGCCCGGCACCGGCGATGCGGGCGGCATGAACGTCTACGTGCTGCAGACCGCGTTGCACCTGGCGCGCCGCGGCATCGAGGTGGAGATCTTCACCAGGGCGACCGCGTCCGCCGATCCGCCAGTCGAGCGAGTGGTGCCCGGGGTGCTGGTCCGCAACGTGGTGGCGGGCCCGTTCGAGGGTCTGGACAAATACGACCTGCCCACCCAGCTGTGCGCGTTCGCGGCCGGGGTGTTGCGCGCTGAGGCGTCGCACGAGCCGGGCTACTACGACATCGTGCACTCGCACTATTGGCTTTCCGGACAGGTCGGCTGGCTGGCCCGCGATCGCTGGGCGGTGCCGCTGGTGCACACCGCCCACACCCTTGCCGCGGTGAAGAACGCGGCGCTCGCCGAGGGGGACTCGCCCGAACCGCCGTTGCGCACGGTAGGCGAGCAGCAGGTGGTCGACGAGGCGGACCGGTTGATCGTCAACACCGACGACGAAGCCAGGCAACTGATCTCGATTCATCATGCGGACCCGGCCAGGATCGACGTCGTTCACCCCGGAGTGGATCTCGACGTGTTTCGCCCCGGCGACCGCCGAGCCGCGCGGGCCGCACTGGGCCTGCCGCTCGACGAGGACATCGTGGCGTTCGTCGGTCGCATCCAGCCGCTGAAGGCACCCGACATCGTGTTGCGCGCGGCCGCGAAGCTGCCCGGGGTGCGCATCGTGGTGGCCGGCGGGCCGTCGGGTAGCGGCTTGGCCTCCCCGGACGGATTGGTCCGGCTGGCCGACCAGCTGGGTATCACCGAACGCGTGACCTTCCTGCCCCCGCAGTCCCGCCCGAACCTGGCCACCTTGTTCCAGGCGACGAATCTTGTTGCGGTGCCCAGCTATTCGGAGTCGTTCGGGCTGGTGGCGCTCGAGGCGCAGGCGTGCGGGACCCCGGTGGTGGCGGCCGCGGTGGGCGGCCTGCCGGTGGCCGTGCGGGACGGGGTCACCGGCACGCTGGTGGCCGGGCACGACGTCGATCATTGGGCCGATGCGCTGGGCCGGTTGTTGCGCTCGCCCGCGGCGCAAGCCGAGGCGATGGGACGCGCCGCCGCCGCACATGCGGCCACGTTCTCCTGGGATCACACCACCGACGCGCTGTTGGCCAGCTACCGTCGGGCGATCCGCGAATACACCGCCGAACGTCGTGGGGTGGGCGCATGAGCGCCTCAACCGTTGAGCAGGTGATCGAGGACGCGCTGCAGGACAGCGGCCTGAACTACTCGAAACATGCTGGGGCACACGGCGGTCCGTCAGGTCTGGTGGTGGAACTACCCGGCGAGCGCAAGCTCAAGACCAACACCATCTTGAGCGTCGGCGAGCATTCGGTGCGCGTGGAGGCGTTCGTGTGCCGCAAGCCCGATGAGAACCACGAAGGCGTCTACCGCTTCTTGCTCAAGCGCAACCGCCGCCTCTACGGCGTGGCCTACACACTCGACAACGTCGGGGACATCTATCTAGTCGGCCGCATGTCGCTGGCCTCGGTGGACGCCGACGAACTCGACCGAGTGCTCGGGCAGGTGCTCGAAGCGGTGGATTCGGACTTCAACACGTTGCTGGAGTTGGGTTTTCGCTCGTCTATCCAGAAAGAGTGGGAGTGGCGGGTGTCGCGCGGTGAGTCGCTGAAGAACCTGGAGGCGTTCGCTCACTTGATCGATGATGACGACGATGACGATGACGACCGCTGAATGAGTGCGTGAGAGACTAACCGGCATGGGTGATACCGCCACGCTGGTGCTGCTTCGCCACGGCGAAAGCGAATGGAACTCGCTGAACCTCTTCACGGGCTGGGTCGACGTGGGCCTCACCGAGAAGGGCCGGACCGAAGCCGTACGCAGCGGCGAGCTGCTGACCGAGAACGACCTGTTGCCCGACATCGTCTACACCTCGTTGCTGCGCCGGGCCATCTCCACCGCCCATCTGACGCTGGACGCCGCCGACCGGTTGTGGATTCCGGTGCGGCGTACCTGGCGGCTCAACGAACGCCACTACGGCGCGCTGCAGGGCCTGGACAAGGCTGAGACCAAGGCGCGCTACGGCGAAGAGCAGTTCATGGCCTGGCGGCGCAGCTACGACACGCCGCCCCCGCCCATCGAGAAGGGCAGCACGTACAGCCAGGACACCGACCCGCGGTACGCCGACATCGGCGGCGGCCCGCTCACCGAGTGCCTCGCCGACGTCGTCGTACGTTTCCTGCCGTATTTCACCGACGTCATCGTTCCGGACCTGCGCAGCGGCAAGACGGTGCTGATCGTGGCGCACGGCAATTCGCTGCGTGCCCTGGTCAAGCACCTCGATCGGGTGTCCGACGACGAGATCGCCGGATTGAACATCCCGACCGGCATCCCGCTGCGCTACGACCTGGACGCTGACCTGCGGCCCGTGGTGTCCGGGGGCACCTATCTGGACCCGGAGGCGGCCGCCGCCGGGGCCGCCGCGGTTGCCAGCCAGGGCCGTGGCTGAGTTTGGTGCGGCCGGCCCTTTTCGGCGGCAAAGGCCATTTAGCCAAACATCACGTGAACGGGAGCGGAACACCTGTTGCGCATGGTGTGACTTGTCCGATTTTGGCCTCGTTCCGCTAGGGCAGCGTTCAGGAAGATTTGTAGGATTTGCTATGTGACTGTGTTCTCGGCGCTGTTGCTGGCCGGGGTTTTAGCCGTGCTGGCGTTGGCCGCAGGCGTAGCGGTCGGGGTCCGGCTGTCACCAAAGGCAGTGCATCGTCGCCAACGGGTCGGCACCGAATGGACCGGGATCACCGTCGCGCAGATGCTGCAACGCATCGTGGCGCTGATGCCGCTGGGCGCGGCGGTGGTGGACGCCCATCGCGACGTCGTCTACCTCAATGACCGGGCCAAGGAGTTGGGCCTGGTGCGCGACCGCCAGCTCGATGACCAGGCCTGGGAGGCGGCGCAGCAGGCGCTGACCGGGATCGACGTCGAATTCGACCTGCAGCCGGTGAAACGGTCGGGTGGTCGCTCCGGGCTCTCGGTGCACGGGCAGGCCCGGTTGCTCAGCGAAGAAGACCGCCGCTTTGCCGTGGTCTTCGCCCACGATCAGTCCGACTACGCGCGGATGGAAGCGACCAGGCGCGACTTTGTGGCCAACGTCAGCCATGAGCTCAAGACCCCGGTGGGCGCCATGGCGCTGCTCGCCGAGGCGCTGCTGGCGTCGTCCGACGACTCCGAAACCGTGCGGCGCTTTGCCGAGAAGGTGCTCGTCGAAGCCAACCGGCTGGGGGACATGGTTGCCGAGTTGATCGAGCTGTCGCGACTGCAGGGTGCTGAACGGCTGCCCAACGTCATCGAGGTTGACGTCGATAAGGTTGTGAACGAAGCGATTTCGCGTCACAAGGTGGCAGCCGACAACACCGATATCGAGGTCCGCACTGACGCGCCCAGCGGTTTGCGGGTACTGGGCGACGAAACGCTGTTGGTCACCGCGTTGGCCAACCTGGTGTCCAACGCCATCGCTTATTCGCCGCCGGGTTCGCCGGTGTCGATCAGCCGCCGCCGCCGCGGCGAGAACATCGAGATCGCGGTCACCGACCGCGGCATCGGGATCGCCCTGGAAGACCAGGAGCGGGTTTTCGAGCGGTTCTTCCGGGGGGACAAGGCCCGTTCGCGCGCCACCGGTGGCAGCGGGCTGGGGCTCGCTATCGTCAAACACGTGGCGGCCAACCACAACGGCAGCATCGGAGTGTGGAGCAAACCTGGCACCGGATCGACATTCACTCTTTCCATTCCGGCGGCCGTGGCGTCTCATCGAGATGACGGCGAATCCGAGCAACCGCAGGGTCGTGAAGCGCGGCCCAACCGGTCACAACGAGAGGAAGAACTAAGTCGATGACCCGCGCGTATGACCATGCAGAGCGCAGCAATGAGGAGGACTCGCGCCGATGACCAGTGTGCTGATTGTGGAGGATGAGGAGTCGCTGGCCGACCCGCTGGCGTTCCTGCTCCGCAAGGAGGGTTTCGAGGCCACCGTGGTAACCGACGGGTCGGCCGCGCTCGCCGAGTTTGACCGCGGCGGCGCCGACATCGTTCTGCTCGACTTGATGCTGCCCGGAATTTCCGGCACTGACGTGTGCAAGCAACTGCGTGCGCGTTCCAGCGTGCCGGTGATCATGGTGACCGCCCGCGACAGCGAGATCGACAAGGTTGTGGGGCTCGAGCTGGGCGCCGATGACTATGTGACCAAGCCGTATTCGGCGCGTGAATTGATCGCGCGGATCCGGGCGGTGTTGCGCCGCGGCGGCGACGACGATTCCGAGATCAGCGATGGTGTGCTCGAGTCCGGCCCGGTGCGGATGGACGTCGAACGCCACGTCGTTTCGGTGAATGGCGACACGATTACTCTGCCGCTCAAGGAATTCGACCTACTCGAATATCTGATGCGCAACAGCGGCCGGGTGCTGACCCGGGGACAGTTGATCGATCGGGTATGGGGTGCTGACTACGTCGGCGACACCAAGACGCTCGACGTCCACGTCAAGCGCTTGCGGTCCAAGATCGAAGCCGACCCGGCCAATCCGGTGCACCTGGTGACGGTGCGCGGACTGGGCTACAAGCTGGAAGGCTAGATTCTCTCGTTGATCTCGGGCGCCTCGGCCCCGCGCAGGCCCACCTCGGCGTGTGCGAGCACCGTCCAGCGCCGCCGACCGATCTCGATGTGGATCTCCGCATGTTCAGTGTTGGTGCACACCGCGGTGCCGCCGTCGGGATCGGTGTAGCCCAGACTCACGCATCGGTCCGGCGGCTGCTCGACCCGGATGAGCACGCGGCGACCGCTGATGCGACCCGCTAGCTGCCAGTGCCGCGGGCTGAGCCTTGTCCGCATCCACAGCGACGGCAAAGTGCTTGCGGGCCAATCCCTTCCGTCGAGGCGAAAGCGCACGAACGCCAGCGGCGCGAGCCTGCGCAGGCCCGGCTTGTGTGACACGGCGGCGACCACCTCCAGGACGTCGCCGCCACCGAGGTCGGCGTGGATC
>NZ_LZKU01000081.1 GCF_001672975.1 Mycobacterium sp. 1465703.0
TGCGCACCACGTTCATCGGTCCGCCGTAGCCGGTGTCGGCATCAGCGATCAGCGGGACGTCACCGAGGGCGCCGGTGTGGCGGCGTCGGGCTTCGGCTTGCCCGACATCGGCCTGGTCACCGCGACCGAGATGGCCGATCGGGTCGCGATGATCACCGGCGCCCTCGGTGACGTCCCGCTGATCGCTGATGCCGACACCGGCTACGGCGGACCGATGAACGTGGTGCGCACGGTTCGTTCCTACGATGCGGCCGGGGTGGCCGCCATCCAGCTGGAGGACCAGGTGTTCCCGAAACGCTGCGGTCACCTGCCGGACAAGCAGGTCGTCGACGCGGCGGTGTTCGACCAGACGCTGGCGGCCGCACTGGACGCCAGATCCGATGACAACCTGCTGGTGGTGGCCCGCACCGATGCTCGCGGACCACTCGGTCTGGATGCCGCGATCGAGCGCGCCAACCGGTACGCGCAAGCGGGCGCCGACATCATCTTCGTGGAGGCGCCGCAAGACGTCGGCGAAATCGAGCGCATCGCACACGAAGTCGACGCTCCCCTGCTGATCAACCTGGTCCTCGGCGGGCTGACACCGCTGCAGTCGGCGTCACGACTGCAGGAATTGGGTTACGCGATCGCCATCCACCCCAGCAATCTGCTGATGCAGACGACGTTCGCCATGCTGCAAAACCTGTGCGAACTCAACGGCACCGACCTCGCCGCCCAGCTGCCCAGCTCCCCGGCTGACTTCTTCAACCTGGTGGGCATGTCGGAATGGCGGGCGCTCGACCACAAGTACGCACAGACCGAGGACCGAACATGGGCATGACCATCATCGAAAAGATCTTCGCCCGCAAGGCCGGGCTGGACTCGGTGGCACCGGGTGACACCGTCGTGGTCGACGTGGACATGACCGTGCTGATCGACCTGCAGTTCGCCACCATGTGGATACAGCCCAACAGGATTCACGACCCCGACAAGCTCGCGGTGATCATGGATCACGCCGTGCCCGCCCCGACCATCAAGGATGCCGAGGGTGGCAGTCACGCCCGCAAGTTCGTCGCGGACTTCGGCATCGAGCGCTTCTATGACGTCGGTCGGCATGGCATCTGCCATCAGGTGATCGCGGAGAACGGGCTGGCCCGCCCGGGAGAAGTGCTGGCCTGCACCGACTCTCACACCTGCGCGGCCGGCGCATACAACACCGCGGCCCGCGGGCTGGGTCCCGCCGAGATCTATTCGATCATGTGCACCGGTTCCACCTGGTTCCAGGTCGCGCCGACGATCCGCTACGAATTCCACGGCGCCAAACCGGAGGTGGTGAGCGGAAAGGACATCTTCCTGCACATCGCCAACGAGTACGGCGATGCGCCCAACCAGAACCTCGAGTTCGGCGGGCCCGGCCTGGCCGGCATCCCGATGCACGATCGGCGCACCATCGCGACCCAGGGCGCCGAGGTGTCGGCGGATTTCAGCATATTCGAGCCCGACGACGTGTTGGCGTCGTTCCTCGACGAACGCGGGGCCACCGGATTCGACGCCGTCACAGCGGATTCCGACGCCACCTACCAGGACATCCGGCGCATCGACCTCGCGGCGCTGGAACCCTACGTGGCGCGCCCGGGCACCGTCAGCCGCAACGGTTCGCCGGTGTCGCAACTGGGCAAACAGAAAATCGACCAGGCCTTCATCGGCTCCTGCGCCAACGGGCAACTCGAGGATCTGCAGATCGCCGCGCAGGTGTTGCGCGGCAAGACCGTCGCCCCCGGCGTGCGACTGCTGGTGACGCCCGCCTCACAGGCCGTGTACCGCGAGGCCATGCGGCGCGGCTACCTTCAGGACCTCGCCGACGCCGGCGCCGTCGTCACCAACTCCACCTGCGGAGCCTGTTTCGGCTACCACATGGGCGTGGTGGGTCCCGGCGAGGTGTGCATCACGGCCAGCACCCGCAACTTCACCGGGCGCATGGGCAGCACCGAGGCCGAGATCTACATGGCCTCCCCGGCCACCGTCGCCGCGTCCGCGGTCACCGGCTACATCAGCGACCCGAGGAGTGTGATCGGATGACCCTGCGCTCGCTTGCCTTCCAAGGCAAAGTCTGGGTGTTCGGCGACAACCTGAACACCGACGCCATGTATCCGGCGTTCGCCATGAAGATGGAACCCGCCGAGGCCGCCAGGCACGTCTTCTACGAGGTGCGGCCGGGCTGGACCGACGAGGTGTCGCCGGGCGATATCGTGTTGGCCGGCAAGAACTTCGGGCTCGGCTCGTCGCGGCCCGTGGCGGCGTTGTTCGTCGAGCTCGGCGTCGCCGGCCTGGTCGCCGAGGAATTCAACTCGCTGTTCTTTCGCAACGCCGTGAACTCCGGGCTGCCGGCGATCACCGTCCCCGACGCCACCACCGCGTTCAGTGACGGCGACACCGGAACGTTCGACCTGGCCGACGGCAGCTGGCGCAACGACACCACCGGCGCCTCCGGCACCGTCGCAAAGCTGCCCGACCTGATTCTCGACATCATCGAGAGCGGCGGCGTGCTGCCCCGGCTTGCCCGGCAGGGCTACCTGCCCAGCGAATTGGGCGACCTGCTGCGCTCACCCGCGGTCGCGATGCGCGGCGCGGGCAGCGGCGCATGATCGAGCGGCTGGGCAGAATGCTGCGCGGCGTGCGCGCGGGTGCCCATCGAAGTCCGCTCGCCGGTAGCGCATTCGCCGCACCCACCACCATCACGGTCACCAGCGCCGCGTTCGCCGACGGCGGTGCCATGCCGGCGTCCAGCGCGGGCAAGGGCGTGGGCGAGAACACGTCACCGCCGTTGCGCTGGACGGCACCACCGCCCGGCGCGCGTCAGCTGGCGCTCCTCATCGACGACGTCGACGTCCCGCTCCCCCGCCCGCTCGTGCACACCGCCGCGGTGATCGAACCGCGCGTCGACGGCGTGGCCGCGGGCGCACTGCAACCGGGATGCGCGGGAATCCGCTTCCTGCGGGCCGACGTCGGTCACCACGGCTACGCCGGCCCACGGCCGATTCCCGGCCACGGGCCACACCACTACCGCTTTCACGTTTTCGCGCTCGACGCCGTCCTCCCGGACACCGTGACCACCGCCAAGGGACTGCTGGCCGCGATGCTTGGACACGTGCTCGCCCGGGGCACGCTGACCGGAACCTACGAGCGCTAGCCTTCCGGCATCAGGGCGACGACCTCGCGCAGCGTCATTCCGCTTGTCGCGGTGGCAATATCCCCTCGGATGAGCGCCAATGCGGCGGATTGCACTGCCGCGGCGGCATGGGTGTAGAGCGCGGAGCCTGTGCTGATGCGCTTGACTCCAGCTGCCGATAATTGCGCCACCGTCGGCGTCTCCGACTTGGTACCCACGACGATGTTGACCGGCTTCGGGGCGACCGCTTGCACAATCGCCGCGACGGCCGCCATGTCGGGCGGGTATGGGGCGTACAGGACGTCGGCACCGACCTCCGCGAACGCAGTGAGCCGGCGGATCGTGTCATCGAGGTCGTTGCGGCCATGCAAGAAATTGTCGGTTCGCCCGGTAAGCACGATGCGGCCCCTCGCGGCCTGCGCGGCCGCACGTAGTCGCGCAACGGCGTCATCGAATCCACGGATGGGGTTGGCCGGGTCGCCGGAGGTGTCCTCCACTCCGATGCCGGCCAGACCGCTATCGATCGCGCCGCGCACCGTCGCCGCGACCTCTTCGGGCGTCGCGCCGTAGCCGTCCTCGAAGTCGCCGTTCACCGGCAAGCCGCTGACTTCCATGAGTAACTTGGCGTGCGCCAGATGCTCGGCGGCGCTGAGGGTATGGCGCCCGTCCTGGCGTCCCAGCGCGGCGGCCAGCGCCGCCGACGAGGTGCCTAGCGCCGCGAAACCGGCGTTCTTGAAGATCAGTGCAGACAGTCCGTCCCATGCATTGGGCATCACGAATGCTTCCGGCTGCTGATGCAAGGCGAGGAACCGCTCATAGTGACCAGCTCGAGTCATGACGCTCTCCTGTCTGTGTCCGCGACTGCGAACGTTGGATCCCGCGCTCTGCGATTTGGCGCTCATCGGAGTCTCAGCAACAACTTTCGCATCAATTCCCGGTTGTAGTCGGGAAAAGCGACTGGGCCCATATCTCCCACGAGGACGAGGGTCATGTCGCACACACTAAGACACCTATCGTTGAGAAACAGGCCAGAGGATACGACGACCGAGCTACGGCCAACGCCACCAATACCGATGCCTACCTTGATTGTTGCGGGCCAAAACGCCTCCGCCAGGAAGTGCACCACGTTTTGAGAAGTCACTAGCCGCAAAGCGCGGTTCGTCGGATCGTATGTCCCAGGGACATATTGCTCGTTGATTCGCGCTCGCGCATCTTCGTGTAGGGCTTCCAACGCCAAATGGTTGAGGTGGCCATTGACATCCATGTCACCGTAACGAGCTTCTTTCGTTTCGACCAGCGGATACACGCTGAGCGCACAGCGAAGCGGGTGCGGCCGACTCGTCGTCGTCAGCCACTCCGGGGAAACGGCGTATTCATAGTGCACAGCAATTCACCGTCTCGACGTTCGAAGTGAGTTCTCGCGGGTGTCGGACAACGCGGGCACGGATGATGCCGTGGTCCATTCCCGACACCACTGTGCCAAATTTCGCGAGTTTGCCCAGCAGCCAATAGTTGTCGGCAAGCGCAGAAACACAAAGGCCTTCGTGATGTCCGCAAAGATCGATGAGGGATTCAAGCATCATGGAACCGATGCCCCGCGTCTGATAGCGGTCCTCCACCAAAAAGCCCAACTCCCTGAAGCCATCCGACGCCAAAGCGGCACTGGCGAAGCCGACCACATCGCCAGGACGGCTATCGAGGACCGCGACAACCGCGAAATGCTCGTTGCCGCCGGCCAGCAGAGACTGCAGATAGCGCTGCGGGAAGATCGCACTTGGTGCGAGCCACCGGGAGTAGCGGGTTGCCGGGCTACAACGGCCATGCATCGCAACCAGCGCGGCGCCATCGGTCACACAAACTTTGCGGACCCGCACTAAAGGTCGTCGACCCGCTATCGCACCGGATGGGGCCGGGGAGAGATCGGCGCTGTCACATACCGTCAGAGACACGACAATCCTCCTGATACCAGCCCTGTTCGGCGTATCGGCGTCGTGCTGCGGCGCCAGCCAAAGTATTGAAGCGTCGCGAACAACAGCGTGTAGGCGGCGGTCGCCATTGTGAAACTCCTGCCAGCGGCCGTAAACGGGAAGACATCCGCAAGCACCAGGGCGGCGGCCCCCACCGTATACAGCATGTTGGCAACGACGACACCCATGCCGGCGCGGCGCACAGATGGCAGCCGGGCTAGCCCAAGCACGATGACCCCGTAGCCGACGAAGAAGGCGGGTACGCCGTACTCGAACACTTCTGGGGCACCGATGAACTCGGCTATCCAGCCGGTTAGCCCTGCCACGCCGAAAAAGCCGCTTATGACTGCATCGGCACACATTGCGAACCGCAACAGCCCGTCGCGGCGATCCGCTCGGCTCATCGTGTTGGCGGACATGCGGTTCCCTTCTCGGATGGGTTCGGCGCGGCATAGCCACGTGCACTTAACCTTTGAAGTAGACGATCTGGTGCGAGGTGGCCAGTAGCACGCCATCGCGGCTCCACAGTTGTGCGCTTTGGTCGAAGTAACCGCGGGAAAAGCGATTGGCCCGAGCGGTACCCAGGATGTAGTCCCCGGCGAGCGCCTCAAGCTGGTGCTGGTCGGCATGGAAATACGTAGTGAGCGACACCGTTCCGGCAGGAATGGCCCCGCCATGGCGCAGGAAAGCACGCGGACAAAAAATGTCGCATAACGCCGCGATCGCCGGATAGTCAATGCGGCGTTTTGCATTGTCGCGCATCCACATTGTGGTCACCGCGGACGGACTGAGCGCTGCACCCTTGCCCGGAAAGCCACCCTCGGCGAACCTGAGGTCGAACAGACGTGCCCAGCCCACAAAGTCGCCCTGAGCCCTGTCGGGGGTAAGCCGCTCTGGCGGCGGGGCAACCGGGGGGCGAGCTTCGGTATCTTCCCAACTGTCGCGCCGGATTCCGAACAGCGCGGTTGCGGTCGTCTTGACTTGGCCGGCTTGCCTCAGATCAAGCATCCAATGCTGAGTGGTGCGATTGGTGCGCGCAGCACAGAGCGAGATGTCGAAGTCGCCGTCGGAAATGGGGGCGGCAAAGTTGACAGTCAGCGCCAGGGGCTCACCTATGCGGCTCGGGTGTGTCTGGACGGCTTGCACCAGAACAGCAGCGGTGATTCCGCCGAATGGGCCCACCATGGATGCCCATTTCGGATGAGTTCGTCCACGCCTCAGGTTGCCCTCGCCGGCCTCTAGCTGAATGGCCATGTCAAACGGGTGAGTCAGGGTCATCTTGATCTGCCTCGCACGTCCGCGGCTAGGTGCGCACGGCAATCGTCGACAGCAAGTCGGCAAGCCGAGCCGGCCGATCCACCATCGAAAACGTGCGCGCCCCCTCGATCACCTCGAGCCGGGCGTTAGGAATCGTGGCGGCCAGCCGTTCGCCATCCTCGACCTCAAAGAACACGTCATCTGCCGACCACGCGATGAGGGCGGGCTTGTCGAACTCAGGCAACCGCGCAGCGACGCCTGTGGTGACCTCCGTACGGAACGACAGGGTCAGCTGGCGTAGATCCTCTGCGACGGCTGAGGCGCGAAGCGCCGAACTCACCCAATCCCGGGCGAGATCGTCGATGTCCTTGTGCGCCAAGCCGCCATACGCGCGCTTGCGTACGCTGGGCAGCCGCATTGCCTGCAGCGCTATCCGGAATAGCATTTTGGACTTCGCCGCTGCGATCATCGGCTGCAAGATCGGTGGCGGAAAGTGTTCGAACGCATCGCAACTCGTCAACACGATGGCACCGATCCGCTCGGGGTGATGCACAGCAGCCAGTTGCGTTACCACACCCCCGGAGTCGTTGCCGACCAGCACCACGTCTTCCAGGCCGAGCGCCGCAAGCACCTGTGCGACGATGTCGGCGACTCCGGCGATGGTTCGGTCGGCCCCAGGGCGCAATGGCTGCGGGTGCGCACCCATCGGCCAGGTTGGGGCGATGCACCGTAACCCGAGCGCGGCAAGTTGTGCACTCACCTCGCGCCACACATCGCCCGCCATCATGTAGCCGTGCACGAACACCACCGGCCGGCCGTTCTTTGGCCCCGATTCTTCGTAATAGATTGTGCCGGAACTGGTCTCGATCTCAGGCATCGACTACTCCTATCTTGGCCGACACTCAACCGGTGCCGGATGGCCTGACCAACCCAGCGGTTGGTTGACGGACTTCCGCTAGCGTATCCAGGCGTGGTAGAACAATCGAGAAATTGTCCTAGATACAAGGCGGATAAGCCGTGCCGACCAGCCGCTACTCCGAGATCGTGGATCGATTGACCGCTGAGATCCTCGATGGTCGGCTGGCGCCCGGTACTCGCCTGCCGACTCACCGTGATCTCGCACGCCGCCACGGCATCGCATTGGCTACCGCAACGCGCGTGTACGCCCACCTTGCACGTGCCGGCCTCGTCGCGGGCGAGCCTGGCCGCGGCACTTTCGTTCGCGACCAGGGTGGCTACGGCGGGTTGGATGGGCGTCGAATTCCCTTGGCAGCCCGCATTGCCGACTTATCGTTCAACCAGCCGCTCGCCGACGACCAGGCCGAGCAGCTGCGGGAGGCTCTGCGGCAACTGGCTGCGACGGGTGACCTGCAGTCGCTGCTCATCCAGCATGCTCCCGGGGGACGGACCGTGGAGAAAGCCGCGGTCGCTACCTATGTCCTCGACCGCGGGATCGACGTGCCGCCCGACAACATTGTGCTGGCCGCCGGATCCCAGCACGGACTTGACGTCGCACTGCGCGTGCTGACGCGACCAGGGTCGGTCATTGCTGTTGACGAGCTGACTTATCCCGGGATCAAGCTTCAGGCCGGTGACCGCGCGCTGGAATTGGCACCGTTCTCATCCGACCCGGGCGGTCCAGATCTGGACGCCCTGGCAAAGCTGTGCTCCCGCCGGCGAGTCGCCGCCATCTACACGATCCCAACGCTGCACAACCCGCTCGGCTACACGATGTCGCAACCGCAGCGCGCTCGCCTGGTCGACATTGCGCGGCAGTACGACTGCGCAGTGATCGAGGACGGAACCTACGCCTTTCTGGAACCGCACTGCGGCCCAACCCTGTACACGTTGGCGCCGGAACGCACACTGCATGTCGCAAGCCTTTCGAAAAACCTTGCCACCGGGCTACGGTTCGGGTTCGTCGTCGTGCCGGACGGCTACATCACCTCCGCTAAACAAGCAGTGCGCACATCAAGCTGGGGCACCTCGAGTCTGGTATCGGCACTCGTGACGGGTTGGCTGAGCGACGGTACCGTCACTCGACTCGAAAAGAGACGCCGTATCGATGCACGCGAGCGGCAGCAGATTGCTCACCACGCCTTGCAGGGCCTCGACTATCACGGCCCCGCTTCGTGTTATTACGGCTGGCTGCGGCTGCCGGAAAGCGTACGCGGTGATGCCATCGCACACGAGCTGGCGAACAACGGCATTCTCGTATCGACCGCCGATGCCTTCTGCGTTACGCAATATCCCGCGAATGCCCTGCGACTCGCATTGGGCACGCCACCGCATGCGGAGCTCGCCGACGCGCTGGCTCGTGTTCGCGAGGTCGTGCTAGCAGCACAGTGGTGACCGTGTACGGCTGCCGTGTCGGGCTGGCCGGCGAACGAATTAGGTAGGCCGCCCATCGCCGCGCTGCAACCCGTTGCGCGGTATTCGTGGTGACCCGTTCATCCCTCTGACCTGCGGTTGGCAGTGTTTGGCAGCGCCTGGCGTCGATCTGGCAGTGGTTCGCGAGCAGCGTCGGTGGCGATCGCAGTCCGCCATCGAGAAAGGAACATCATGTCCGCAATCACGATCGACCGCACGGCCACCCGGGACGGTTTGCTACGCCTTGCCATGCGGGCCGACGCCGCCATCAGCGGGCTGGTCGGCCTGGCCGGTATGCCGTTGGCCGGCTGGCTCGCCGACATCTCGGGCACCACGAAGGCGTTCGAGTACGGCATGGGGGCGTTCTTGATCGGCTACGGCGTCGTCGTGTTCGGGCTGGCCGCCCTGCCGTCGGTGCGGCGCGCCGGCATGGGCGTCATCATCGCCAACGTGGCGTACACGGTGGCCGCCGTCGTCCTGGTGCTGGCGGACGTCTTTCCGTTGACCTCGACCGGCGTGGTGCTGAATCTGGCGGCCGGCGCCTACACGCTGGTGTTCGCCGAACTGCAGTACCAGGGCTGGCGCCGCGCGAAGGCCTGAGCCCGACGCTCGGAGCCCGCTCGGTGATTCCGGGCGGGCTCACGAGTGCGTGCTAGTCCTCGGGGATTTCGCGTTCGATCTCGTCGAGCCAGATGCGGGCGGACATATCCGACGGGGCGCGCCAATCTCCCCGCGGTGACAGCGAACCACCGTGCGACACCTTCGGTCCATTCGGCAGGGCCGAGCGCTTGAACTGGCTGAACGAATAGAACCGCTGCACGAAAACCTGCAGCCAATGCCGAATTTCCTTCAGCGAGTAGGACGGCCGTTTGTCCTCGGGGAAGCCGGGCGGCCAGATGCCGCGTTCGGGATCGCTCCACGCATGCCAGGCCAGGAAAGCGATCTTCGACGGCCGGAAGCCGAAACGCAGCACATGGAACAGTGAAAAGTCTTGCAGCGCAAACGGGCCCACTTTCGCCTCGCTGCTCTGCAGCTCTTCCTCCTCGCCGCTGGGAACGAGCTCCGGGGTGATCTCCGTATCGAGCACCGACTGCAACACCTCGCTGACCTCCGGCTCGAACTGCTCCGAGGAGATCACCCAGCGGATCAAGTGCTGAACAAGGGTTTTGGGCACGCCGGCGTTGACGTTGTAGTGCGACATCTGATCGCCGACACCGTAGGTCGACCAGCCCAAGCCGAGCTCGGACAGGTCGCCGGTGCCCAGCACGATGCCGCCACGCTGGTTGGCCAACCGGAACAGGTAGTCGGTGCGCAAACCGGCCTGGACGTTTTCGAAGGTGACGTCATACACCTTCTCGCCACGCGCGAACGGGTGATCCATCTGCTTGAGCATCAACTCCGCGGTCTCACGGATGTCGATCTCGGCGAACGTCACACCCAGCGTCTCGCACAGCTTCGCCGCATTGCGTTTGGTGCGGTCCCCGGTCGCAAAGCCGGGCAGCGTGAACGCCAGAATGTCGCTGCGCGGGCGCTGTTCGCGATCCATCGCACGCGCGGCAACGATCAGGGCGTGCGTCGAGTCCAGCCCTCCGGAGATCCCGATGACGACCTTGGGGAAATCCAGCGCTCGCAACCGCTGTTCGAGACCGGCTACCTGAATGTTGTAGCCCTCGAAGCAATCCTGTTCCAGCCGTTGCGGATCGGCGGGAACGAAGGGGAAGCGTTCGATATCGCGCCACAGTCCGATGTCGCCCCCCGGTGGGTCGAGCCGGAACTCGATGCGCCGGAACGATTCCGTCGCCGCCTGGTGGTGGCGCCGGTTGTCGTCGAAGGTGCCCATACGGAGCCGTTCGGAGCGGAGCAGTTCGATGTCGATGTCGGCGACGCTGCGGCGCTCCCCTTTGGGAAAGCGCTCCGACTGGGCGAGCATCACGCCGTTTTCGAACACCATGGTCTGACCGTCCCAGGCCAGATCGGTCGTCGATTCGCCTTCCCCGGCAGCCGAATAAACATAGGCGGCGAGGCAACGCGACGACGCCGAACGGGCCAGCAGGCAGCGGTCCTCGGCCCGGCCGATCGTGATCGGGCTGCCGGACAGGTTGGCCAGCACCGTCGCCCCCGCCAGCGCCGCCTGTGCGCTGGGCGGAATCGGCACGAACATGTCCTCGCAGATTTCCACGTGCAGCACAAAGCCGGGCAGGTCGGACGCCTCGAAGAGCAGGTCGGGGCCGAACGGCACGTCGACCCCGGCAACGCGGATGGTGCCGCGCTCGTCGTCTCCCGGTGCGATCTGGCGCCGCTCGTAGAACTCCCGATAGGTGGGCAGGTACGACTTCGGCGCCACCCCCAGCACCGAACCGTGGTGGATGACCACCGCGGCGTTATAGATCCGGTGCCGATGACGCAGTGGGGCACCGACGACCAACACGGGCAGCAACTCTTCCGAAGCCTCGACAATCTCGGCGATGGCCTTCTCGACGTCATCGAGCAACAAGTCCTGCAGCACGATGTCTTCGATGGAATAGCCGGAGAGCGTCAGTTCCGGAAAGACGGCCAGCGCGACAGCGTCGTCGTGGCACTCCCGGGCGATCCGCAGCACCGATTCGGCATTGGCGGCCGGGTCACCGATGAACGTGTGGTGCGTGCACGCGGCGACGCGGGCAAAGCCCTGGCTGTAAGCGTTATAGAAATCCATCGCCCTTCCAAAGTCGTCCGGTGCGTGTCAACTCGTCACCGTCGGGTATCCCCGACGCCATGAGCGACACTGCCCTTCTAGTGGTCGACATGATGAACACATATCAGCATCCCGACGCTGAAGATTTAATACCCAATGTCGAGAAGATCATCGAGCCTTTGACCGACTTGGTTCGCCGGGCGCGGGAACGCGACGACGTCGATCTGGTGTACGTCAACGACAACTATGGCGATTTTACCGCGCAGTTCTCCGACATCGTCCGTGCTGGATGCGACGGAGCCCGGCCCGATCTGGTGAAGCCGATCCTGCCGACCGAGGGGTGCCGCGTGATGACCAAGGTCCGGCACAGCGCGTTCTATGCGACGGCGCTGGCGTATCTGCTCAACCGGCTGGAAACCAAGCGGTTGATCATCACCGGCCAGGTCACCGAGCAATGCATCCTGTACACGGCCCTGGATGCCTACGTGCGGCACTTTCCTGTGGTGATCCCGACCGACGCCGTCGCACACATCGACCCGGACCTGGGCGAGGCGGCGTGCAAGATGATGCAGCAAAACATGTCAGCCGAGCTCACGACCGCAGCGGACTGCCTGGGCTGAATCTCCGTACTCTGAATAAGTGACCGTCGGCTGCGCAGAATCGCCTGAACTGGTCACTCTGCTGGCTGGTCGCCGGATCGCGGTGCTGACCGGGGCGGGCATCTCCACCGATTCGGGCATTCCCGACTACCGCGGGCCCGATTCGCCGCCGAGCAACCCCATGACCATCCGCCAGTTCACCAGCGACCCGGTTTTTCGGCAGCGGTACTGGGCACGCAACCACGTCGGCTGGCGGCACATGAACGACACTCTGCCCAACGCCGGCCACCGGGCGCTGGCCGCATTGGAGGACGCATCGGTGGTCACCGGCGTGATCACGCAGAACGTCGATCTGCTGCACAGCAAGGCGGGCAGCCGAAACGTCATCAATCTGCACGGCACCTATGCGCGGGTCATCTGCCTGACCTGCGGATCCACCATGACCCGTGCCGCACTGGCCGAGCGGCTGGAAGCGCTCAACCCCGGGTTCATCGAGCGTGCCGAAGCGATCGGTGGACTGGCGGTGGCACCCGATGCCGATGCGGTCGTCGCCGATACCGCGTCGTTTCGTTATCTCGATTGCTTGGACTGCGGCGGCATGCTCAAGCCCGACATCGTCTACTTCGGCGAAAGCGTCGCCAAAGACGTTGTGGCAGCGGCCTATCAACTGATCGAGCGGGCCGATGCGCTGCTGGTCGTGGGCTCGTCGCTGACCGTGTTTTCCGGTTACCGGTTTGTGCGTCACGCCGCCGCGCTGGGTATCCCGGTGGCCATCGTCAACCGTGGTGTCACCCGCGGCGATGACCTGGCCACAGTCAAGGTCGACGGCGGATGCTCGGAGTTGTTGGCTCTGCTTGGCGACGAATTATCGCCCCTGCCAACGCATTAGAAGGTGCACGGCATGCTGCGGATGGCGTGCACGAAGTTGCCTGCCAAATAGGCGGGTTCGCCCGCTTGGATGTCCGGCAGTTGACGGAACAGCTCGCCGAAGATGGCCCGCAGCTGTGCTCGGGCCACGTGTGCACCGAGGCAGAAGTGCAGTCCGCCGCCTCCGAAGCCAACGTGCGGATTGGGGTCGCGACCCAAGGTCAGGCGTTCCGGGTGGTCGAACGCCTCGGTGTCCCAGTTGCCGGACGGATAGAACATGACCACCTTCTCGCCCGCCAGAATGGTCTGACCGCCCAGCTCGACATCCGTTGCCGCCGTGCGGCGGAAGGTCATCACCGGCGTCGCCCACCGGATGAACTCCTCGATGGCGGTGCCGATGCGGTTGTCGAAATCCTCGAGCAGCCAAGCCTTCTGGCCGGGGAAGTCGGTGAGGGCGCGCAGCGTGTGGCTGATGGTCTGCCGGGTGGTGTCGTTGCCCGCCACGGAGAGCAGCACGAAGAACGCCGCCACCTCCGCGTCTTCCAGGCGGTCGCCGTCCACCTCGGCGGTGACCAGGCTGCTGATCAGGTCGTCACCGGGGTGCTCGCGACGTTGGGTGGCCAGGGTGCCGACGACCTGGTGCAGATACAGCTGGTTTTCCACCAGGACTTCCATCGCCGGGCGCCCGTTGAGGAAGTCCGGGTCCGCCCACGAGACCAGGGCGTCGGTGGCGTGCGCCATGCGCTCACGCTCGGATTCCGGAATCCCCATCATGTCCGACAGGGTGCGGATGGGCAGTTCTTTGGCGCAACGGTCGACGAAGTCCGCACCGCTGCCGGCGGCCTGCAGTTCCTCGACGATGGTTTTCGCGTTGGCCCTGATCGAGTCTTCGATGCGGCGGACCTGGCGGGGGCTGAGCGCGGCGTGAGCGAGCTTGCGCAACTTGGTGTGCCGCGGCGGGTCCATCGCCAGGAACGACTGTGACGCCTCGAGCAGTTCCACCGGAATGCTCTCGAACATCACCCCGCGGCCGGACAGGAAGACGTCGTTGTTGCGGCTGACCGTGACGATGTCGGAGCGCCGGGTGACAGCCCAGAAGCCCGGAACGGCCGGATCGGGCATCAGCGAGTCTTCAACCGGCGGATGCCAGCTCACCGGACGCTCGGCCCGCAGCACCGCGAAGGAGCGTTCCCGGTCCGCCGCGGTCGTGGACCAAAACGCCCGCGAGGACAGATCGATCTCGTCGTAGGCACGACCCGACTTATCGGTCCCGGACTCACCCGTCAGCACGGCCATGGTGGTGATCCTCCATCTCGTATGACCCCGATCACAGAACTCTCCGCGACAATATGCCTAGACACTATGTCTAGTCAACATGTCGAAAACTCGGCTATGCTCGGCACATGCCATCGCTCACGCGCAAGCCGCAGGGCCACCGCGCCGTGGCCCGAGAGCAGCGACGCGAGCAGATGGAGCGCCGGCTGCTGGATGCCACCGAACGGCTGATGCGCGAGGGCGCGAGCTTCACCGAGCTCAGCGTGGATCGGTTGTCGAGCGAGGCCGGCATTTCGCGGGCCAGCTTCTACATTTACTTCGAGGACAAGGGTCATCTGCTACGGCGGCTCGCGGGTCAGGTGTTCGGCGATCTGACCGACGGCGCGCGGAGCTGGTGGAGCGTGGCAGGGCGGCATGACCCCGACGATGTGCGGACCGCCATGAGCCGCATCATCGCCACTTATCGGCGGCATCAAGCGGTGCTCGTCGCGCTCAACGAAATGGCCGCCTACGATCCGCCGACGGCGGAAACGTATCGCGAACTGCTGACCGGGATTTCGGAGCAGCTCACCCGCGTCATCGAAGACGGCCAGGCCGACGGCTCCATCCGTCCCGGGCTGGCCGCGCTGACCACCGCCAGCGCGCTGACCTGGATGGTCGAGCGGGCCTGCCAGCAGAACCTGCCGGCGAAGCCGCCCGACTACGACGCCGAGCTGGCCGACACTCTGGCCCAAATCGTCTGGGGTGCACTGTATCTCAAGCCGACCTCGTAGCGCTGACCCGCCCCGACGCGGTGGTCCGATTGTCCGACCACGAGATGAATCCCAAACGTGCTAGCGCATGCGCTAGCACGTTTGGAAAAGTCCTATTGATCCCAGATGCCGCTAGCCACGGCGCAGACCTGGGTCGGCCGCTAGACGGCGACCAGATCGTCGGCGTGTACCGCGGGCCTGCGCAGCTCGCCGGGCAGCTCAGAAGTTGAGCGGCCCATCATGGTGGCAAGTTCAGTTGCGTCGTAGGCGACCACGCCACGGGCCACGATCAACCCGTCCGGGCCCCGCAATTCGACCACATCTCCGCCGTAGAACCGGCCGGAGACCGCGGTGATCCCTGCGGGCAGCAGCGAGCGACGCTGCCGCACCACCGCACGCACCGCGCCCTCGTCCAGGATCAGCTCCCCGGCCGCCTCGGCGGCGTAACGCACCCAGAACCGCCGCGCCGACATCCGTGCCGGCCGCGCGGCGAACACCGTGCCCACCGAAGCGTCGGTGAGCGCGGGGGCGGCATCGGCGGCGGCGGCCAGCAGCACCGGCACACCGGCATCGGCGGCCAGCAGCGCCGAAGACATCTTCGAGGTCATTCCGCCGGTGCCCAAATCGCTTCCCGGCCCGGCGATTACGCCGATCAGATCCGCGGAGCTCGACACCTCCGGGATGAACCTTGCGTCCTTGGTCTTTCGCGGATCGGAGTCGTAGAGCCCGTCGATGTCGGACAGCAACACCAGCGCCTCGGCGCCGACCAGGTGAGCCACCAGCGCCGAGAGTCGGTCGTTGTCGCCGAACCGGATCTCGTTGGTGGCCACCGTATCGTTTTCATTGACGATCGCGACGGCATGCAGCGCGCGCAGCCGATCCAGCGTGCGCTGGGCGTTGGTGTGCTGGGCCCGCATCGAGATGTCGTGTGCGCTCAACAGCACCTGCCCGACGGTGCGGCCATAGCGCGCGAAGGCAGCGCTCCACGAATTGACCAGTGCCACCTGGCCTACGCTGGCGGCCGCCTGCTTGGTCGCCAAATCTCTTGGGCGACGGGATAATCCGAGGGGCTCGATGCCGGCGGCAATGGCACCCGACGACACGATGACAACGTCGGTACCCGCCTTCATCCGCGCTTCGATCGCGTCGGCGAGCCCGGCCAACCGGCCGGCGTCGAACACCCCGGCCGGCGTGGTCAGTGCGTTGGTTCCCACCTTGACCACCAGGCTGCGGGCGGTGCGGATGACGTCGCGGTGCTCGCTCACGACTCCTCACCGCGTTCGCGGCGCTGTCGCCGGGCCGCCTTGCGTTCGGCGGCACCAACCCGCTCGGTGCGCTCCAACCGCGCATCCGTGCCGCGACCAGACATCGCAACCTGTTGTCCGGCAGGCGTTTGCGGCTCCCAATCGAACGTCATGTCCCCGATGGTTACCGCACAGCCGGGGCGGGCACCCAGCCGCAGCAACTCCTCTTCGACACCGAGGCGGGCCAGCCGGTCGGCGAGATACCCCACGGCTTCGTCATTGTCGAAGTTGGTCTGCCGGATCCAACGTTCGGGGCGCGCGCCGCTGACCACGAAGGCGCCCGGTTGCTGCGGATCCGGCTCGACGCTGAAGCCGCTGTCGTCGACGGGAACCGGACGAATCACCGGACGCCGCGGCACGATCTCGGGCTGGGCGGCCTGGTAGTCGGAGATCATCTGCCACAAGCCGAAGGTCAACGGCTGTAGGCCTTCTCGTGCAACGGTCGACACCAGGAACACCGGCCAGCCACGCGCGGCGATCTCGTCGTGGACGAATTCGGCAAGCTCGCGTGCCTCGGGAACATCGATCTTGTTGAGCACCACCGCGCGGGGGCGCTCGGTTAAATCGCCCAACGTCACATCCCCTTGCAGGGTAGGGGTATATGCGGCGAGTTCGGCCTCCAACGCGTCGATATCGGTGATCGGGTCACGGCCCGGTTCCGCGGTGGCGCAGTCGACGACATGCACCAGCACGGCGCATCGCTCGATATGCCGGAGGAAGTCCAGGCCCAGTCCGCGACCCTGGGACGCGCCGGGGATCAGGCCGGGCACGTCGGCGACGGTGAAGGTGTGCTCGCCCGCCGACACCACGCCGAGGTTGGGAACCAGCGTGGTGAACGGGTAGTCGGCGATCTTGGGCTTGGCCGCCGAGATCGCCGACACCAGCGAAGATTTGCCGGCCGAGGGGAAGCCGATCAAGCCGGCATCGGCGACGGTCTTGAGTTCCAGCGTCAGGTCGCGGGTCTGGCCCTGCTCGCCCAGCAGGGCGAAGCCGGGAGCCTTCCGTGCGCGCGAAGCCAAAGCGGCGTTGCCCAGTCCGCCCCGTCCGCCCGCGGCGGCTTCGAACCGGGTGCCCGCGCCGACCAGGTCGGCCAGCAGCCGACCATTTTCGTCCAGCACGACGGTGCCGTCGGGCACTTTGACTTCCAGGTCGGCGCCGGCGGCGCCGTCGCGGTTGTTGCCCATCCCCTGCTTGCCCGAGGGCGCGGTGACGTGCGGATGGAAATGGAAGTCGAGCAGGGTGTGCACCTGCGGATCGACGACGAAGACGATGCTGCCGCCGCGGCCGCCATTGCCACCGTCGGGGCCGCCGAGCGGTTTGAACTTCTCGCGATGAACCGAGGCGCAGCCGTTACCCCCAGAACCGGCGCGCGCATGGATGACGACGCGGTCGACGAACCGAGGCATCGTGGATCCTCTCACCTACCACCGGGCGCCGAAATTACCGGGCTGGGCCCGGAAACACGGGTCAGTCGGTGGCTTGTCCGGCGGCCACGATGTTGACGGTCTTGCGGCCGCGCTTGATGCCGAACTCGACGGCGCCGGCTTCCTTGGCGAACAACGTGTCGTCCCCACCGCGCCCGACACCGGCGCCCGGGTGGAACTTGGTGCCGCGCTGCCGAACGATGATCTCGCCGGCCTTGACGATCTGGCCGCCGAATCGCTTCACGCCCAGCCGCTGCGCGGCAGAATCGCGACCGTTGCGCGAGCTGGAAGCGCCCTTCTTGTGTGCCATGTCTATCGCCTCTGCTACTTGATGCCGGTGACCTTCAGGACCGTCAACTGCTGACGGTGTCCCTGACGCTTGTGGTAACCGGTCTTGTTCCGGAACTTGTGGATACGGATCTTGGGGCCCTTGGTGTGCTCGAGCACCTCGCCGGTCACCGCGACCTTGGCCAGCGCGGCCGCGTCGGTGGTCACCTTGGCACCATCCACCACCAGGGCGACCGGCAGCGACACGTTCGAGCCGGGCTCGGATTCGAGCTTCTCGACCTTGACCACGTCCCCGACGGCGACCTTGTACTGCTTGCCGCCCGTCTTCACGATTGCGTAGGTCGCCATCGTTGCTCCTGCTCCTTCTGCTAGCCGCTGCTCTGCGTGTCGCGCACGAACCAGCCGCGGTGCGCGTGGTGGGTCTTGTTTGCGGGCCTACGCCGATTCCCCGGGAGTCCCGCTGCCGCCGGCCAAAGTTTAGTTGCCCGGCCTGACGACAACTGTCCAAGGGTACGTGACCAGCGGCTACAGGGTCAAACCGACACCGCCGGTGCCTTCGGATCAACCGGCTCAATCCGCATGGATCGGCGGTCCGGCCGGCCTGCCCGCCGCACGTCGGCGCCGGGGGCGACCCGGGCCGGCCTGATCGTCCCGCACGGAAGGCTGGACATCGGTGTCGTCGGACTCGTCATCTTCGGTGTCCAGGTCGTCGTCGTCGAGTTCGAGATCCTCGTCATCGTCGCCGAGGTCCTCCTCGTCGTCGATGTCCTCGTCGTCATCGAGGTCGTCGTCGTCATCATCCGAGTCCTCGTCGTCCGAGTCCTCGTCGTCCGCGTCCTCGTCTTCCGAGTCCTCGTCTTCCGAGTCCTCGTCGAAGTCCTCGGTGTCCGCGGCGTCGTCGGGACGCGCCGCCCTCTTGTGGTCGAGCTCGTCGGTGGCTTCCCCGGTGGTCTCGTCGGTTTCTTCGTCCTCGGAGTCCGTCTGGGTCGACGAGCCGGCGGCCATCGCCTTGAACATCGGGTGCTCGCCGGGAGAGTGGGCGGGCACCTTGGCCACCACCTGCTCCTCAGTTTTGTTCTTCTTGCGCCTGCCTCGACGGCCACCACCGGATTCGGACTTGCGACCGTTCGAGGGGGCCGAATCGACCGGGTCGGCGTGCAGCAGGATGCCACGGCCGCCACAGTTCGGACACGACGTCGAAAAGGCTTCGATCAGCCCGGTACCCAACCGCTTGCGGGTCAGCTGGACCAGGCCGAGCGAGGTCACCTCGGACACCTGGTGGCGGGTGCGGTCGCGGGCCAGCGCCTCGGTCAGCCGCCGCAACACGAGGTCGCGGTTGGACTCCAGCACCATGTCGATGAAGTCGATGACCACGATGCCGCCGATGTCTCGCAACCGCAGCTGGCGCACGATCTCCTCGGCCGCCTCGAGATTGTTCTTGGTGACCGTCTGCTCCAGGTTGCCCCCGGATCCGGTGAACTTGCCGGTGTTGACGTCGACCACGGTCATAGCCTCGGTCCGGTCGATGACCAGCGTGCCGCCCGAGGGCAGCCACACCTTGCGCTCCATCGCCTTGGCCAGCTGCTCGTCGATGCGGTGCACCGCGAACACGTCCGGCCCGGCCTGCCCGTCCGGCCCGGCGGGCGGCTCGTATTTCGTCAGCTTCGAAACCAGATCGGGCGCAACGGAATTCACGTAATCGTTAATCGTGTTCCAAGCCTCGTCCCCGGAGACGACCAGGCCGGCGAAGTCCTCGTTGAACAGGTCGCGAATGACCTTGACCAGCACGTCGGGCTCTTCGTAGAGGGCGACCGCGGCACCGGCAGCCTTCTCCTTGATCTCGATCGCCTTGGCCTCGATCTGCTTCCAGCGCTCCTGCAGGCGGCTGACGTCGCTGCGGATGTCGTCCTCTTTGACGCCCTCCGAGGCGGTCCGGATGATCACACCAGCGTCGGACGGCACCACTTCGCGCAGGATCTCTTTGAGCCGCTGGCGTTCGGTGTCGGGCAGCTTGCGGCTGATCCCGGTCGACGACGCCCCCGGCACGTAGACCAGGTAGCGGCCGGCCAGAGACACCTGTGTGGTGAGTCGGGCGCCCTTGTGCCCGACCGGGTCCTTGCTGACCTGGACGACGACGTAGTCGCCGGGCTTGAGCGCCTGTTCGATCTTGCGGTCAGACCCGCCGAGCCCGGCGGCTTCCCAGTTGACTTCGCCGGCGTAGAGCACACCGTTGCGGCCCCGGCCGATGTCGACGAACGCCGCCTCCATCGAGGGCAACACGTTCTGCACGATGCCCAGGTAGATGTTGCCCACCAGCGAGGCCGACGCGGCCGACGTGACGAAATGCTCGACGACAATGCCGTCTTCGAGCACTGCGATCTGGGTGTAGCGCGAACCCTGGTGCGGCTGCTCGGCGCGCACCCGATCGCGCACCACCATCATCCGCTCGACGGCCTCGCGGCGCGCCAAGAATTCGGCCTCGGTCAGCACCGGGGGGCGGCGCCGTCCGGCGTCGCGGCCGTCGCGGCGCCGTTGCCGCTTGGCCTCCAGCCGGGTCGAGCCGTCGATGCCCTTGATCTCGTTGTTCGAGCTGCCGGAATCGCCGCCGTTCTTGCCGTTACGGGGCGGCCGCTCGTGCACCACCGTGTTGGGCGGGTCGTCGGGCGATCCCTCGTCGTTGTCGTCGCTGGAGCCCGATTTGCGCCGGCGGCGGCGCCGACGGCGGCGATTAGCGCCGTCTCCCGAAGCGTCGTCACCGTTGTCGGAGTCATCGGAATCGTCGGAGTCGTCGGCGTCTTGATCGTCGGAATCCTCGGCGTCACGGGAATCCGCCTGGGCGCCCTTCTTGCCGCGCGGTTGCGCCTCGTCGTCGTCGCCGCCGTCCCCCTGGCCGTCGGATCCACCCTGCTCACCGCGTCCACGGCCACGACCGCGACGGCCACGACGGCGTCGGCGGTTCGACGGCCGGTCGCCCTGCTCGTCATCATCGGTGTCCGAGTCGTCCGTGTCGGCGCCCTCGTCGGCATCGGTGTCGTCCTCGCGGGTGTCGATCGGCTGCGGCGCGACGAACAGCGGCATGTAATGCGGCCGCTCGACGTTGTCCGGGGTCTGCAGCATCAGCCGGGATTCGGGTTCCTCGGCGTCAGCGTCAGTTCCGCCGGCCGCCGGCGCGCTGTCCACGTTCTCCGGGCTCCCCGCGCCCGGCGCGGCCGCCAGCAGGTCGCGAACCCGCACCGCGTCGTCGCGGTCCACGGTGGAATGTGCGCTGCGGATTCGCCCATCCAGCTCACTCAGTGCGTCCAGCACCCGCTTGCTGGTGGTCCCCAGCGTTCGGGCCAGTGAATGAACTCTTAAGCGGTCCGGCAGTTCCTCGGGCCGAGTCGATTCTTCTGATGGGTCTGCAGTCGGTGCACCGTCTACCACGTATTCTCCTCAAGCCCCCGGGCGCGTCGTTGCGACGCGGCCACGCGAGGGCTTCGCTATGGGCCCGGGTCACTTCTCCCGGGCTTGTGATGGTCTCGCCCCGAGCGGCCCAGGTTAGGACCCACTCGGCGCCGTGCTGAATGACGGCCTGACATGCAGCGAACCAAGGCGACAGGGCAATGGTCGCGCTTGTCTAAGTCTTCATTCGGGTGTCCGACGCCGGTCCGGCGACGTTCACCCGAGACCAGTATCCCACATCGCGCCACGGGCCCATCCACACCTGAGTCAGCCCGCCGAACCGAGGGTGCCCGAGACGTTATCCCCGCAGCTCTAAGCGTTGGGAAACCAGAGCGCGATCTCGCGCTTGGCGGACTCGAGCGAATCCGAGCCGTGCACCAGATTGAACTGCGTCTCCAGCGCGAAATCGCCCCGGATGGTGCCCGGGATCGCCTTTTCCACCGGATCGGTACCGCCCGCGAGCTGCCGAAACGCCGCGATGGCCCGCGGCCCCTCCACGATGGCGGCAATCACCGGCCCCGAGGTGATGAACTCCAGCAGCGGCTCGAAGAACGGCTTGCCCTCGTGCTCCGCGTAGTGCTGGGCGGCGACGTCGCGGCTGACGTGCCGCAGATCCAGCTCCGCGATGGAAAGGCCTTTGCGCTCGATGCGGCCGATGATCTCCCCCACCAGCCGGCGCTCGACGCCGTCGGGCTTGATCAGTACCAATGTCCGTTCGGTCACGGCCGACAGCGTACATAACCGGGCGGCACGAAGTCGGACGACGGCGGCTGGGCCTACCCCTGCCTGCGCCGCACCTCAGCGCGGAAGTAGGCGATCAGGGCCCACAACGCGGTGAACAGCAGGCCGATGAACCCCACCCCGGGATACACCGCGAAGCCGGCCAGCAGGATCACCTGCACGCCCAGATTGGCCCAGATCGCCCAGGGTTTGCGCTGCAGCCCGCCCATCAGGATCAGCAGTACGGCCAGTCCGATCAGGTACACCAGCGACACCGTCGTCAGCCCACCGCCGACGGCGCCCACCACCGGGATCGCCAGCAGCACCACGATCGCTTCCAGAAACAGCGTCAGGGCCATCACCGCGCCGAAGCTGCGCCACGGGTCAGCCGGTGCCGCCGGGGCCGGTTCCTCGGGGTTTTCGGGCATGTCGGTCATTGCGGATCACGACCGAACAGGGTCCGCGCCGCTCCGGCGGTGACGACCGAGCCGGTGATGACGATCCCGTTGCCGGAGAAGGCCTCCGCGGGCCCTTCCACCGCGGCGTCGTCGACCAGTGCGGTCGCGATATCGATGGCGTCGCGCAGGTTCTCGGCGGTGCTCACCCGGTCGGGTCCGAACCGTTCGCTGGCCGCCAAAGCCAGCGACTCGACGTCGAGCGCCCGCGGGGATCCGTTGTGCGTCACCACGATTGCGTCGAACACCGGCTGCAGGGCGGCGAGGATGCCGTCGATATCCTTGTCGGCGAGGACGCTGAGCACACCGACGAGATAGCGGAAGTCGAACTCGTCGGCCAGGGTTTGCGCGAGCGCGGCGGCACCGGCCGGATTGTGCGCGGCGTCGATGAACACCGTGGGTGCGCTGCGCATCCGCTCCAGCCGCCCGGGGCTGGCGACGGCGGCGAAACCGGCCCGAACCGCCTCGACGTCGAGCTGATGCTGCGCGCCCGCGCCGAAGAACGCCTCAACCGCCGCGAGGGCCAGCACGGCGTTGTGGGCCTGGTGCTCGCCGTGCAGGGGCAGATACACGTCCGAATACACCCCACCGAGGCCCTGCAGCTGCAGCACCTGTCCGCCGATCGCGACCTGGCGACCCAGCACAGCGAACTCGGAATCCTCGCGGGCCACCGCGGCATCGGCCTGCACGGTCTGGGCCAGCAACACTTCCATCACCTCGGGCGCCTGACGCGCGATGACGGCGACGGTATCGGGGGCATCCTCGGGTGCCCTGGTGATGATGCCGGCCTTCTCACCCGCGATGCCGGCCAGGTCGTCGCCCAGGTATTCGACGTGATCGAGGTGGGGATGGGTGGCCGCTGGGATGCCACCAATGTGATCAATGCCCCGGTCGCGGTCATCACCCCGATCTCCCTCGATCACGTCGAATACCTGGGCGACGACCTGGCCGGCATCGCGGGTGAGAAGGCCGGCATCATCACCAGGGCAC
>NZ_LZKU01000082.1 GCF_001672975.1 Mycobacterium sp. 1465703.0
GGATTGCGCGATTGCAGCTCGTCGGGGCCCAGGCCCATGCGCTCCATGACGCCGGGCCGAAATCCTTCCAGGACAACGTCTGCGGTATCGACGAGTTGCAGTATCTGTTGCTTGGCGTCCTCGCTGCGCAGGTCGGCCATCACCGACTTCTTGCCGCGGTTGTGCTGGAAGGATTTCGGCCCGGCGTCATGGAGCGCATGGGCCTGGGCCCCGACGAGCTGCAATCGCGCAATCCCAAACTCATCTATGCGCGCCTTTCGGCGTACGGCGGCAACGGCCCACAGGGTAATCGGCCGGGCGTCGACCTGATGGTGGCCGCCGAGTCGGGCATGACCACCGGAATGCCCACGCCCACCGGCAAACCCCAGATCATCCCGTTCCAACTCGTGGATGCGGCCAGCGGTCACGTGCTGGCCCAGGCGGTGTTGGCCGCGCTGCTCAACCGCGAGCGGCACGGAGTCGCCGACGTGGTGCGGGTCGCCATGTATGACGTCGCGGTGAGCCTGCAGGCCAGTCAGCTCACCATCCACCTGAACAAGCCCAGCGAGGCCCCGAAGCCCCCCGATTCAGCGCCAAAGTCCAAGAAGCGCAAGGGTGTTGGGTTCGCCACCCAACCCTCGGACGCCTTCAAGGCCGCTGACGGCTACCTGGTGATCAGCGCCTACGTGCCCAAGCACTGGGACAAGCTGTGCGAGATCATCGGCCGACCCGACATGCGCGACGACGAGCGGTTCGCCGACCAGCGCGCCCGCGCCCTCAATTATCCCGAGCTGACCGAGGAACTCGAGAAGGCGCTGGCCGCCAAGACCGCCGACGAATGGGTGCAGCTGCTCCAGGAAGCCGGCCTGATGGCCTGCCACGCCAACACCTGGAAGCAGGTGGTCAGCACCGCGCTGTTCGCCGAGAACGAGCTGGCCCTGCCGGTCGGCGAGGGCGCCGACGAAGTGACGGTGATCCGCACTCCTGCACGGTATTCCAGCTTCGAGGCCGCATCGGCCGGCTGGGCCACCGAACCTCCCCCGGCCCTGGGCCAGCACACCGAGGAGTATTTGGGCGCAGCGCAGCCCGCGCCGTAGGCCCTCACGGCGTCAGCTTGACCATGTCGTGCTCGGTGACATAGACGTTCTGGTTGGTGGCGACGGGCGTCGCAGCTTTAGACGCCGCCGCTGGGCAACCGCACCACCTGCACGAAGAACTCGTCGATCTGGCGGACGGCTTTCATGAACTGGTCCAGGTCGACCGGCTTGGTGACATAGGCGTTCGCGTGCAGCTTGTAGCTTTTCAGGATGTCTTCCTCGGCTGAGGAGGTGGTGAGCACCACGACCGGGATGCGGGCCAAATCGGGATCGGACTTGATCTTCTCCAGCAGTTGGCGGCCGTCGTATTTGGGCAGATTCAGGTCGAGCAGGATGAGATCGGGCCGCGGCGCGTCGGCGAATTGGCCCCGCCGGTAGAGGTAGTCGAGGCCTTCCTCCCCGTCGTGCGCCACGTGAAGCCGGTTCTGCAGCTTGTTGTGCTCGAACGCTTCCCGGGTGATGAGCTCATCGCCCGGGTCGTCCTCGACGAGCAGGATGTCGATTGCCCTGCCTTCGGGTGTCGTCACTGATGCGCTCCTTCCAAAGCGACCGAGTCTGCTTCGTCGAGTTGTTCGGGGATGGGCAGGCTGATTTCGAATCGGGTCCCGTCGGTGTAGGACGTGTCGATCCGGACGGTGCCGCCGTGATGCTCGACGATCTTCTTGACCAGCGCGAGGCCGACTCCGGTTCCGGCGTACACCTCCCGGCCGTGCAGCCGCTGGAAGATGACGAAGACCTTGTCGGAGAATTCCTCCGGGATACCGATGCCGTTGTCTGCCACGCTCAGCAACCATTGGCCGTCGTGAGTGCCCGTGCCAGGCGCGCATTCGATGACGACGCGGGGCCGACGATCCTTGTGCCGGAACTTGATTGCGTTGCCGACGAGATTCTGCCACAGCATGGTCAGCAGCATCGGATCCCCGATGATCCGCGGGAGCGGCTGCGCCGGGCGCACGATTTCGGCCTCGGTCTCTTCGATGGCAGCGGCCAGATTGGCTAGGCCGGCGTCCAGCGTCACGTCGAGCTGGACCTCGGTTTCCGTGGTGCCCAGCCGGCCGACGCGGGAGAAGGTCAGCAGGTCGTTGATCAGCGCCTGCATCCGCTTGGCGCCGTCGACGGCGAAGCCGATGTATTCGATACCGCGCTCGTCGAGTTTGTCGCCGTACCGCCGTTCCAGCAGTTGGCAGAAGGAGGCGACCTTGCGCAGCGGTTCCTGCAGATCATGGGATGCGACGTAGGCGAATTGCTCGAGTTCGGTGTTGGACCGGCGCAATTCGGCGGTCTGTTCATCCAGCTGCGCCTGGGCCGCCTGCGACACCGCGAGTTCGTCGACGATGCGCTTGCGCATGTCCTCCACGTCGATCGCCATCTTCCGAATGTCCTTGGGCCGCCGCGGAGGTTTGATCGTTTCATCGAAGTTGCCCTCGGTGATCCGCCGGCAGGCCGCGGCCAGCGCCGCGATCGGCCGGGTGATCGCGGCGCGGCTGAGCAGGCCCAGCAGCACGGCTGCCCCCACGACGATCAGCACCGTCGCGCCCAGAACCCAATCGCGCCAGCCGTTGATCTCGTTGAACTCGTTTTCCGCAGCCGCCGTGGCCGCCGCCAGATGCGTGTTTTGCGCATCGAAAAGCTCACGGAGATGGTCGAATTTGGTCTTGCCCTCATCGGCCTTGCGCGGACTGACGACGCTCGGCGTTTTGGGAGCCACGTTGGCGATCAGCGGCTCGGCATAGCTTGTCCGCCAGTCGGCCGCGGCCGTTTCGATGGCGTCCAGATCGGCGATCAGCTCCGTGCGCCCGCCCACCAATCGCCGAATCTCGTCGGCGGCAGCCTGTTCGGCGCGCTGCCCGTCGTAGTACGGCGCGAGGAATTGCCGGTCGGCGGAGATCAGGTAGCCGCGCATCCCCGTCTCCTGGTCACGCAGGGCAGCCTGCATGCGGGCCGCCGCGACGCGCGCCGGCTGAATCTCGTCGGCCATCTGGCGAGACACCTGGTCGGTGCGATGCAGCAACACCGCGCCGACCAACGCCCCGACCAGCACCGTGGCGCCCATCACCCACAGCACCAGAGCCAGCCATCCCCGCACGGTGAGCTCGGTGAGCCGCAGCGGGCGCGATGCCATCACGCAGTCCTCTCGACACGCAGGACGGCGATGTCATCGGTGAGACCGCCGCGTGGTTGAGCGAGTTCTTGGGCGCCGTTGATAAGCGCATCGACGAACTGGGGGCCGGGCTGATCCGCGTGCGACCGGGCCAGCGCGAGCAGACCGTCCTCGCCGAGTCGTTTGGCGCCTTCCCCGGAATATCCCTCGAAGAGTCCGTCGGTCAGCAGCAGCAGGCCTTGGCCCGCGGACAGCTGCAGCTCTTCGGACGGCCAGTCGCCGGCGCGCAGCCCCAGCGCCGGGCCACCCGGCGGTTCGACCCACTCCACCGTCCCTCCGGCCTGCAGCAACATCGGCGGGTGGCCGGCCCGGATGACGCTGACCCGGGGGCTGTCCGGCGAAATCTCCAGGGCGAGCACGGTCGCGAAGATTCCGGTGTCGGTTCGTTCCGAATACAAGACCCGTTCGAGCTGGCGCATCAGCTCGACGCCGTGCACACCGGCGAAGGTGAGCGCACGAAACGCAATCCGCAATGCCGCGCCCAGCGCCGCCTCGTGCGGACCATGTCCGGCGACGTCGCCGATCAACACGTGCACCACCCGGTCGGGCGTCTGGACGACGTCGTAGAAGTCTCCGCACAGCAGGGCGTCTTCGCGGCTCGGCCGGTATCGGGCGACGATGCCGACGCCCGGGTTGTCCAGTAGCAGCGGCGAGGGCAGCAGGCCGCGTTCCAGCAGCGCGTTCTCCCGGGCCCGCAGCTGGGTGGCGTGCAGATCGGCGGCGATGAGTTCGGCGCGCTTGCGCTCGATGGCGTACAGCAGCGCGCGGCGCAGCATTTCCGGCTCCACCCGGCCCTTGACCAGATAATCCTGCGCACCGGCGGCAACAGCCGAAGCCCCGAAGTACTCGTCGTTCAGTCCGGTGAGCACCACGATCGGGACGGTGGCATCGAGGTTGGCGATGCGGTTCAACGCGTCGATCCCGCTGGCGTCGGGCAGGTGCAGATCCAGCAGCACGCAGTCAGGTCGGGCGGACTCCAACGCGCGCTCCGCGTGCGCCATCGACTTCGCCCACACCACCTGGATGTCGGTCACCGCGTCGGTGATCAGGTCTTCCACCAGCACCGCGTCGGCGCGGTCGTCCTCGACCAGCAGCAACGACAATGACTGCCAACTCGCCGTCGGGGTCACTGGAGCACGCACCGGCATCAAATCCCGGCCATCTGTGGACCGGCATCAGAAGGCGCGTTCCGCACTGCAGACCCCTTTGCCGCGATAAGCCCTTTGCGCTGTGACAGTGGTCGGACGTAAGCCGGTGACTGTTTACCGATCGTCGGTGTGGACTTCACGCACCGAGTGCAGATCCTAAGCCGTGCGGCCCGACTCTTTGCAACAGCACCGCCGGAAAACGATCAGCGCAGCAGCGCGCGCGACATCACCACGCGCTGAATCTGATTGGTGCCCTCGTAGATCTGAGTGATCTTGGCATCGCGCATCATCCGCTCGACGGGGAAGTCGATGGTGTAGCCGGCGCCACCGAAGAGCTGCACGGCGTCGGTGGTGACCTCCATCGCGACGTCGGAGGCCAGACACTTGGACGCCGCCGAGATGAAGCCCAGGTGGGATTCGCCGCGCTCGGCTCGGGCGGCCGCGTGGTACACCATCAACCGGGCCGACTCCACCTTCATTGCCATGTCGGCGAGCATGAACTGCACACCCTGGTTGTCGCTGACCGGACGGCCGAACTGCTTGCGCTCCTTGGTGTATGCGATCGCGGCGTCCAGGGCGCCCTGGGCGATGCCGACCGCCTGCGCGCCGATGGTGGGCCGGGTGTGGTCCAGCGTCGCCAGCGCGGTCTTGAAGCCGGTACCCGGCTCCCCGATGATCCGGTCACCCGGGATGCGGCAGTTCTCGAAATACAGCTCGGTGGTCGGTGAGCCTTTGATGCCCAGCTTCTTCTCCTTGGGCCCGACGGTGAAGCCCTCGTCGTCCTTGTGCACCATGAACGACGAAATGCCGTTGGCGCCCTTGTCTGGGTCGGTCACGGCCATCACCGTGTACCAGCTCGACTTGCCACCGTTGGTGATCCAGGCCTTGGCGCCGTTGAGAATCCAGTCGTCGCCGTCGGCCTTGGCCCGCGTCCGCATCGACGCCGCGTCGCTGCCGGCCTCGCGCTCGCTCAGCGCATAAGACGCCATCGCCGAGCCGTCCGCGATCGACGGCAGCACCTGCTTCTTCAGCTCGTCGGAGCCGCGGAGGATCAGGCCCATGGTGCCGAGCTTGTTCACCGCCGGAATCAGCGATGCCGACGTGTCGACGCGAGCGACTTCCTCGATCACGATGCACGCCGCCACTGAGTCCGCGCCCTGACCGCCGTACTCCTCGGGCACGTGAACCGCGTTGAAGCCGGAGGCGTTCAGCGCCTCCAGTGCCTCGTCGGGGAACCGGGAATTCTCGTCGACGTCGGCGGCATACGGAGCGATCTCCTTCTCCGCCAGCGCCCGGATCGCGGCCCGCAACTCCTGGTGCTCTTCGGGAAGTTGAAACAGATCAAAGGTGGGGTTTCCGGCCCATCCAGCCATCTCGGCCTCCTATTACTACTCGCCGGTAACTTTACCCTGCTGCCGTTGCAGCGCTTCATCCTTGGCCCGCACGCTGTCGGCCAGCTGTTCCTGGAACGCGACGATGCGCGCGCGCAGCGCGGGGTCGGATGCGCCCAGAATGCGCACCGCGAGCAGACCGGCGTTGCGGGCGCCGCCGATGGAGACCGTGGCGACCGGGACGCCGGCCGGCATCTGCACGATCGACAACAACGAGTCCAGGCCGTCCAGCCGCGCCAGCGGCACCGGCACCCCGATCACCGGCAGCGGCGTCGCCGAGGCGACCATGCCGGGCAGGTGCGCCGCTCCCCCGGCCCCGGCGATGATCACCTCGATGCCGCGCCCGGCCGCGTCGCGGGCGTAGTCGAACATCACCTGCGGCGTGCGGTGCGCCGAGACCACCCGGACTTCGGCGGGCACGTCGAACTCGGCCAGCGCCGCCGCGGCATCCTGCATCACCGACCAGTCGCTGTCGCTGCCCATGATCACCCCGACGCGAGGCGCTCTACCCATGCGGATCCCATCCGTCCGTCCACTGCCCGTGTGACAACCAGTGTGCCGCCAGCTCGGCGCGCTCCCGCATCCTCGCCACGGTTTCCCGGTCCGCCGGCCCGGAGCCGACGAAGTTGATGTGACCGACCTTGCGGCCAGCCCGTTCCTGCTTGCCGTACAGGTGAACGCGAGCGTCGGGCATCCGCGCGAACAGGTGATGCAGCCGCTCGTCGACGCTCATCTCCGGTGCCTCGGCGGCGCCCAGCACATTGGCCATCACGGTCACCGGCGAAAGAGCATCGGTGTCGCCGAGCGGGTAGTCCAGCACCGCACGCAGATGCTGCTCGAACTGACTCGTTCGCGACCCGTCCATGGTCCAGTGCCCGGAGTTGTGCGGCCGCATCGCCAGCTCGTTGACCAGCAGTTCGCTGTCGACGGTTTCGAAGAGCTCGACGGCGAGCACCCCGACCACCCCGAGCTCGGCCGCCAACCGCAGCGCCAGCTGCTGGGCGGCGGCGGCCTGCTCGCCGGGCAGCTCCGGCGCCGGCGCGATCACCTGCACGCATATGCCGTCCCGCTGCACCGTTTCCACGACCGGCCACGCCGCGCCCTGGCCGAACGGCGACCGCGCCACCAGAGCCGACAACTCGCGACGCAGGTTCACCTGCTCCTCGGCCATCACCGGCACCCCGTCGGCAAGGAAGCTGGTCGCGATTTCGCGGGCGTGCGAAGAGTCGCGGGCCATCCGCACCCCGCGCCCGTCGTAGCCGCCGCGCACCGCTTTCACCACCACCGGCCCGGCGATGCGCTCGGCGAAGGCATCGAGTTCGTCGATGCTGCGGATCTCGGCATAGCGCGGCACCGGGACGCCGAGGGCCTCAAGCCGGCGGCGCATGACGAGCTTGTCCTGCGCGTGCACCAGGGCCTGCGGCGGGGGCGCTACGTTGACGCCCTCGGCGACCAGCTTGTCCAGCAGTTCGGTCGGCACGTGTTCGTGGTCGAAGGTCAGCACATCGGCGCCCGAGGCCACCCGGCGCAGGTCTTCGAGATCGGTGTGCGAACCGATGACGACGTCGGGCGCGACCAGCGCGGCCGACTCGTCGGCGGCGGTGGCCAGCACCCGCAGCGTCTGCCCCAGCCCGATCGCAGCTTGGTGGGTCATCCGGGCGAGTTGCCCGCCGCCGACCATGGCGACGACGGGAACCACGCGGGGAACGGCTCGGGCGGCTGCCAGGGGGGCTGCGCCCTGCGGGCTTGTACTCGGCACGGCCATCATGGTGTCACGGTTGGACAAACCGACGCTAAAGGCATGTTGACCGGGGCCGACACCGAATTGTTATGTACGATTTTGCGTCGAATTTGTGCGCATCCGTACACTGACGTGTTGTGTCCTTCGCCGAAGCCACGATCGCGCGTCTGCCTAGGGTTTTGCAGCCCTATTTGCTACGCCACCACGAACTGATCAAATTCGCCATCGTGGGCGGAACCACTTTTGTCATCGACTCGGCGATTTTCTACACGCTGAAGTTGACAATTCTTGAACCCAAACCGGTAACCGCCAAGGTAATCGCCGGCATTGTCGCGGTGATCGCGTCCTACGTGCTGAACCGGGAATGGAGCTTCCGTAATCGCGGCGGCCGCGAGCGCCACCACGAGGCGCTGCTGTTCTTCGCCTTCAGCGGCGTCGGGGTGCTCCTCTCGATGGCACCGCTGTGGTTCTCCAGCTATGTGTTGCAGTTGCGCGAGCCGACGGTGTCGCTGGCGGTGGAAAACGTCGCCGACTTCATCTCGGCCTACATCATCGGCAACTTGTTGCAGATGGCGTTCCGGTTCTGGGCGTTCCGCCGCTGGGTGTTCCCCGACCAGTTCGTCCGCGACCCCGACAAGGCGCTGGAATCCGCCCTCACCGCCGGTGGGATCGCCGAGATCTTCGAGGACGCGATGGAGGGCAGCTTGGAAAACGACAACGTCACGCTGCTGCGCTCGTGGCGTAACCGGGCCGGCCGGCTGGGTCAGCTGGGTGATTCCTCGGAACCCAGGGTGTCGAAGACTTCGTGATACAGCAGCGCGTGCACCTCGCGTAGCCGCGGAATGTCGTAGAACTCCAACGGATCTTGTGACGCCGATTCGATGATCAGCGTCCCGGTGCGGAACATCCGCTCGGTGAGCCGGTCGCGGAACTCCACGCTGTTGATCCGGGCCAAGGGGATGTCGATCCCGGTCCGGGTCAGCACCCCGTGCCGAAACATCACCCGCCGGTTCGTCACCACGAAATGTGTGGTCAGCCAACTCAGGAACGGCCACAGCGTCAGCCAGCCCACGACCACCAGCCATATCCCCCAGATGACGCCGTGGATGATGTTCTTGGCGAGCTGGTCCCAATGCGTCGAGTTGAGGTATCCGGAGCCGAACGCGGCCAGTCCGGTCATCAGGATGAGGACCAGCACCGGCCAGATCAACCGCTTCCAGTGCGGGTGACGGTGCACGATGACGTGTTCGCCGGCGGCCAGAACGTTATCCGGGTAGCCCATGCCCGCCGACATTAGCTGTGCAGAGCGGCAATCGGCGCCCGACTGGGCCGCCGGCCGCGCTTGCGATCGCCACTAGCGCAAATGCACGACGTCGCCGGCCGCGACCACGACGGTCTGCCCCCCACTTTCCAGACATAGCCTGCCCTGGTCGTCGATGGCGCTCGCGGTCCCGTCGACCTGTTTGCCCCCGGGCAGGTGCGCGCGCACCTGGTTACCGATGGTCAGGCTGCGGGCCCGGTAGTCGGCGGCCAGCGCCCAGTCGGCTCCGCGCGCGGCCCGCCAGGCCACGAAACGGCGGCCGAGCTCGTGCAGCAGGGCGGACACCAGTTGGGTGCGGTCCGGCGCGGCGACGCCCAGATCGAGCAGCGACGTCGCCCCGGGGCCGTCGATCTCGTCGGCGGACTGAGTCACGTTGAGCCCCAAACCGATAACGACGACGGGCTTGGCCACCTCGGCGAGGATTCCGGCCAGCTTGCCCGGCGATTCCGGCGGACCGGCCAGCACGTCGTTGGGCCACTTGAGCCCAGCCTGCGCCCCCGTGCCGGCCAGCAACGGCGTCACGGTGTCGACCACCGCCACGCCGGTGGCCAGCGGTAGCCAGCCCCACCCGGTGGTCGGGACGTCGACGACGCTGACCCCGACCGACATGGTGATCTGCGCCCGCGGCGTCGCCGACCAGCCGCGGCCGTGCCGCCCGCGCCCGGCCGTCTGGTGTTCGGCGATCAGCACGGCACCGGCGACGTCGTCGCCGGACGCCGCGCGCGCCAGCAGGTCGGCGTTGGTGGAGCCGGTCTGCTCGACGACCTCGAGCTTGCGCCAGCCCAGCCCGGTGCCGATCAACTCGGCGCGTAACGCGCCCTCGTCCAGCGGTGCTCGAAGTTGATCACGATCCGTCACCGGACCCAGCCTAGAACGCGCGCCTTAGCAAAGCCCCCGGTCGCGCATGTCCAGCACGGCCAAATGGCTGAACAGCATGCTGGTTCCGATCGGGTTGCCGCCACCGGGATACGCGGTGCCGCTGGGTGCGGCCATGGTGTTGCCCGCCGCGTACAGACCGGCAATGGGCTTGCCGCCCTTATCGAGCACCCGCGCCGCGGTATCGGTGCGCAGACCGCCCTTGGTACCAAGATCCGAGATGCCGAACGCCGCGGCGTGATAGGGCGGTGAGTCGATGGGCACCAGCGGTGACGCACCCGCCGAGAAGGCACGGTCGAACGCTTCGTCGCCGCGGCCGAAGTCCTGGTCGACGCCGGCGGCGGCGAAATCGTTGAACCGGGCCACCGTTGCCACCAAGTTCGCCGGCGGCACGCTGATCTTCTCCGCGAGTTCCTCGAGGGTGTCCGCGGTATGCCACAAGCCCGCCGCGACGTACTTCTCGGTTTGCGCGATGGTGACGTTGGTCGCCTTCACCGGCGGAACCTCACCCTCCTTGTCGTCGTAGATCATCCAGTACGGCAACGTGATCGACCCGTCCTGCAGCTGCGCGATGATCTCGCGGCCGGCCCGGTCGTAGGCCTGGGACTCGTTGACGAACCGGTTGCCGGACTGGTTGACGAAGATGCCGCCGGTAAACCACAGCGCGAACGCGGTCCGGCCGTCCGGGTGGGTCATGCCCGGCGACCACCAGGCCTGGTCCAGCAGATCGGTGTCGGCGCCCGCGGCGATGCCGGCCTGCAGCGCTTGGCCCCGACTTCCCGGGCCGCCCATGGTGTCTCGCGACGTTCCCGGCACCCCGTATCGCCGGCGCAACTCCTCGTTGGCTTCGAAGCCGCCGGCGGCCAGCAACACCCCCCGCCGGGCGCGGATGGCGCGGCGCCGCCCGGCGGTCTCGACGATCGCCCCGGTGACCCGCCCGTCGGTGCACACCAACTCGACCAGGGCGGTGTCGCGGCGTAGCGACGCGGTCGGGTATTGCCCGACGGCCTTGAGGAATCGCGCGATCAGCGCGCGACCGCCGATGTAGTAGTCGGTGGGCGGTTCGGCACCGAGCCGGTCGGTGTCCAGCGGCCCGCGGATCACCTCGCGGAACTCCGGGGCAGCGGCCACCGCCAGCGGCTTGGCCGCGATGTGGCGCTGACCGTCCAGCCGCGCCTTCGGCGCCTTGCCGTAGTAATCGGGCCAGGGCATCGGCACGAACTTCAGGTTGGCGTCGGCCTCCAGGTACTCGATCAGCGCGGCGCCGCCGCGGACAAAGGTCTCCTGCAGTTCGCGGGGGGTGCGGTCCCCGACCACGGCGCGGTAGTAGGTGAGTGCGTCCTCGATGGTGTCGTCGGTGCCGGCGCGCACCAGCACAGGATTGCACGGGAACCAGACGCCGCCCCCGCCGGAGTAAGCGGTGGTGCCACCGAATTTCGACGTCGCTTCGACCAGCAGCACGTCGAGGCCTTCGCGCGCCGCGGTGTATGCACCCGTCACACCGCCACCGCCGGACCCCGCGACCAGCACGTCGCATTCGGCCGCCCAGTCCACGGTTCCCAACGGGCGGGCGTCCATCAGCGGAGACTACCGCGCCGCTAAGCTCGACTCCCATGACGAGCGTTACCGACCACACTGCGGAACCCGCTGCCGAGCACACCATCGACATCCACACCACGGCGGGCAAACTCGCCGAGCTGCACAAGCGCCGCGAGGAGTCGCTGCACCCGGTCGGTGAAGAGGCCGTCGAGAAGGTGCACGCCAAGGGTAAGCTGACCGCCCGCGAGCGCATCCTGGCCCTGCTCGACGAGGACTCGTTCGTCGAACTCGACGCGCTGGCCCGGCACCGCAGCAAGAACTTCGGTCTGGAGCACAACCGGCCGCTGGGCGACGGCGTGATCACCGGTTACGGCACCATCGACGGTCGCGACGTGTGCATCTTCAGCCAGGACGCCACGGTGTTCGGCGGCAGCCTCGGCGAGGTGTACGGCGAGAAGATCGTCAAGGTCCAGGAACTGGCCATCAAGACCGGCCGTCCGTTGATCGGCATCAACGACGGTGCCGGCGCTCGGATCCAGGAGGGCGTCGTCTCGCTGGGCCTGTACAGCAAGATCTTTCGCAACAACATCCTGGCATCCGGCGTCATCCCGCAGATCTCGCTGATCATGGGGGCCGCCGCCGGTGGGCACGTGTACTCCCCGGCCCTGACCGACTTCGTCGTCATGGTCGACCAGACCAGCCAGATGTTCATCACCGGACCCGACGTCATCAAGACCGTCACCGGTGAGGACGTCACCATGGAGGAGCTGGGTGGCGCGCACACCCACATGGCCAAGTCGGGCACCCTGCACTATGTCGCCTCCGGCGAACAGGACGCCTTCGACTGGGTGCGCGACCTGCTGAGCTACCTGCCGCCCAACAACGCCACCGACGCGCCGCGCTACGCCGAGCCGCACCCCCCGGGCGCCATCGAGGACAACCTCACCGAGGAGGACCTCGAGCTGGACACGCTGATCCCGGACTCGCCGAACCAGCCCTACGACATGCACGAGGTGATCACCCGCATCCTCGACGACGACGAGTTCCTGGAGGTCCAGGGCGGCTACGCGCAGAACATCGTCGTCGGGTTCGGCCGCATCGAGGGCCGGCCGGTCGGGATCGTGGCCAACCAGCCCACCCAGTTCGCCGGCTGCCTGGACATCAACGCCTCGGAGAAGGCGGCCCGGTTCGTGCGGACCTGCGACTGCTTCAACATCCCGATCATCATGCTGGTGGACGTGCCGGGCTTCCTGCCGGGCACCGGCCAGGAATACAACGGCATCATCCGCCGCGGCGCCAAGCTGCTGTTCGCCTACGGCGAGGCCACCGTCCCGAAGATCACCGTGATCACCCGCAAGGCCTACGGCGGCGCCTATTGCGTGATGGGTTCCAAGGACATGGGCTGCGACGTCAACCTGGCGTGGCCGTCGGCGCAGATCGCGGTGATGGGCGCGTCCGGCGCCGTCGGGTTCGTCTACCGCAAGCAGCTGAGCGAGGCGGCCAAGGAGGGCAAGGACGTCGACGCGCTGCGGCTGCAACTGCAGCAGGAGTATGAGGACACCTTGGTCAACCCGTACGTCGCGGCCGAGCGTGGCTACGTCGACGCGGTGATCCCGCCGTCGCACACCCGCGGTTACATCGGAACGGCGCTGCGCCTGCTGGAACGCAAGATCTCCCATCTGCCCCCCAAGAAGCACGGGAACATACCGCTATGACCGAAGACAACGCCGTCGCCGACGACGCCGCGCAACCGCAGTCGCACGAGCCGCACATCCAGATCCTGCGCGGCGAACCCACCGCCGAGGAGGTGGCCGCACTGGTCGCGGTGCTGGGCTGCGTCGGCGCTGCGCCGGAGGCCGAACAGCCCGAGCGGACCCGCTGGGGCCTCCCGGTCGACCGGCTGCGCTTCGCGATGACCAACTATCAGCGACTCACTTTCCAGCAAATGACCCACATGAGGCATTGACCCGCCTGGTGCTGGCGTCGGCGTCGGCCGGCCGGCTCAAGGTGCTGCGCCAGGCCGGCGTCGATCCGCTGGTCGTGGTCTCCGGAGTCGACGAAGGTGCCGTAGCCGCCGCGCTGGACCCGGACGCCCCGCCCGGCGACGTGGTGTGCGCGCTGGCCCTGGCCAAGGCCGAACAGGTGGCCGCTGAACTGGACGGCGGCGTTGCGGCTGATTGCGTCGTCGTCGGCTGCGATTCGATGCTTTACCTCGACAACAAGCTGTGCGGCAAACCCGGATCGGCCGAGGCCGCCACCAGCCAGTGGCGGCTGATGGGTGGGCGCTCCGGCGAACTGCACACCGGCCACTGCCTGCTGCGGCTGAATGACTGTGCCATCACCCATCGTGAAGTCGAATCATTGTGCACCACAGTGCATTTCGCCGACCCGACGGATGAGGACCTGCGAGCTTACGTCGGCCACGGCGAACCGTGGCAGGTGGCCGGCGGCTTCACCCTGGACGGCCTGGGCGGCTGGTTCGTCGACCGTATCGACGGGGACCCGTCGAACGTGATCGGTGTCAGCCTGCCGTTGCTGCGGTCGTTGCTGGGGCGGGTCGGGCTGTCGGTGTCCGCGCTGTGGGCCACGAACCAGCACGGGCGGTAGGCTCGGAAACGTGGCATTACCACCCGATCCAAGCCCGACATTGTCCGCCTACGCCCACCCCGAGCGACTGGTCACGGCCGATTGGCTGTCCGCCCACCAAGGCACCCCCGGCCTGGCGATCGTCGAATCCGACGAGGATGTGCTGCTCTACGACGTCGGTCATATCCCCGGCGCGGTGAAGGTCGACTGGCACACCGACCTCAACGACCCCCGGGTCCGCGATTACATCGACGGAGCGGAATTCGCGGAGTTGATGGACCGCAAGGGCATCGCCCGCGACGACACCGTGGTGATCTACGGCGACAAGAGCAACTGGTGGGCGGCTTACGCGCTGTGGGTGTTCACCCTGTTCGGCCACCCCGACGTGCGGCTGCTGAACGGCGGCCGTGACCTGTGGCTGGCCGAACGCCGTGAGACCACGCTGGACGTCCCCACCAAGACGTCCAGTGGCTACCCCGTCGTCACCCGCAACGACGAACCCATCCGCGCCTTCAAGGACGACGTGCTGGGCATTCTGGGCAGCGAGCCGCTGATCGACGTGCGCTCACCGGACGAGTACACCGGCAAGCGCACCCACATGCCGGAGTATCCCGAGGAAGGAGTGCTGCGCGGCGGCCACATCCCCACCGCCCGCTCGATTCCGTGGGCCAAGGCGGTCGACGAGAGCGGCCGATTCCGCAGCCGCGAGGAACTCGAAGAGCTCTACGGCTTCCTCCAGCCCGATGACAAGACCGTCGTGTACTGCCGCATCGGCGAGCGGTCCAGCCACACCTGGTTCGTGTTGACGCATTTGCTGGGCAAGCCCGGAGTGCGCAATTACGACGGATCGTGGACCGAGTGGGGCAACACCGTGCGCACCCCGATCGTGGCGGGTGAAGAGCCCGGCGCCGTTCCGGTCTGATGGCGCCATGACTTTGCCCGCGCCGCTGGCCGAGGTGGTGTCCGATTTCGCCGAAGTCGAGGGCCAGGACAAGCTGGCGCTGCTCCTGGAATTCGCCAACGAACTTCCGGCACTGCCGTCCGATCTCGAAGAAGCGGCCATGGAACCGGTCCCCGAATGCCAGACTCCGCTGTTCATGCACGTCGACGCCAGCGACCTAAATCGCGTCCGGCTGCACTTCAGCGCGCCCGCCGAATCGCCCACCACGCGCGGGTTCGCGTCGATTCTGGCCGCCGGTCTCGACGAACAGCCCGCCGCCGACATTTTGGCGGTGCCCGAGGACTTCTACGCCGACCTCGGGCTGGCCGCTCTGATCAGCCCGCTGCGGTTGCGCGGCATGTCCGCGATGCTCGCCCGCATCAAACGCAAGCTGCGCGAGTCGTCCTGAAAAAACATGGACCGCCTCGTCGGGCCCAACGGCGCGGCGCTTAGACTTCCCGGGAACTCGTTGTAAGAAATTCTCTTAGAGAAGTCCGCAGAAATACGTCTGCGGATATGCCAAACAGGAGGCGCTGTGGCTAGTCACGCCAGCTCGAGGATCTCCAAGGTGCTCGTCGCCAACCGCGGCGAAATCGCTGTCCGGGTGATCCGCGCGGCCCGCGACGCGGGCCTGTCCAGCGTGGCGGTGTACGCCGAGCCCGACGCCGACGCGCCGCACGTGCGTCTGACCGATGAGGCGTTCGCTTTGGGCGGCCAAACTTCCGCCGAGTCCTACCTGGACTTCGGCAAAATCCTTGACGCGGCGGCAAAGTCAGGCGCCAACGCAATCCACCCGGGCTACGGCTTCTTGTCGGAGAACGCCGACTTCGCCCAGGCGGTCCTGGACGCGAACCTGATCTGGATCGGGCCCAGCCCGCAATCCATCCGCGACCTCGGTGACAAGGTCACCGCCCGCCACATCGCCGCCCGCGCGCAGGCCCCGCTGGTGCCCGGCACCCCCGACCCGGTCAAGGACGCCGACGAGGTGGTGGCCTTCGCCAAGGAGTACGGCGTGCCGATCGCCATCAAGGCGGCGTTCGGTGGCGGCGGCCGCGGCATGAAGGTGGCCCGCACCATCGAGGAGATCCCCGAGCTGTTCGAGTCGGCCACCCGTGAGGCGGTCGCGGCGTTCGGCCGCGGCGAGTGCTTCGTCGAGCGCTACCTGGACAAGCCGCGCCACGTCGAGGCGCAGGTGATCGCCGACCAGCACGGCAACGTCATCGTCGCCGGCACCCGCGACTGCTCGCTGCAGCGCCGGTTCCAGAAGCTGGTGGAAGAAGCGCCGGCGCCGTTCTTGACCGACGCGCAGCGCAAGGAGATCCACGAGTCGGCCAAGCGGATCTGCAAGGAGGCGCACTACTACGGCGCCGGGACGGTCGAGTACCTGGTCGGCCAGGACGGCCTGATCTCCTTCCTGGAGGTCAACACCCGACTTCAGGTCGAGCACCCGGTCACCGAGGAGACCGCGGGCATCGACCTGGTGCTGCAGCAGTTCAAGATCGCCAACGGCGAGAAGCTGGACCTCACCGAGGACCCGACGCCGCGCGGGCACGCCATCGAGTTCCGGATCAACGGCGAGGACGCCGGGCGCGGCTTCCTGCCCGCCCCCGGTCCGGTCACCCGCTACGACATCCCGACCGGGCCCGGTGTCCGGTTGGACTCCGGCGTCGAGGCCGGTTCGGTCATCGGCGGCCAGTTCGACTCGATGCTGTCCAAGCTGATCGTGTATGGCGCCACTCGCGAGGAGGCGCTCGCCCGCTCCCGCCGGGCGCTGGACGAGTTCCACGTCGAAGGCCTTGCCACGGTCATCCCGTTCCACCGCGCCGTGGTCTCCGACCCGGCGTTCATCGGTGACGACAACGGATTCTCGGTGCACACCCGCTGGATCGAGACCGAGTGGGACAACACCATCGAACCGTTCACCGGCGGCGAGCCCCTCGACGAAGAGGACACCCGGCCGCGCCAGAAGGTGGTCGTGGAGGTCGGCGGCCGCCGGCTCGAGGTGTCGCTGCCCGGTGACCTGGCGCTGTCTAACGGTGGCGCGGCCGATCCGGCCGGCGTGATCCGCAAGAAGCCCAAGGCCCGCAAGCGCGGGTCGCACGCGGGCGCGGCCGCTTCCGGTGACGCGGTCACCGCGCCCATGCAGGGCACCGTGGTCAAAGTCGCGGTCGAGGAGGGCCAGGAGGTTGCCGCCGGCGACCTGGTGGTGGTGCTCGAGGCGATGAAGATGGAGAACCCGGTCACCGCACACAAGGACGGTGTCATCACCGGACTCGCGGTCGAGCCCGGCGCTGCCATCACCCAGGGCACCGTGCTCGCCGAGATCAAGTAGCACGGCGAGAGATTAGCCCGACACGTTGTAGGCCCTGCCTACCGCGAGTAGGGTTGCGGACAAGGTTGAGTTCACAGCCGCCCGGAATTCGTTGGTGACGTGATGGTAGGCGGAATTTCTTCCTTTCTCCGAACTTCTTTCACGTAACTGACGTATTCCACAGGAGGGAAATCCTCCTCAATGGGATGGAGTCAGCCATGTCTGTGGCGCAATCTTGGCAACAAAGCCGCACAGCACAATTCACTGCACGGTGGGGGCCTTCGGGCACCCTGGTCACGGTCGACGGTGAGCTCGATGCGGCCAATGCCGATCAGCTCGCCGCGTATGTGCAGCAGAGCACCAGCCGCTCCCGGCGGATGGTCCTGGATCTTCGTGGCCTGAAATTCATTGGTACTGCCGGTTTTTCAGCGCTACACCGGATCAATGTGGCGTGCTCAGCAGCCCATGTTTCGTGGGCCATGGCGCCCAGCCCGGCGGTGGCCAGGTTGCTGCGGGTCTGCGACCCGGATGCGACACTGCCGGTGACGACGCCGCAGGCCGAGCCGTTGCTGGAACCGCTGTGGGTGGAAGACGAACAGCCCCGGCCGCTACTGCAACTGGTCACGGAGCCGCGTTAGCGACTTCGCCAGCAGTCGCGACACGTGCATCTGAGAGATGCCGACGCGCTCGGCGATCTGCGTCTGCGTCATCGACTCGAAGAACCGCAGCACTAACACGGTGCGTTCCCGCTCGGGCAGCGCCTCGAGTAATGGCCGCAGAGCTTCCTGATCCTCGATCCGGTCCAGTCCGGTGTCGACGTCACCGAGGGTGTCCGCGATCGCGCGGGCTTCCTCTTCCTCGCCGCCACCACCGCTGTCGATGGACAAGGTGTTGTAGGAGCTGCCCGCCACCAGGCCCTCGACCACCTCGTCGCGGTCCATGTCGAGCTCGGCGGCGAGTTCGGTCGCGGTCGGCGCCCGGCCCAGCCGCTGTGACAGATCGGCGGTCGCGGTGCCCAGCCGCAGGTGCAGTTCCTTCAGCCGCCGCGGTACCTTGACCGACCAGCTGTTGTCGCGGAAGTGGCGGCGAACCTCGCCCATGATGGTGGGCACCGCGAAGGACACGAAGTCCGAGCCCGCGTCGACGTCGAACCGGACCACCGCGTTGACCAATCCGACCCGCGCCACCTGAACCAGATCGTCACGCGGTTCCCCACGGCCTTCGAAGCGACGTGCGATGTGGTCGGCGAGCGGCAGGCAGCGCTCGACGATCTTGTCCCGCTGACGTTGGAATTCCATCGAGTCGGGGGTGGCGTTGGCCAACTCACGGAACATGTCCGGGACATCGGCGTATTCGTTCGGACGTGACACCGAACCACCGGCAGCTCGCGCTGTCACCTGCTGGAGGCCGCCCGTCGCGCCGTCAAGGTGATGCCGAAAACACTGCCGGTCTCATTTGGTGAGCGGCCGTCATGGAAGGTCTGGACGTCGTCGGCCAGTGACGTCAACACATGCCAGCTGAAGCTGCCGGGGGCCACCACGTCGTGGGTGTCGCACGCCGCGGACGCTTCCACCACCAATTGGTCATCTTGTGGGTCGACCACCACGCGCAGCGTCGCGTCGGGAGTTGCAGAACGAATCAACCGGGTGCACACTTCGTCGACCGCGAGTCGCAGGTCCGCCACCGCATCGAAATCCAGGTCCTCGAAGGTGCCGATGGCACCGACCAGGGTGCGCAGCATGGCGAGGTTCTCCAGGCGCGCAGCAACGTGAAGTTCGACGGCGCGGTGGCCGCGTGGACGCTTGTCAGCGTGCAATCCAGCATCGTTCATATGGTCTCCCGGCAATGTTTGACTGACACTACTACTGCCTCGCAGTGCGCCGTGGACGTCGCGTTCCAGCCGGTTAGTCATGATCGCCGCCGGTTATCTGGCCCGATACAGACGGGCTTGACGCGAACGACACAATTGCGACGCGTCCGCTCGGACGCGTCATGGTGATCGCCGGGGCCGCGCTGGTCATATCGATAGTCGTTGCAGTAGGCATGTATGTCGGTGTGTTGGTGATCCTGTCCCCCATGATGGGGTAACCACGCTAACGCAACCGTTCCGGCACTCATCATGGTGCAAACCTGATACCCACAAGTTGGCGCCCGTAACCTCCAAATCGGCTTTGTGCGAGATTTCACAGCGCACAACGTCCGAGCAGGTCACCGGGCAAAAAATCCCGCTGGATCCGCTGATGGTCGGCGCTAGCTGGCCGGCCACTGCCGGTGCACCTCGGGATGTTCGGCGTACCAGCGATCGGCGATCCTGCGAATCCTGCGGTGCTCCACCATCAGCCAGGCCAGCCCCAGCACCGTGGCGATCACCGCGGCGATCCCGGCGGTCATGCCTTCGTGATGATGTCCGGTGGCGAAAGCCGCAAGACTGCCGCAGGCACCGATGACGCCGGCGACGACCAAGAGATAGCCGGGCCAATGCAGGACGTCGATCAGCGACTCGCCGGCGAGCGGCCGCGTTGTCCTCAGATGGTCGACAGGGTCGTGATAGGTGTCTCCCATAGCTGCTCCTCACCGCACCATCAACGTTAGATCGCGGCAGAACAAAGCTAAAGAGCGAGTACCGGACCGGCGATCGGAGCGACGCCCATGGTGACCATCAGCGCCATCGCGGTCAGCAGGAACCAGCCCGCCCCGTGCCACCCCCACCAGGTCCCTCGGGCCTTCCATACCCGGTAGGTGCGCACGAACGACCAGATCCCGGCCGTCAACGCGATCAGCGGACCGCCGAGCGCCAACAGGGTGCGCTGCGGCGCACCACACGCCACCATGTCCACGCTCACTCCCGGGCAGGTGCTCACCCACACCGCGGCGATCAACACAAAGCCGACGGCAGCCAGCGTCGCCAGCACGGTGAACCGGACGGCGGCAAGCACCTCGCCGTCCTGCTGACCCAGGCGATCCCCGCCGGGTCGCTCGTCTGCTTTCTGCATCGCTTCACCTCCCCGATAGGCCCCGCGCTGAGAGTTTTATCGCTCGTCACGTCGCAATAGTTACGCGCTACGGCACACTGCCCGGGGACTCATCCGACGGCGAATCGGCGCTGCGGACGTTCCTGGGCGGCGATACCGCGCTGTAGCTGCGGAAGACGCACCGGATCACATACCCCGCAGCAAACCCGGATAAACCGTCTCTGCATGCGGCTCATCCCTCTGTTAAGGCCCGCACCGCGCCGCGGATGGCGCCGATCGCCGCGTCGATCTCCGAGCGCGAGACGGTCAGCGCCGGACGGAACCGGACACCGTCGCGCCCGGCGGGCAGCACGATCACCGCACGGCGCCACAGCAGGCGGATCAACTCGTCGCGGTCGGCGGCGGTCGGAAGGCTGAAGGCACACATCAGCCCGCGGCCACGGGGATCGAGCACCACGCCGGGAAACTCGCCCGCGAGCTCGTCGAGGCGGCTGCGCAGATAGGCGCCCTGTTTCTCAGCCTGGTCGAATAGTCCGTCGGCCTCGATCACCTCCAGAATGCGACGGGCGCGCACCATGTCGGCCAGGTTGCCGCCCCACGTCGAATTCACCCGAGAGGAAACGGCGAACACGTTGTCGGCGACCTCGTCGACCCGGCGGCCCGCCATGATGCCGCACACCTGGGTCTTCTTGCCGAACGCCACCACGTCGGGCTGCACGCCCAATTGCTGGTAGGCCCAAGCCGTTCCGGTCAGGCCGCAGCCGGTCTGCACCTCGTCGAAGATCAGCAGCGCGTCGTACTCGTCGCACAGCTCGCGCATGGCCGCGAAGTACTCCGGGCGGAAATGCCGGTCGCCGCCTTCGCCCTGAATGGGTTCGGCCACAAAGCACGCGATGTCGTGCGGATGGGAATCGAAGGCCAAGCGGGCCTGGCGCAGCGACTCGGCTTCGGCCGCGGCCACATCGGCGCCGGGCCGGATGTAGGGCGCATCGATGCGTGGCCAGTCGAACTTCGGGAAGCGGGCCACCGTGACCGGCTTGGTGTTGGTCAGCGACAGCGTGTATCCGCTGCGGCCATGGAATGCGCCACGCAGGTGCAGCACCCTGGTGCCCAACTCGGGATCGACGCCCCGGGCTTCGTTGAGCCGGCTCTTCCAGTCGAACGCCACCTTGAGCGCGTTCTCCACGGCGAGGGCGCCGCCGTCGACGAAGAACAGGTGCGGCAGCACCGGATCGCCCAGCACCCGGGCGAAGGTTTCCACGAAGCGGGCCATCGCCACCGAGTACACATCGGAGTTGCTGGGCTTGTTCAACGCGGCCTGCGCCAACTCGGCGCGGAACTCCTCGTCGTCGGCCAGCGCCGGATGGTTCATGCCCAGCGCCGACGAGGCGAAGAAGGTGAACATGTCCAGGTAGCGCCGGCCGTCTCGGGCGTCGTACAGGTATGAGCCGGCGGAGCGGGCCAGATCGAGCACGAAATCGAAACCGTCGACCCGGATGCTGCGCGCCAGCACCTCATGGACCCGGTCTGGCTCGGTGCGCCGATCGGTACGGGCGAAGCAATCCAGGGTCGCGGTCATGCCGCCCAGTGTACGGGATTTTTACGGAATTATGATGATTACGCCGTATATTTTATGGTATTCGTTGCCTATCAGCGTAAAAAGTATTCAATATGATGGTGCTTCGCGTGCTGACGTTGGCCGTCGTGCGGATCCGCTGCAGCAGATCTTCCAGCGCCCGGCTGTCGGTCTCGGCGGTGCAGTCGCGGGTGCGCAGGCTCGAGGCCCGCGGCGTGATCTCGGGATACTCGGCGCGCGTCGATCCGGAGGCGGTCGGGCATCTGCTGTCGGCGTTCGTGGCCATCACTCCTCTGGATCCTTCTCAACCCGATGATGCGCCCGCCCGCCTCGAGCACATCGAGGAGATCGAATCGTGTCACTCGGTGGCCGGCGAAGAAAGCTACATCCTGCTGGTGCGCGTCGAGTCGGCCCGGGCGCTGGAAGATCTGCTGCAGCGGATCCGCACGACGGCCAACGTCAGCACGCGAAGCACCATCATATTGAATA
>NZ_LZKU01000083.1 GCF_001672975.1 Mycobacterium sp. 1465703.0
GCACACCGCCGAGGGCTGGTCGACGTCGTTCACCGGGGCCCAAATCGGCGCTGACGCAATGGAAACCTGGTCGCGAGGGCTGGAGCGATTCAACACCGCGCGCGCCAAATACAAGCCGGCCCAGTTCTACGACGTCGACTACAAGGAATTGATCGCCGACCCGATGGGTATTGTCGCCGATATCTACCGGCACTTCGGGCTGACGCTGACCGAAGAGGCCAAAGCCGCGATGGAAAAGACCCACGCCGACAGCCAGTCCGGCGAGCGGGCGCCCAAGCACACCTATTCGCTGGCCGACTACGGACTCAGCATCGAGACGGTCAAGGAGCGCTTCGCGGGGCTGTAAGTCACAGGACCCACAGGGGTTTCCGCGCCCGGGCAGCACCTCTTTTGCCCACCTTTGAGCGACAACGCCGTAGACGGTTCCGGCGCTGCCGTTTTGTCGCTCAAAGGTGGGCAAAACACCAAATGCTCTCGGGCTTGGGCGCAGGTGTGCGGACGGCCGGGCGCGGACGAATGCGGACGGCCGGGCGCGGACGGATGCGGGCGCGGGCGAACCGGACCGTCGCTCAGTCTTCGTCTGGACCGTTGTCCAGGTAGCCCTCGGCGACCGCATGTTCAATGCTGTCACCGAGTTTGGGGCATGACCGGGTGCGCGCGGTGTCGCCTCCGGACTCGCGACCAGGTTTCCATTGCGTCAGCGCCGATTTGGGCCCCGGTGAACGACGTCGACCAGCCCTCGGCGGTGTGCTGCGCCAGCGAGCACATCGAGGCCATGATCGTTTCGACCGGACGGTGAGTCTGGATCACCAATGCGTCGGGGTAGGTCGCCATCAATGCGTCCAAGGCGAACAGGTGGCTCGGATTTTTCAGCACCCAGCGTTTGTCGGCATCGTTGAGTCCGATCAGCTGAAGGTTCTTGCGGTGCCGCCGATATGACGGCGTCCAGTCCTGCTCGGCCAACCACTGCGCGTAACTCGGGATGTGCGCCAGCGTTTCGTAGGACACCGAATGCAGCGACTGGCGCAGCAGCTGCCAGCACTCCTCCAGCTCGTATGCGGCCATGAAATGCAAGCCGGTGTAGCCGGGGTTTTCCTGGTGGTGCTGGGTGAATTGCGCGTCGAGTTGACGATACAGCGGGTGCGACTCCCAGGTCTCGCGCGGCGGGCGGGGCTGCGGGAATTCAGCCAGCCACATGTGCAGGCCCTGGTGTGCGGGATCGGCCCCCAACAACCGGTGCAGCGCCGTAGTCCCGGTGCGCACCAGGCCGGTGACGAAAATGGGACGTTCGATGTTGACGTCGGCGTACTGCGGGTACTGCTTCCAAGCGGACTCGGACAGCAACCGCGCCACCAGCGCGCCGCGCAGAAAGAAGCGATTCATCTTGCTGCCCAACACGGTTAGGCCGGCTTCGGTCCGGTAGGAGTCCAGCAGCACTCCCAGCGCCTCGCGATAGTTGTCATCGTCGACGCCGAAGTCATCGAGCCCGGTCAGCTTGGTAGCCGATGCGTGCAGCTCGTCGACGGTCCCGATATCGGTGCGACCGGACATCAGACGTGGTACTCCCCGCAGTTGACGTCCAGCGTCTGCCCGGTAATGCCACTGGACAGATCGCTGGCCAGGAACAGAATGGCCGACGCCACTTCTTCTTCGGTGGGCAACCGCTTGAGGTCAGAATTTGCCGCCGTAGCCGCATAGATCTCGTCGACCGTGGTGCCGTACTTGCCCGCTTGGTGCTCGAAGTATGCCTGCAAGGTATCGCCCCAAATATAGCCCGGAGCAACGGAATTGACCCTAATGCCCTTTTCACCCAGCTCGGTGGCCAGCGATTGGGACATGGAAAGCAGGGCCGACTTGGCCATCTTGTAGGCGCCGTATTTGGCCTGCGAGTGACGCAGCACCATGGAGTTGACGTTGACGATTGATCCCTGCGACGTCTCGAGCGCGGGCGTGAAAGCCTGGATAAGTCGCAATGCGCCCAGCGCACTGAGCTCGATCGCGTCGCGGATGTGCTGAAAACTGGTGCCGGCCAACGGCTTCATCGACGGCACCCTGAACGCGTTGTTGATCAGCACGTCGACCTTGCCGTAGCTGGCCATGGTGGTCTCGACCAGGTAGGCCACCTCGTCGTCATCGGTGATGTCGGTGCGCACCGCCAACGCCTTGCGGCCGGAGTCGTTAACCTGCTTGGCAACCTCGTCCAGCCGTTCGACGGTCCGCGCCGCCAGCACCAAGTCAGCACCATTGCCGGCACATCGGTGTGCCAGCGTGGTACCGAGACCCGGCCCGACGCCACTGATGACCACTACCTTGCCGTCGAGCATCCCTGACATCGTCACCCCAGCATCCTTGCCGCAATTTGTTGTTGGCGCAGCGTAATTCGCGCACGCCATTCGTCGTCGGAAATCTTGTTGTGCTCGAAGTACGGCAGCGTTGTCGGTACGGCGTCCACGTCGACCAGTTCGACAGTGGGGCCGTCGGCTTCGGTGAGCTGACGCGAAACCCGCTGCCAGCGGAATTGCAGAATGCCCTTACGGTGGCCCAGCGTCTCTACCCAGTTGGTCACGCCCGGGTTCTGGTCAGCGACGACGATGCGTACCTTGCCGTCCGGATCCGCTTGCGCCTGAGTGTTGTTCAGCGACGTCTGGTGATTGATGTAGTCCAGCGAGATGTACCACAGGCTGCCCAGCTGGAAGCCGAGATAGGGCGCATCGGTAACCGGAATGGTGATCACCAGCGCCTGGTCGGGCCGCAGCTCGTAGTGGCCCACCGACGAGTACTGGGTCGCCAGTCCGCCGGGTGTCAAACGGGGCGCGACCATCGTGTTCACCGGAATGTTGAAGTAGAACCACTGCGGAAACTGCAGCCACGTCTTCACCCGATTGACGAGTTGCCTTCCCGCTGTGGCATAACGCTTTTCGATGGTCTCACGAGTCAGCGGCGGCGGCGCGGTACCCGCGGTGTCCAACCGGGAGATGGCCAGCGTGCCGCGCTGCGCCGCCCAGTCGCCGTACACCTCGCGGATGACCAGTTGCCCGGGACTGGTGGGCCGCACCCGCCACTCGAAGCTGCCGTCGGCAGCGATCTGCAGTTCCCGGTCGTCGAACGCGGCCTGGCTGGCGGGCACATTGTCGTCGGTGTACTCACCGCCGAGCAGCTGGAAACTCAGGTCGGTGGTGGTGCCGCGGCGGCCGGTGACCACGTAATCGTGATCGGCGTGCACCCGGGTGCCGAAGTACAGCGTGTCCGGATTGTCCAGACCCATCTTGGTGAACGGCCCAGTACCCGACTGCAGGAACGGATGGTCGCGCTCGTAGTCGAACGACAGATGAATACACCCGGCGATGCAGCCCGCCAGGTACTGCAGCCCTTCGAGCAGGTCGGCTTCGGTCTCGATGTGAGGGGCCGCGGCCACCAACTTTTCGGCTTCGGCGATGGCGGAGGTGAGCGGGCCCGAGACGGATTCAGAGAACACGCCTAGACGCTAGAACGTGTTCTACTTTTTCGTCAATGGCGAACGTTCCCGCGCGTCGGCCGCGCGGTTCAACGACGAGGCGGGCTCGCTAGGGTGGGCAGGCGTGCGACAGGTCGATCAGGTGCTGGCGCACGTCGGGATGCCGGTTCAGGTAGTCGATGACGTTGCCGTTACCGCCCTCCGCCTGCGACTTGGCCTGCAGCTGCTGGTGGAGGTCGGGATGGCGCTGCAGGTACGAGTCGATGGATGCGCCCACGTCCTGATTGCACGGTTGGGCGCTGGCCACCGGCAGCGCGATCATCGTCGCAGCGGTAGCGGTTAACAGCCCCCCGGCGAGCAGGCCGACTTTCTTCGATGTCGTGCTCATACCACGTGAGAATACTCGCGATAGCTATGCGCGGCCTGTGCGGCGCGTCGCCGAATCCGCAGGCTATGTAGTAGCTGCGGCGCCGCTTTGTTGTTCGCGCTTGATTTGCAGCGCGATGTCGATGAGCTGATCTTCCTGGCCACCGATGAGTTTGCGCTGACCGGCGCGGTGCAGCAGCTCGTGAGCCGGGACCCCGTAGCGCTCGCCCTGACGGATGGCGTGCTTGAGGAAGCTCGAATACACCCCGGAATAGCCCATGATCAGGGCGTTGCGGTCGAGCAGGCACTCGGCGGGCATGGCCGGGGCGACCACCTCTTCGGCGGCGTCGGCGATGTCGAAGAAGTCGATCCCGGTCTTGACCCCGATCTTGTCGAACACCCCGATCAGCGCCTCGACAGGCGCATTGCCGGCACCGGCGCCGAACCGCCGGCACGAGCCATCGATCTGCTTGGCGCCCGCCCGGACGGCTTCGACACTGTTGGCCACGCCGAGCCCGAGGTTCTCATGGCCGTGGAAACCCACTTGGGCGTCGTCGCCGAGTTCGGCGACCAGTGCCGCGACCCGATCACGCACACCCTCGAGGACCAGCGCTCCAGCCGAATCGACCACGTAGACGCACTGGCAGCCGGCGTCGGCCATGATGCGAGCCTGGGCGGCCAGCTTCTCGGGCGAAATGGTGTGGCTCATCATCAAGAACCCGACGGTTTCCAGGCCGAGTTCGCGGGCCAGGCCGAAGTGCTGGATAGACACGTCTGCCTCGGTGCAGTGGGTGGCGATCCGGCAGATCGAGCCGCCGTTGTTCTGGGCCTCTTTGATGTCTTCTTTGGTCCCGACTCCGGGCAACATAAGAAAGGCGATCTTGGCTTCTTTGGCGGTCTCGGCGGCGAGCTTGATCAGTTCCTGCTCGGGCGTCTTGGAGAACCCGTAATTGAAGCTGGAGCCACCCAGGCCGTCGCCGTGCGTGACCTCGATGACCGGCACTCCCGCGCCGTCCAGGGCGGCCACGATGGCGCCGACCTCGTCCTTGGTGAACTGATGACGCTTGTGGTGGGAGCCGTCCCGCAACGACGTGTCGGTCATCCGAACGTCCCAGATCGGATTGAAGAAGATGTCGGTACTCATGCCTGCGCTCCTCCGGCCGTCGCGCTCAACGACTCCTTGGCGATCTCCTCGCCGACCTTGGTCGCCGCGGCGGTCATGATGTCCAGATTCCCAGCGTAAGGCGGCAGGTAGTCGCCCGCACCCTCCACTTCGACGAACGTGGTGACCAGCGCCTGGCCGCCGGAGTTGATCGACGGGTCGTCGAACTGCGGGTCGTTGAGCAGCCGGTATCCGGGCACATAAGTCTGCACCTCGGCCACCACGTCATGGATGGACTTTGCGATCGCATCCCGGTCGGCGTCCTCGGGGATGGCGCAGAAAATGGTGTCGCGCATGATCATCGGCGGGTCGGCCGGGTTCAAGATGATGATCGCTTTGCCGCGCTTGGCGCCGCCGATGGTCTCCACGCCCCTGCTGGTGGTCTTGGTGAACTCATCGATGTTGGCCCGGGTGCCGGGGCCGGCCGACAGCGAGGCGACCGACGCGACGATCTCGGCGTAGGGCACGCCACCTATGTCGGCGACGGCACGCTGGACCGCGTACACGATCGGGATGGTCGCCTGCCCGCCGCAGGTGATCATGTTGACGTTCGGCGCGTCCAGATGCTCGCGCAGGTTGGCCGGCGGGATCACCGCGGGACCCACCGCGGCCGGCGTCAAATCGATGGCCCGGATCCCGGCGGCCTCATACTTGGGTGCGGCATCGCGGTGCACGTAGGCACTGGTCGCCTCGAACACCAGGTCGGGCTTCTCCGACTGCGCCAATAGCCAGTCCACACCCTCGTGGGTGGTCTCCAAGCCCAGCTTGCGGGCCCGGGCCAAGCCTTCGCTTTCCGGGTCGATACCCACCATCCAGCGGGGTTCCAGCCAGTCCGATCGAAGCAGCTTGTAAAGCAGGTCAGTGCTGATGTTCCCCGACCCGACAATGGCCACAGTCGCCTTAGTCGGCATGATGCTCCTTTTCGAAGCTTTGAGATTTAAGTTAGTCGATTTAATTCGAGCCTATTCGAACGATAACCGCACCGAACCGAGGCCCGCGAAGTCGGCGACGAAGTCGTCGCCGGGGTGGGCGTCGATCGCCTTCGTGCAGGATCCGGGCAGCACCAGGTCGCCCTTGCGTAACCGGACGCCGAAGCCGTCCACCTTGCGAGCCAGCCAGGCCACCGCCGTGACCGGATTGCCCAGCACCGCGTCGGTACGGCCCTCCGCGACGACCTCACCATTGCAGCGCAGCGTGGCGTCGATCCCCTTGATGTCGATGTCGCGGGGGGAAACGCGCGCCTCACCGATCACGAAACCCGCGGACGAGGCGTTGTCGGCGATGGTGTCGCACAGTTCGATCTTCCAGTCGGTGATCCGGGTGTCGATCAACTCGATGGACGGCACCAGCGCCTCGGTGGCCGCCAGCACGTCGTCCTCGGTGCAACCGGCTCCCGGCAGGTCTGCGTTGAGGATGAAACCGACTTCGACCTCGACCCGGGGGTACAGGTAGCGGTTCGCCTTGACCGGGGTGTCTTCGAACAGCTGCATCTCGTCGAGCAGGTGTCCATAGTCCGGCTCGTCGACGCCCATCATTTGCTGGATCGCCAACGAGGACAGTCCCACCTTGTGGCCCAATACCCGGGCCCCCTCCGCGACTCTCTGACGGATATTGATCAGCTGAATCTCGTAGGCGTCGACGACGTCGATGTCCGGATAGGCGGTGGTTAGCGGGGCGATCGGCTCGCCGCTCCGCTCGGCTTGCGCCAAGTCGGCAGCCAGCTCGTCGCGGGTAGCAACACTGAGCATTTTTCCAAGTCTCCTCGTACGGTCGACCGGGCAAGTAGCGGCCGCCCTGGGCAATTCTATAACGTGTTCTACATGTCAGCGCAGGAGTACGACGTCGTCGTGGTCGGAAGCGGCGGAGCCGGCATGGTGGCTGCCCTTACCGCCGCTCACCGGGGTCTTTCCACCATAGTCATCGAGAAGGCCCCGCACTTCGGCGGTTCCACAGCTCGCTCAGGCGGCGGTGTTTGGATCCCAAATAACGAAGTGCTCAAGCGTGACGGAGTCCGCGACACCGCCGAGGCCGCCCGCACATATCTGCACGGGATCGTCGGCGATGTCGTCGAGCCGGAACGCATCGACACGTACCTGCAACGCGGGCCGGAAATGCTGTCGTTTGTGCTCAAGCACACCCCCTTGAAAATGTGCTGGGTGCCGCGTTACTCGGACTACTACCCCGAGTCGCCGGGCGGGCGCGCTGAGGGCCGATCGATCGAGCCCAAGCCGTTCGACGCGCGCAAGCTCGGCCCCGACGAGTCCGGCCTGGAGCCGGCGTACGGCAAGGTGCCGCTGAACGTCGTCGTGATGCAACAGGATTACGTGCGGCTGAACCAGCTCAAGCGCCACCCGCGCGGCGTGCTGCGCAGTCTGAAGGTGGGTGCGCGCACCATGTGGGCCAAAGCGACCGGCAAGAACCTCGTCGGCATGGGCCGGGCGTTGATCGGGCCGCTGCGGATTGGGTTGCAGCGGGCCGGAGTTCCGGTGGTGCTCAACACCGCTCTTACCGACCTGTACGTCGAAGACGGTGTGGTGCGGGGGATCTATGTGCGCACCGCCGGTGAATCCGAGTCGGGTGAGCCTCAGCTCATCCGGGCGCGCCGTGGCGTGATCCTCGCCAGTGGCGGTTTCGAGCACAACGAACAAATGCGGGTCAAGTACCAGCGCGCGCCCATCACCACCGAGTGGACCGTGGGCGCGATAGCCAATACCGGCGACGGGATTCTGGCAGGTGAAAAGCTTGGGGCTGCATTGGATTTGATGGAAGACGCCTGGTGGGGGCCGACCGTCCCGCTGGTGGGTGCACCGTGGTTCGCGTTGTCCGAGCGCAATTCGCCGGGGTCGATCATCGTCAACATGTCGGGCAAGCGGTTCATGAACGAATCGATGCCCTACGTCGAAGCCTGCCATCACATGTACGGCGGGGAATACGGTCAGGGCCCCGGCCCGGGCGAGAACATTCCCGCGTGGCTGGTGTTCGACCAGCAGTACCGGGATCGTTATATCTTTGCCGGATTGCAGCCCGGACAACGTATTCCGCGCAAGTGGCTGGAGTCAGGGGTCATCATTCAGGCCGACACGCTGACGGAGTTGGCACAGAAGGCCGGCCTTCCGGCAGACGAACTCACCGCGACCGTGGAACGTTTCAACGGCTTCGCGCGCTCCGGCGTCGATGCCGACTATCACCGCGGCGAGAGCGCCTACGACAAGTACTACGGTGACCCGACGAACAAGCCGAACCCCAACCTCGGCGAGATCAGTCACGCGCCGTACTACGCGGCCAAGATGGTGCCCGGCGACCTGGGCACCAAGGGCGGCATCCGCACCGACGTCCACGGCCGGGCGCTGCGCGACGACGGCAGTATCATCGAAGGCCTTTACGCCGCGGGCAATGTCAGCGCTCCGGTGATGGGCCACACTTATCCCGGTCCGGGTGGCACCATCGGCCCGGCCATGACGTTCGGCTACCTGGCGGCGTTGCACATCGCGGAGGAGTGCTGAGATGCCCATCGACGTAGACGTAGCACTGAATGCTGAGCTGGATCCCATCGAATTCTCTTGGACCAGCAGTGATGTGCAGCTCTATCACCTCGGGCTGGGCGCGGGCGCAGACCCGATGGACGCCCGAGAGCTGCGCTATCTGATCGACGACACCCCGCAGGTTCTGCCGACGTTCGGGAATGTGGCCGCCACATTCCATGCCACCAAGCCGCCGACGGTGCGGTTCCCCGGCATCGACATCGAATTGAGCAAGGTGCTGCACGCCAGTGAGCGGGTCGAGGCGCCGGCTCCGTTGCCGCCGTCGGGCTCGGCCAAGACCGTCACCCGGTTCACCGACATTTGGGACAAGGGCAAGGCCGCGGTGATCTGGAGCGAGACGACGGTCACCGCACCGGATGGCACGCTGTTGTGGACGCAGCGGCGGTCCATCTTCGCCCGCGGCGAAGGCGGATTCGGCGGCGAACGCGGTCCGTCGACGTCGGACGGCGCGCCCGACCGGGCTCCCGATCTCGAGGTCGACGTGCCGATTCTGCCGCAGCAGGCGCTGCTCTACCGGCTGTGCGGTGACCGCAATCCGCTGCACTCAGATCCCGAATTCGCCGCTGCTGCAGGCTTTTCCCAGCCCATCCTGCACGGGCTGTGCACGTATGGCATGACCTGCAAGGCGATCACCGACGCGCTGCTCGACGGCGACGCCGGCGCAGTGGTGGCCTACGGCGCGCGCTTCGCCGGGGTGGCCTTCCCCGGCGAAACACTCAAAGTCGGCATCTGGAAGGACTCAACGTCTTCTGAACGCCGCTTCCTGGCCAGCGTTGTCGCGCCTTCCCGCGACAACGCCGTCGTCCTCTCCGGCGTCGAACTCGTCCCGGCTTAGGGGCTTTTTGCCGAGCGCCTTCTCTTGCCGAATGTGCGGCTTGCCGCACACTGGGTCTCGGATGTGCGGCTAGCCGCACATTCGCCGGGCCAATGCGCCACGCACACGGCTGATGATTTCTGCGGGTCGGTCCCCCGCGACCACTCGCACGACAATCCAGCCGAGCCGCTCGAGCGTTTCCAGTCGCCGGAGATCCCAGGTGTATTGCTTCCGGTCACGACGATGCTGCTCACCGTCATATTCGACGGCCACCTTTAGGTCTTCCCATCCCATGTCCAGATATGCGATCGCACTGCCGAATTCATTCAGCACCGGAATCTGTGTTTGCGGTCTGGGCAAGCCTGCCCGGATCAACACGACGCGTAACCATGACTCTTTCGGAGACTGCGCACCTGAATCGAAGAGGTCGACGGCCTGACGTACTCGAGCAGTACCTCTGCGCCCCAGGTATCGACGGGCTAGCAACTCAATATCGGCGGCTTTGATCTCGGTAACCCGGGCAAGTGCATCAATTGCCGCTACCGCTGTCATGAGCGGATACCAACACCCGATGTCCAGCGCCGTCCTGACTGGCGAAGTGACCGGCATGCCGGCCACTAGCTCGATCTCGTCCTGCTCGATGCGGTCTCGGTGGGTCCGCAATCCCAACGGGCTCCGGGGATTGTCGTGAATCAAGTCCACTACCGGCGCGTCGTCGGCCCACTTGCTGCCGTGTAGCGCGGCAGCGGCGAAACCTGCGACCACACCTCGATACCCGGTCCACAGCCAGCCGGCTTTCGTGCGGAGTTCGGCTGTGATCTCGACGTCGCGCTCCACATAGATGTCGGGGAACAGTCGATGAAAGCGCGTAGCTAGTTGCGACTTGGTCAACACCCCAGCAGCGATAGCCTCGCTGCCAATCAAAGGCCCCACCATGAGCACGCAGCGTCGCATGAGGAGCCGCAGGCGTCACTTCAGTCGTCGAGTGTGCGGCCAGCCGCACCGTCGGCGTCGAGTGTGCGGCTGGCCGCACACTCGAGGCAAACCTCGCTAGCCGAGGATCAAGCCGGAGGTCGGCACGCCGGTGCCGGCGGTGACGAGGACGTGCTCGACGTCGGGCACCGGATTCACCGAGGTGCCCCGCAGTTGCCGCACACCCTCGGCGATTCCGTTCATGCCGTGGATGTAGGCCTCGCCGAGCTGACCGCCGTGCGTATTGATCGGCAGCCGCCCACCGATCTCGATGGCGCCGTCCGCGATGAAGTCCTTAGCTTCACCCTTGCCGCAGAATCCCAACTCCTCCAACTGAATCAGGGTGAACGGGGTGAAGTGGTCGTAGAGCACGGCGGTCTGGATATCGGTCGGCTTCAGACCGGATTGCTGCCACAGCTGCTGGCCCACGACGCCCATTTCGGGCAGGCCGAGCTCCGGCCGGTAGTAGCTGACCATGGTGTACTGGTCGGGGCTGGACCCCTGCGCCGCCGCCTCGATGATCGCCGGCCGCTGCTTGAGGTCCCGCGCCCGCTCGGGAGACGTCACCACGATCGCTACCGCACCGTCGGTCTCCTGACAGCAGTCCAGCAGCCGCAGCGGCTCCGCGATCCACCGCGAATTCTGATGGTCCTCAATGGTTATCGGCTTCTCATAGAAATACGCCTTCGGGTTCTTGGCCGCATGCTTGCGGTCGGCCACCGAAATCGCGCCGAAGTCGCGGCTGGTCGCACCGGACAGATGCATATAGCGCTGGGCGATCATCGCGACCTGCGCGGCCGGCGTGGAAAGCCCGTGCGGGTAGGAGAACGAATTGTCCGCCGCCGTCGAATCGGCTTGGACGCCAGCGTTACCCACCAAACGGGTCTGCACCTGTCCGAACCGCATGCCTGAGCGTTCGTTGAATGCCCGGTAGGCGACGACGACGTCGGCCACTCCGGTGGCCACGGCGATCGCCGCCTGCTGCACGGTGGCGCACGCGGCGCCCCCTCCGTATCCGATCTGCGAGAAGAACTTCAGGTCACCGATGCCCGTCGCACGTGCCACCGCGGTTTCGTTGTTGGTGTCCATCGTGAAGGTGGTCAAGCCGTCGACGTCCGACGGGCTCAACCCGGCGTCGTCCAACGCGTCCAACACCGCCTCGGCGGCCAGCCGGAGCTCACTGCGGCCGGAGTCCTTGGAGAAGTCGGTGGCGCCGATGCCGACGATTGCGGCCTTGCCCGACAACATCTAGGAACCCCCGATCGTCAGCGTCACATTCGCGATCACATGGTCGCCGAGGCTATTGCGGCCGAACACCTTTAGCGTGATGAGGCCGTCTTCGACGGCGGTCACCTCACCGGAGAATGTGACGGTGTCGTAGGCGTACCAGGGCACCCCGAGGCGCAGCCCTATCGACTTGATCAGCGCCGTCGGCCCCGCCCAATCGGTGACGTACCGCTGCACCAGCCCGGTATCGGTGAGGATATTGACGAAGATGTCCTTGGAACCCTTGGCCTGCGCCAGGTCACGGTCATGGTGAACGTCCTGAAAGTCCCTGGTCGCCAAGGCCGTTGAGATGATGAATGTCGGTGAACCGTGCAGCTTGAGTTCGGGCAGAGTGGTGCCCACTTCGACAACAGCTGCGCTCATGCTTCGTCTCCCATGGGCTCCCAGGCGTACAGGCTCCACTCCGGGCCGGACTCACCGGCCGGGAAGTCGATATAGGTTGCGCGGACCGGCATTCCGATCTTGATCTCGGCATGGTCGACGTTGCGCAGCTCGCCGAGCATGCGCACGCCCTCTTCCAGCTCGATCAGCGCGATCACGAACGGCAGCGTGCGACCGGGCACCTTCGGCGCGTGATGCACCACGAAGCTGAACAGCGTGCCACGGCCGCTGGCCACGGCGTAGTCGATCGGCTCGGACTTGTCCTGCCACACCGCCGGTACCGGCGGGTGCTGCAGGGTGCCATCGGCGAGGCGCTGGATACGCAACTCGTGGGCTTTGACGCCCTCCCAGAAGAAGGCGGTGTCGCGTGACACCGCCGGACGCATCATGGCGTCGGCGTCCAGGTCCTGCGGGACGGATCCGGTGGCGCCGGAATCCTCTCGTGGCCTGAATTTCAGGATGCGCCAGGCCATCTCGGCGACGTCCTCGTCACCGACCCGCCAGGTGATGTGCTGGTTGATGAACCAGCCCTCGCCGAGCCCGGTCTGCTTGGGTCCGACCACGTCGCGCATCTCGGAGTGGACGGTGACCTGCTCGCCGGGACGCAGATACCGATGATAGGTCTGCTCGCAGTTGGTCGCGACCACCCCGATGTAGCCGGCCTCGTCGAACAGCTGCATGATCGGGCCCATCGGGTCGTCGGTCGGGCGTTCGCCGCCCAGGCCGAACATCGTCCACACCTGAATCATGGCCGGTGGGGCGACGATTCCTGGGTGGCCGGCGGCCTTGGCGGCCGCCTCGTCGACGTAGATCGGGTTGCGGTCGCCGAGCGCTTCGACCCAGTTGTTGATCGTCGGCTGGTTCACCGGATCCCGCGCCGCACGCGGCTTGGCGACGACGGTGGCGGTGATTTCCGCGACCGCTTCTTTGATATCAGTCATCGAGGCACCCTCGGCACCTTGAGTCCGGATGCGGCGATCATCTCGCGCATCACTTCGTTCACGCCGCCGCCGAAAGTGATGACCAGGTTGCGCTTGGTTTGCGAGTCCAGCCAGTTGAGCAGATCGGCGGTGTCCGAATCGGCGGGGTTGCCATACTTGCCGACGATCTCCTCGGCGAGTCGGCCGATGTATTGGATGCGCTCCGTGCCAAAGACTTTCGTCGATGCAGCATCGGCCACGTTGATGTCTTCGCCCGCGGCGGCCACCTGCCAGTTCAGCAACTCGTTGATCCGCCACATCGCATGGATCTCACCGAGCGCTCGCTTGACGTCCTGATGGTCGATCGGTGTGACCCCGTCGCTACCCGGCTTCGACGCCCAGGCGTGCAGTCGGTCGTAGATGCCGGCGGTACGCCCCGCCGGACCGAGCATGACCCGCTCGTTGTTGAGCTGGGTGGTGATCAGCCGCCAGCCGCCGTTCTCCTCACCGACCAGCATGTCCGCAGGCACCCGCACATCGTTGTAGTAGGTGGCGTTGGTGTGGTGGGCGCCGTCGGACAGGATGATCGGCGTCCAGGAGTAACCCGGATCCTTGGTATCGACGATCAGGATCGAAATGCCCTTGTGCTTCACGGCTTCGGGATCGGTGCGGCAGGCCAGCCAAATGTAGTCCGCGTCGTGGGCTCCGGTGGTGAAGATCTTCTGCCCGTTGACGATGTACTCGTCGCCCTGACGAACGGCGGTGGTGCGCAGCGAAGCCAGATCGGTCCCCGCCTCGGGCTCGGTATAGCCGATGGCGAAGTGGACCTCACCGGCCAGGATGGCCGGCAGGAATTTCTTCTTCTGCTCGTCGCTACCGAACTGCTGCAGAACCGGGCCGACCGTCTGCAGCGTCACAGCGGGCAGCGGCACGTCGGCCCGATGCGCCTCGTTGACGAAGATCGACTGCTCGATCGGGCCGAAGCCCAAGCCGCCGAACTCCTTTGGCCATCCGACGCCGAGCTTGCCGTCCTGACCCATCCGCCGAATCACCGCGCGATAGGCCTCGTTGTGGCGATCCTGCTCCATCGCCTTCATCTCGTCGGACGAGATCAGGTTCGAAAAGTATTCGCGTAGTTCCGCTTGCAGCTGACGCTGTTCGGGAGTCAGATCTATGAACATTGCGCTCCCACCAGATCGAGACGATGAGACGAACCGCCCAGCAGCCGGGACAGGTCCTTGACCGTGGAGTAATACCGGTGCATCGGATAAGTGATGTCCATCCCCATGCCACCGTGCAGGTGATGACAGATCTGCATCACCGGCGGCGCCTGGGAGGTGATCCAATAGCCGAGGACGTCCAGGTCGTCTTGTACTTGAGGGGCGGATCCGCCCCTTTCGGACAGCCCCCAGGCGACCGCCTTCGCCACCAAATCGATGGTGCGCGAGGCGATGTAGACCTCGGCGAGCTGGGCGGCCACGGTCTGGAACGTCGACAGCGGCTTGCCGAACTGCTTGCGGTTGGCCACGTAGTCGGCGGTCAGCCGCAGCGCCCCGGCCACCAGCCCATCGGCGTAGGCGCCGATGGCCGCCAGCGCCAACTGGTTGACCCGCGGCGCCGTCGCGCCGGCCAAAACGTCGGAGTCTTCGACCGCGACGTCGGCGAAGGTGACCGTGTACTCCTCGGAGTCGTTCGACGTCGGAGTTTGAACCATCTGCACGCCGGCGGTCTTGGGCGACACCACGACGACAGCGTTGTCGGCGGTGACGATCATCCAATCCGCTTGTCCGGCATAGCCAACACCGATCTTGGTGCCCGACAACCGGCCATTGGCGAAGGTCGTCGAGGGCCGGTCCGGCAGTGCGGTTCCCGGCTCGTTGAGCGCGGCGGTCAACACGGCCCCCTTGGCGACGCCGCCGAGGAATCTGTCCTGCTGCTGGTCGGAGGTTAGGTCAAGCAGCGGCAGGACGCCGAATCCCAGCGTCGCCAGGGCCGGCGTAATCGCGCCGTGGCGACCGATCTCGGTCAGCACGGTGGCGACCTCGGGCAACCCCACCCCGTCGCCGCCGAGTCGCTCGGGCACCGCCAGCGCCGTCACGCCGCCACTGACCAATGCGTCCCAACTCAATTCGCGCTCGAACACCGAAGTGACGACGTCGGCGACGGCCTGTTGCGTCGCGGTCAGGTCGAAGTCCATCGACGTTTCTGATGCCATATCAGTGCGCCACCGGGCACTTGCCGGTGTAGTCGACCTGCCAGTGCTTGATGCCGTTGAGCCAGCCGGACCGCAACCGCTCGGGTGTCGAGATCGACTTCAGATCCGGCATGTGGTCGGCCACCGCGTTGAAGATCAGGCTGATCGTCATCCGGGCCAGGTTCGCTCCGATGCAGTAATGGGCACCGGTACCACCAAAGCCCACGTGCGGGTTGGGGTTTCGCATGATGTTGAAGCTGTGCGGGTCTTCGAAGACCTCTTCGTCAAAGTTGGCCGAGCGGTAGAACATGACCACCCGCTGGCCCTTCTTGATCTGCACACCCGACAGCTCGTAGTCCTCCAGCGCGGTGCGCTGGAACGCGGTGACCGGGGTGGCCCAGCGGACGATCTCGTCGGGCGCGGTCTCGGGGCGCTCTTTCTTGAACAGCTCCCACTGGTCGGGGTTCTCCGCGAACGCGATCATGCCGTGCGTGATCGAGTTCCGGGTGGTCTCGTTACCGGCCACCGCCAGCATCACCACGAAGAAGCCGAATTCGTCGTCGGAGAGCTTCTCGCCCTCGATGTCGGCCTGGATCAGCTGGGTGACGATGTCATCGCCGGGGTTCTTGGCACGCTCCTCGGCCATCTTCATCGCGTACATGATCAGCTCGGCCGACGACATCGCGGGATCGATGTGCGCGTACTCGGGGTCTTCGTTGCCGGTCATCTCGTTGGACCAGCGGAAGATCTTGTCCCGGTCTTCCTGCGGGACGCCCAGCAGACCCGCGATGGCCTGCAGCGGCAGCTCGCAGGAGACCTGCTCGACGAAGTCGCCGGTACCCGCCGACGCCGCGGTCTTGGCGATGTTCTGAGCACGGGCGTCCAGTTCGTCACGCAACCGGCCGATGGCCCGCGGGGTGAAACCACGCGAGATGATCTTGCGCAGCCGGGTGTGGTGCGGCGCGTCCATGTTGAGCATGACGTTGCGCTGCAGGTCGATTTGCTCGCGGGTCATCTCCTGCGGCCACACCGGAATGGCGCAGTCCTGCTGCGACGAGAAGATGTCGCTGCGCACGGAGATCTCTTTGACGTCCTTGTGCTTGGTGATGGCCCAATAGCCTTTGTCACCGAAGCCACCTGTACCGCCTGGAACGTCCACCCAGTAAATCGGCTCGGACTTGCGCACTTCGGCCAACTCGTTGACCGGCAGGCCCTTGACAGTGACGTCCGGATCGAGAAAGTCAAACCCGGGCGGAAGATTCGGACTGGGCACGCTAACTTCTCCTAACTACAGTCCTCGATGACTTGCGACCCCAGGACACTAGCTGTCCTAGTGATGCTCTGGTGCCAGTAAAACATGCCTCCACCGCAGACAAAAGGCGGCGGCGCATCGTCGCTTGTCATAGTAATGAAACGTGTTCTAGCCTGGCGTCATGGGTAACCCGGTAATCGTCGAAGCCACTCGCAGCCCGATCGGCAAACGCAACGGATGGTTGTCAGGCCTGCATGCCACCGAACTGTTGGGTGCGGTCCAGAAGGCGCTGGTCGAAAAGGCGGGCATCGACGCCGGCGACGTCGAACAGGTGATCGGTGGCTGCGTGACGCAGTTCGGCGAGCAGTCCAACAACATCAGCCGGGTTAGCTGGCTCGTCGCCGGCCTGCCGGAGCACGTCGGCGCCATGACCGTGGACTGCCAGTGCGGCAGCGGCCAGCAGGCCAACGGCCTGATCGCCGGGCTGATCGCGGCGGGTGCCATCGACATCGGTATCGCCTGCGGAATCGAGGCCATGAGCCGCGTCGGACTCGGCGCCAACGCCGGCCCGGACCGCAGCATCCTGCGGCCCGCGTCGTGGGACATCGATCTGCCCGATCAGTTCACCGCGGCCGAGCGAATCGCCAAGCGGCGCGGCATCACCCGGGAAGACATCGACGAATTCGGCTTGGCCTCCCAGACCAAGGCCAAGCAGGCCTGGGAAGAAGGGCGTTTCGACCGCGAGATCTCCCCGATCGAGGCCCCGGCGCTGGACGAGAACAAGCAGCCGACGTCCGAGCGCGTCACCATCAGCCGCGACCAGGGCTTGCGCGAGACCACGCTGTCGGGCCTCTCCGCGCTCAAGCCGGTCCTCGAAGGTGGGATCCACACGGCGGGAACGTCGTCGCAGATCTCCGACGGCGCCGCGGCCGTGCTGTGGATGGACGAGGACAAGGCCAAGGCTCTGGGCCTGCGGCCGCGCGCCCGCATCGTCAGCCAGGCGCTGGTCGGCGCCGAGCCCTACTACCACCTGGACGGGCCGGTGCAGTCGACGGCGAAGGTGCTGGAAAAGGCCGGCATGAAGATGGGCGACATCGACATCACCGAGATCAACGAGGCATTCGCTTCGGTGGTGCTGTCCTGGGCGCGGGTGCATGACCCGGACATGGCCAAGGTCAACGTCAACGGCGGCGCCATTGCGCTGGGGCACCCGGTGGGCAGCACCGGCAGCCGGCTGATCACCACCGCGTTGCACGAACTGGAGCGCTCCGACCAGACCACCGCGCTGATCACGATGTGCGCGGGCGGTGCCCTGTCGACCGGCACCATCATCGAGCGCATCTAGCTCTTGATCCCTTCTGCCTTTCTGGTGAGCGTCTCCGACGAAAGCCGCATCGCCGCGGCGCAGTCCTACATCGACGCGCTGGTCAGCCATGACGGCGACGCTGTTCCGTTCGCCGCGCGCTGCACTCGCGTCGAGCAGGGCATCAAAAACGGCTTCTCCGGAAACCATCTGCGGCGCAGCCTCAATCGCGGGCTGCAGTATCGGTTGCTCGCGGACACCACACCGCCGGACTACCGCATCGACGGCGACCAGGTTCACGCGGTGTACCGGGTGCTGACCAAGGCGGCGTTCGGCGGCCGCCGGCTCGCCGCGCACGTCACCGAGACCTTCGTGATTCCGGCCGAAAGCGCCACTGGCAAAGCCGAAATTCACCACATCGAGGTTCGCTTCCAACCCTTCATTCAGCGGTAACGACGCGGCCCGCAACGCGGGGTGGGGAGGAGCCGGCCAGATCGAACACAGAGGAACAGCATGCCGAAAGCGAAGCCGCGCGCACTGAACTCGCCGTGGGTCAGCTTCATCATCAAGTGGATGGCCAAGAGCAACGCATGGATCTACAAGCGCAGCAACGGAAAACTCGGCAACACTTTCCAGAAGGCTCCGGTCGCGCTACTCACCACCACCGGCCGTAAGACCGGTGAACCGCGGGTGAGCCCGCTGCTCTATCTGCGCGAAGGCAACCGGGTGATACTGGTCGCCTCCAAAGGAGGCAGCGACAAGCATCCGCAGTGGTACTTCAATCTCAAGGCCAATCCCAAAGTGTCGGTGCAGATCAAGGATGAGGTGCTGCAGCTGCAGGCCCGTGATGCCAGCGAGGCCGAACGCGCGGAGTACTGGCCGAAGTTGGATGCCATGTATCCCTCGTTCGACGACTACCGGGCCTGGACCGATCGGGTCATCCCGATCATCATCTGCGACCCCTAAGTTTCCATTTCGCCCGGGCTGGGAATCATCTGGGCACGATGTCCGACGGTCGCTGGGTTCGCAACTCTCGCCCGATTGCGCTGCTGCTCAGGTATTTCGCGCGCGCCCATATCTCGGTGTACCGGCGAACCAACGGCAAGCTCGGCGCCAAACTACTGCGGTTTCCGGCGGCGTTGCTGACGACGACCGGACGCAGGTCGTGCCAGCCGCGAACCACCGCGACCCTCTACCTGCGCGACGGTGATCGGGTGATCCTGCCCGCGTCCTTTGGCGGATATACCCGCCCTATCGCAAGTACCGAGAGACCGCCGACCGGGTCATCCCGCTGGTGGTGTGCGAACCGCGCTAGGCGCCGTAGACCGGGACCGGCCGACGCGCCTTGGCGAGCAGATCGGCGACGACGCGACCCAGTTCGGCGGGATCCCATTTCGCGCCCTTGTCGATCTCCGGTCCGTGCGCCCAGCCCTCGGCCACCCGGATCTTGCCGCCCTCGACCTCGAACACCTTGCCGGTGACGTCCCGTGATTCAGCGCTGCCGAGCCAAACCACCAGGGGCGAAATGTTTTCCGGGGCCATGGCGTCGAAGTCCTGATCCTGGGTCGCCATCATCTCGGCGAACACCGTCTCGGTCATTCGGGTGCGCGCCGATGGCGCGATGGCATTGACGGTGACGCCGTAGCGACCCATCTCGGCCGCTGCGACGAGCGTAAGCGCCGCGATGCCGGCCTTGGCGGCGCTGTAGTTGCCCTGTCCGACGCTGCCCTGCAGGCCGGCACCCGAACTGGTGTTGATGATCCGCGCGTCAACGGTTTTGCCCTCTTTGGACAGGCCGCGCCAGTACGCTGCGGCGTGGCGCATTGTGGCGAAGTGCCCCTTGAGGTGCACGGCGATGACGGCGTCGAACTCCTCCTCGCTGGTGTTGGCCATCATCCGGTCGCGCACGATGCCGGCGTTGTTCACCAAAACGTCCAGCCCGCCGAAGTTTTCGACGGCGGTCTGGATCAGGCTCGCCGCCTGATCCCAATCGGCGATGTTTGATCCGTCGGCGATGGCTTCGCCGCCGGCCGCGGTGATTTCGTCGACGACGCTCTGGGCAGCGCTGCCGCCGCCGGCCGGGGAGCCGTCCAGGCCCACCCCGATGTCGTTGACCACCACCCGCGCGCCTTCTTCCGCAAAGGCCAGCGCGTGCGCGCGACCGATGCCGCCGCCCGCTCCGGTGACGATGACGACACGGCCGTCAACCACTCCCATAGTTCTTGTCTCCTCTACTTGATCGCGTTGGCGTTCGTGGTGGCCAGATAGTGCGGCGGCTCGCCACCGCCGTGCACCTCTAACGAGGCTCCGCTGATGTAGGACGCCGCAGCGGAGGCGAGAAAGGCTGCGGCCCAACCGATATCGGCAGGCTCTGCCAGCCGGCCGAGCGGTACGTTCTTCGAGATCGCGGCGATGGAATCGGCGTCCCCGTAGAACAATTCGGACTGCTCGGTTTCCACCATGCCGACCACACAGGCGTTGACCCGAACCTTCGGCCCCCACTCCACGGCCAGCGTCTGGGTGAGGCTTTCCAGCCCCGCCTTGGCCGCCCCGTAGGCGCCGGTGCCCGGGGAGGGCCGTCGCCCGCTGAGACTGCAGATGTTGACGATCGATCCGCCCTGCGGCTGGTTTTGCATGTGAGCGTTCGCGTGTTGCGAAACCGAAAGCGCGCCAATCAGATTCAACTCGATGATCTTACGGTTGAACTTGGCGCTGGACTCCGCGGTCAACACGTAGGGCGATCCCCCGGCGTTGTTGACGACGACGTCGAGTCGCCCGTGCCGGTCCGCGATGGTGTCGATCAACTCCCTGACGGCGTCGTCGTCGCGAACATCGCAGGAGTGGAACTCATACGGGAGTCCCTCGACCGCGCGCCGTGCGCAGGTGATGACGGTGGCGCCCTGCTGGGCGAAGACGGCGCTGATACCGGCGCCCACCCCGCGCACTCCGCCGGTGACGAGGACAACCCGCCCGGCCAGCCCCAAGTTGATGGCGTCGGATGCTTCGGCGCGAGTCACTGTGCTAGCGTACCAAGCAAGTGCTTGCTTAGGTAGTTACCCCCCACAAGGAAGTGGCACCTTGCCCATCACATCCACCACCACCGAACCGGGCATCGTCGCGGTTACCGTCGACTTCCCGCCCGTCAACGCCATCCCGTCGCGCGGCTGGTTCGACCTCGCCGACGCCATCACCGCCGCCGGCCAAGATCCGAACACCCACGTGGTGATCCTGCGCGCCGAGGGCCGCGGCTTCAATGCCGGGGTCGACATCAAGGAGATGCAGCGCACCGAGGGATTCACCGCGCTGATCGACGCCAACCGCGGCTGCTTCGCCGCCTTCCGCGCCGTCTACGAATGCGCGGTGCCCGTCATCGCCGCGGTGAACGGATTCTGTGTGGGCGGCGGCATCGGGCTGGTCGGCAACTCCGATGTCATCGTGGCCTCCGAGGACGCCACCTTCGGGCTGCCGGAGGTGGAACGCGGTGCGCTTGGTGCCGCCACCCACCTGTCCCGGCTGGTGCCCCAGCACCTGATGCGACGGCTGTTCTTCACCGCCGCCACGGTGGATGCCGCCACCTTGCACCACTTCGGCTCGGTGCACGAGGTGGTCCCGCGCGACGAACTGGACGAAGCCGCCCTGCGGGTCGCGCGCGACATCGCCGCCAAGGACACTCGCGTCATCCGGGCGGCCAAAGAGGCGCTGAACCTGATCGACGTGCAACGAGTCAACTCCAGTTACCGCATGGAGCAAGGCTTTACGTTCGAGCTCAATCTCGCCGGGGTGTCCGATGAGCATCGTGACGCCTTCGCCGGTACGACGAAGGGTGAGAAGTCGTGAGCGACAAGAGAACCACCCTCGACGAGGCCGTTGCGCAATTGCGCAGTGGCATGACGATCGGTATTGGCGGCTGGGGGTCGCGACGCAAGCCGATGGCGTTCGTGCGCGCCCTGCTACGCACCGACATCACCGACCTGACCGTGGTCACCTATGGCGGGCCGGACCTGGGTCTGCTGTGTTCGGCCGGCAAGGTCAAGCGCGTCTACTACGGCTTCGTCTCGCTGGACTCACCGCCCTTCTACGACCCATGGTTCGCCAAGGCCCGCGCCAACGGCGCGATCGAGGCCCGGGAGATGGACGAAGGCATGCTGCGCTGCGGTCTGCAAGCCGCCGCACAGCGCCTGCCGTTCTTGCCGATTCGGGCCGGGCTGGGCAGTTCGGTGCCGGACTTTTGGGAGGGCGAGCTGCAGACGGTGACCAGCCCGTATCCGGCACCAGAGGGCGGGCACGAGACGCTGATCGCGATGCCGGCGCTGCGCCTGGACGCCGCGTTCGCCCACCTCAACCTCGGTGACGCGCAAGGCAATGCGGCCTACACCGGCATCGACCCATATTTCGACGACCTGTTCCTGATGGCCGCCGACAAGCGCTTCCTGTCGGTGGAGCGCGTGGTTTCCACCCAAGAGTTGGTCAAGGCGGTACCGCCGCAGGCGCTGCTGGTGAACCGGATGATGGTCGACGCAGTGGTGGAAGCCCCCGGCGGTGCCCACTTCACCACTGCCGCACCGGATTATGGCCGTGACGAGAAGTTCCAGCGGCATTACGCCGAGGCGGCCTCGACGGATGACGGCTGGCGGCAGTTCGTGCAAACATTCCTGTCGGGTAGCGAAGAGGACTATCAAACTGCCGTGCGCGCTTTCAAAGAGGAGGCCTCTTCATGAGCGGCGAAGCGATCACCCGGCCCGAGGTCTGCGCCGTCGCGTGCGCCGAATTGTTCCGCAATGCAGGCGAAATCATGGTCAGCCCGATGACGAACATGGCCTCGGTCGGCGCGCGGCTGGCCCGCCTGACCTTCGCACCGGACATCCTGCTGACCGACGGTGAGGCGCAATTGCTGGCCGAAACCCCGGCGCTGGGGGCCTCCGCCCCCGTCGAGGGCTGGATGCCGTTCGGCCGGGTTTTCGAAACTTTGGCCTGGGGTCGGCGTCATGTGGTGATGGGCGCCAATCAGGTTGACCGGTTTGGCAATCAGAACATCTCCGCGTTCGGCCCGCTGCAGCAGCCCAAACGTCAGATGTTCGGTGTTCGCGGTGCACCCGGCAATGCCATCAACCACGCGACCAGTTACTGGGTCGGCAACCACTCCAAGCGGGTGTTCTGCGAAAAGGTCGACATCGTCTGTGGAATCGGTTGGGACAACGTGGACGCCGACAATCCGGCGTTCCGCTTCGCCAACACGTACCGGGTGGTATCCAACCTCGGCGTGTTCGACTTCGGCGGGCCCGAGCGCAGCATGCGGGCGGTCTCGCTGCATCCCGGCGTTTCGGCCGATGAAGTGCAAGAGAACACCTCGTTTGAGATTCACGGCCTCGACGGCGCCGCGGAGACCAGGTTGCCGACCGAGGACGAGCTGCGCCTGATTCGTGAGGTGATCGACCCGAAGGCGCTGCGCGACAGAGAGATACGTTCATGAAGCTGCGCACGCCGCTGACCGAACTGGTCGGTGTCGAGCACCCGGTGGTCCAAACCGGGATGGGCTGGGTGGCGGGCGCCCGGCTGGTGTCGGCCACCGCCAACGCCGGCGGGCTGGGCATTCTGGCCTCGGCCACCATGACGCTGGACGAATTGGCGACGGCCATCGCCAAAGTCAAGGCAGCCACGGACAAACCGTTCGGGGTGAACATCCGCGCCGACGCCGCCGACGCGGGCGACCGCGTCGACCTGATGATCCGCGAGGGCGTCAAGGTGGCGTCTTTCGCGTTGGCCCCCAAGCAGGAACTCATCGCCCGGCTGAAAGATGCCGGCGCGGTGGTGATTCCGTCGATCGGCGCGGCAAAGCACGCCCGTAAGGTCGCCGCCTGGGGTGCCGACGCCATGATCGTGCAGGGCGGCGAGGGTGGTGGGCACACCGGGCCGGTCGCCACGACACTGCTGCTGCCCTCGGTGCTGGACGCCGTGCAGGACAGCGGGATCCCGGTGATCGCTGCGGGCGGATTCTTCGACGGGCGCGGGCTGGCCGCGGCGTTGAGTTACGGCGCCGCCGGCGTGGCGATGGGCACCCGCTTCCTGCTGACTTCGGATTCAACGGTGCCCGACGCGGTGAAACGCCGTTACCTTGAGTCGGCGCTAGACGGCACGGTCGTCACCACCCGCGTCGACGGCATGCCGCACCGGGTGCTGCGTACCGGCCTGGTCGAGAAGCTGGAAGGCGGTTCGCCGGTGCGCGGTCTCACCGCTGCTGTGCGCAATGCCGCCAAGTTCAAGCACATGTCGCAGATGACCTGGCGGTCGATGATCAGCGACGGCCTGGCGATGCGCCACGGCAAGGAGCTGACCTGGTCGCAGGTGGTGATGGCGGCCAACACCCCGATGCTGTTGAAAGCCGGCCTGGTTGACGGCAACACCGAGGCCGGAGTGCTGGCCTCCGGGCAGGTAGCCGGCATCCTCGAGGACCTGCCGTCCTGCGCGGAGCTGATCGACTCGATTGTTCGCGACGCAATCAAGCACCTGCAAGCGGCATCCGGGCTGGTGGAAGGACCGTAACCGGGCGGGCCAAACCGCTTGATGAAGCTTATGGCTTCAGTCTCGATTAATTAAGCTATAATCTTCAAATGGTCGGGATGAAGCTTGATTCTTCACCACGGGCGACGCTCATCGGCGATGTCGTCGGTTCCCGGCGCACCGCCGACCGCTCGGAGCTGCACCGGGTTTTGGCGAGCGCCCTGCAGCACATCGTCGGCGATGCGATCGATCCGCCGGCCTTCACCGTCGGCGACGAGTTTCAAGGCAGCTACCCGACAGTGGGCGCTGCGATCGACGCCGCCCTGTTGCTGCGGCTGGCAGTCGGCCCCGAAATCGATGTCCGGTTCGGTATCGGCTGGGGCGCCGTCACCATCCTCGATGCCGACACCGGAATCCAGGACGGTCCGGGCTGGTGGACCGCGCGGGAGGCCATCCAGCAGACCGCACAGGCTCAGCGGCAACCCGGCTTCGCGCTGGTACGCACGACGTTCCGGGCAGATGGCAACACGCGCGGCGACGCCGCCGGTATCAATGCGGCGCTGCTCTGTCGGGACCATCTGCTTGGATCACTCGATGAGAGATCGTTGCGGATTGTGAAGGGATTGATGACGGGTCGGACCAAAAAGGAACTCGCCGCCGACGAGGGCATCAGCCCGTCGGCGGTGTCCCAGCGCGCGAGCCGCGATGGACTGGATCTCATTGTCCTTGCCAGCCAATACCTTCGGAGCCTGCCATGAGCGCCGTCGCGGTCTTCCTCACCGCGCTCGGAGTCGCCGACCTCTGCCGGCGAGCGGTCCGCGCGGTTTGGCCGGCGCTACTGATCGGACCGGTCGTGGTACTGGCCTGCGCGGTGCTGGCTGCACTGTGGCATGCCGGCGACGTCGCGCTGCTGGTAGTCGCGGCCGCGGCGGTGACCGTTTGGGAATGGCTATGTGCGCGAAGCGAACACAGCGGCAGACAGCAACTCGCCCCCTTGGCCGTGTTCGGCTGTGCGCTGGCGCTGCTGGTCGTGCTGTCCGGCTGGTCCTCGCCGGCCAACGGTGTCATCGCGCGGTGGTCGGCCTGGGTCCACCTGCCGCTCAGCCATGTCACGCCCACCCGGCTGCTGATGATCCTCGGTGTGGTGCTGGTCCAGTTCGCCACCGCGAATCAGCTGGTGCGCTTGGTGCTCGGCTCGGTCGGCGCGGTGCGACCGGCCGGCGAGCCGCAGCCATCGGACCGGCTCAAGGGCGGCAGGTTGCTGGGACCGATGGAACGCCTGCTGATCCTGAGCCTTGGCATCGGCGGACAGGTGGCCGCGGCCAGCGCGGTCGTCGCCGCCAAGGGCATCATCCGGTTTCCGGAATTGAACGCTCAAACAAACCGCGACAACGGCGTCGGCATCGACGAAGTGACCGAGTACTTCTTGGTCGGCAGCTTCGCGAGCTGGCTGCTCGCCCTGGGCGGCATCGGCCTGGTTGTGACAACCCAGTAAGGGGCGGCCGGCCGGGAACTCCCTTGCGCGAGTGTGCAATTCACGACACAACACGCCCTTGACGCGTCATGGATTGCACGCTCGGCAGCTACGGGCGCCACCCAGCGGCGTTCATCGCGGCGACAACCCGCGCGATGAAGGTCCCTTGCCGATAGCGCAGAAGTTGACTGCTCACCCTGATAATCGTCCAGCCCAAGTCGAGCAATGCGCTGTGCCGATCGATGTCGCGGTCACGCTGCGCGGGGTCGGTCCAATGTTGCGGTCCGTCGTACTCGATGCCGACCCGCAAATCGTCATAGCCCATGTCGATGCGCGCGACGAAATCCCCGTATTCGTCGCAGACCCTGAGCTGAGTTTGCGGCGCAGGCAATCCCGCGCCGATCAACGCCAGCCTGGTTCGCGTCTCCTGCGGAGATTCCGCGCCCGCGTCGACGAGCGGCAATGCCGCACGAAGCCGCAGCAGCCCGCGCGTGCCGCGATGTTCGGCGATGACGGCCTCGATGTCGTTGATCTTGACGTCGGTGGCATTGGCCAGCGCATCGAGCCGCTGGACAGCGTGCAGTCGCGAAGATGTCCACCGCCCCACGTCAAAAGCCGTGCGCGCTGGGCTGGTTACGGGCATACCGTCGACCGTGACCACTTCCCCCGGAAGCAGAGTTTCAATGTGTACAGCAATGCCGGCCGGTGGGCGACGATTGTCGTGGATCAGCTCGGCCAGTGACGGACTTACCCACTTGGCGCCGAGCAGCGCTGCCGCCGAGTTCCCGGCGATGACGGCCTTACGTCGCGACCACAGCCATGCCGCCTGCGCGCGTTCGCGCGCGGTCAGTTCGATGCCGCCGGCGCTGTAGACACCCGGATAGACCGCCTCGTAGAGCAACCGCGTTGCCCGCTCCGGCATAGCGTTGCGGGCCAACGCCTCCCGCACCAGAAAGAGTTCGGCCATGTCGGCATGCTGCCAACCCCCACCGACAACACCGCGAATGTGCAATTCGCGACGCGACGCGCCGTCGACGCGTCGCGGTTTGCACGCTCGGCGCGAAGAGGAGACCTACAGCCGCTCGATGATCGTGACGTTGGCCGTGCCGCCGCCTTCGCACATCGTCTGCAGGCCATAGCGACCGCCGATGCGCTCCAGCTCGTTGAGCATGGTGGTGAACAGCTTGGCACCGGTGGCACCCAGGGGATGGCCGAGCGCGATCGCACCCCCGTTGGGGTTGACCTTCTCCGGGTCGGCCTTGATCTCCTTGAGCCAGGCCAAAACCACCGGCGCGAACGCCTCGTTGATCTCGACGGTGTCGATGTCGTCGATGGTCAGCCCCGCCTTGTCCAGCGCGTAGCGGGTGGCCGGGATCGGACCGGTCAGCATGAAGACCGGGTCGGCGGCGCGAGCGCTGATGTGGTGGATGCGGGCGCGCGGCGTCAGATTGTGCTCCCTGACCGCCTTTTCGGACGCCAGCAGCACGGCACTGGCACCGTCGGAGATCTGGCTGGCCATGGCCGCTGTCAACCGGCCCCCCTCGACCAGCGTCTTGAGGACGGCCATCTTCTCCAGCGACGACTCGCGGGGACCCTCGTCAACCCGGAACGGGCCGGATTCGGTTTCCACAGTGATGATTTCGTTGTCGAAGTGGCCGCCACGGATCGCCGCGAACGCGCGCTCGTGGCTGGTCAGTGCGTAGCGCTCCATCTCTTCGCGGGACAGGTTCCACTTTTCGGCGATCAGCTCCGAGCCGCGGAATTGCGAGATCTCCTGGTCGCCGTAGCGGTGCAGCCACTGCTTGGATTCATTGGTCGGCGAGGTGAATCCGAACTGCTCCCCCACCGTCATGGCCGACGAGATCGGGATCTGGCTCATGTTCTGCACGCCGCCGGCGACGATCAGATCGGCGGTGCCGGACATGACCGCTTGTGCGCCAAAGGAAATCGCCTGCTGGCTGGAACCACACTGCCGGTCGACGGTCACGCCGGGAACCTCTTCGGGATAGCCGGCGGCTAGCCACGAGAGCCGGGCGATATTGCCGGCCTGCGCGCCGATGGCATCGACACAGCCCGCGATCACGTCGTCAACGGCGGCGGGGTCGACGTCGACCCGGTCGAGCAGTCCGCGCCATCCCAGGGCGCCTAAATCCACCGGATGAATCCCGGCCAGCGATCCGCCGCGCTTGCCGACCGCGGTACGTACAGCGTCGATGACGTACGCCTCAGGCATCTTTCAGACTCCTTCTTTGGTGATCCCGCCAAGAACGATGGCGAGGTATTGCTGACCGACTTGCTCCGCGGTGAGCGGTCCGCCCGGCTGATACCAGCGCACCGACACCCACGTGGTGTCCCGAATGAAGCGATAGATCAAATCGACGTCCAGGTCGGGCCGAAAGCAGCCCTCCTGCACGCCCTGATTGAGCAACTCCAGCCACATCTTGCGCTGTTGCCGGTTCATGTCCTCGATGTAGGAGAACCGGGGCTGGGATAACAGCCGTTGGGCCTCGTCCTGATAGATGACGACCTGCGCATGCCGGTGCTCGATCGCCTCGAACGACGCCATGAACAATCCTTTGAGCCGCTCCAGCGGGTTAGCCTCGCTGTCGACGATCTCGCGGTAGCGGGCGAACAACCAATCCAGGAAACTCCGCAACAACTCGTCGACCATCTCCTCTTTCGAGGAGAAGTGGTGATACAGGCTGCCGGACAAGATGCCGGCGCTGTCGGCGATGTCGCGAACGGTGGTGGCCCGCAATCCACGCTCGGCGAACATGGTCGCGGCAAGCTCCAGTAGCTCGTCTCGCCGGCTGTTGGCCTGACCGGGCACTCGGTCCACCCGATCAGAGTATCAACCAAGCGCTTGCTTGGCCAGTCGGCGCGTCACGGATGCTGGCTGGATACCGAGATGACCTCGCCGGTCAGGTAGCTGGAGTAGTCGCTGGCCAGAAAGGCAATGGTGGCCGCGACCTCCCACGGCTCGGCGGCCCGTCCGAAGGCTTCACCGGCCGACAGCCGATCCAGCAGTTCGGACGATGACGTCTTCTCCAAGAACTTGTGTCGCGCAATGCTCGGCGACACCGCGTTGATCCGCACGTCATATTCGGCGGCTTCGATTGCGCTGCAACGAGTTAACGCCATCACACCCGCCTTGGCGGCCGCATAGTGTGATTGTGAATGCTGGGCCCGCCAGCCCAGGACGCTGGCGTTGTTGACGATCACCCCGCCGTGCGGCGCGTCGCGGAAGTAGCGCAGCGCCGCGCGAGTGGCGCGAAACACCGACGTCAATGTGACGTCCAGAACGCGATCCCATTCCTCGTCGGTCATGTCCACCACCGGCGTCTGGCCGCCCAGTCCGGCGTTGTTGACCAGGACGTCGACGCGCCCCATCCGGGCGGTGGCGGACGCGAACAGAGCATCGATCTGCGCGGTCGACGTCACGTCGCACAGCACGCTTTCCACCCGGCCCTGCCCGAGCGCGGTGAGCTCGTCGGCGGTCTCGCCCAGCCGTCGTTCGTGGTGGTCGGAGATCACCACGTCGGCTCCCTCGGCGAGCGCCCGTCGCGCCGTCGCCGCACCGATGCCGGTGCCTGCGGCGGCGGTGACGACCACCACCTTGCCCTGCAGAAGTCCGTGTCCGGCAATCTCTTTCGGAACTTCGGACAGACTCATCCTTTGACCTCTCGAGGTAGGCCGAGCACCCGCTCGGCAATGATATTGCGCTGGATCTCGTTGGATCCGCCGTAGATGGTGTCGGCGCGGGTGAACAAATACAGCCGCTGCCATTCGTCGAACTCACCTTCGGACAGCGTCAGCCCCGGCTTGCCGATGACATCCATGGCAAGCTCACCCAGATCGCGATGCCAATTGGCCCACAACAACTTCGACACGTTGTCCTGGCCGGGCTGCTCGACGTCCATGGTGGCCAACGCGTAACTGCGCATGGCCCGCAGGCCGGTCCACGCCCGGGTCAGCCGCTCACGGATGAACGGGTCGTCGGCGGCACCGTTGCGCCGGGCGAGCTCGGCCAGATTGGAAAGCTCACGAGCGTAACGGATCTGCTGCCCGAGAGTCGACACACCGCGCTCGAAGGTCAGCGTGCCCATGGCGACCCGCCAGCCGTCCCCAGGCTCGCCGACCACCAGGCCGGCCTCGGTGCGGGCGTCGTCGAAGAACACCTCGTTGAACTCCGCGGTGCCGGTGATCTGAACGATCGGGCGGACTTCCACGCCCGGCTGATTCAGCGGCACCAGCAGATACGACAACCCGGCATGGCGCTTGGAGCCCTTCTCGGTGCGCGCGACCACGAAGCACCATTGCGACAGGTGCGCCAGCGAAGTCCAGACCTTCTGGCCGTTGATCACCCACTCGTCGCCGTCGAGCTCCGCGGTGGTCGCCACGTTGGCCAGGTCACTGCCGGCGCCGGGCTCCGAATATCCCTGGCACCACAGCTCGGTGACATCGAGGATCTTCGGCAGAAAACGCTGCTGTTGCTCGGGCGTACCGAACGCGATCAGCGTCGGACCGAGCAGCTCCTCGCCGAAGTGGTTGACCTTGTCCGGGGCATCGGCCCGCGCGTACTCCTCATAGAAGGCCACCCGGTGCGCGGTGGAAAGCCCCCGGCCGCCGTGCTTCTCCGGCCAGCCCAGGCAGGTCAGCCCGGCCTTGGCGAGATGCTGATTCCATGCCCGGCGCTCCTCGAACGCCTCGTGCTCGCGACCGGGCCCACCCAGACCCTTGAGAGCTGCGAAGTCGCCGACCAGATTGTCGGCGAGCCACTGACGGACCTCCGCCCGGAACTCCTCGACGTCCTGCATGCCCTGTAGGCTAACCTACCAAGCACTTGCTTTGTCAGCCTGGCGACGATGCGCGCCGCGCGGCGGCGTGCGGAGGAGCCGGGCAGTTAGACGAGAGGCAATGATGACCGACGATCCGCGCACGGTACCTGTGGCGCTGGATCGTTTCGCGCGCCAACTGCCCGATCATGACGCGTTGATCACCGACGAGCGATCCTTCACCGCCGCCCAACTGCGCGACGAGGTGCACCGGGCGGCCGCCGCCCTGATCGATCTGGGGGTGCAGGCCGGCGACCGGGTGGCGGTTTGGTCGCCGAACACCTGGCATTGGGTGGTGGCCTGCCTGGCAATTCATCACGCCGGGGCCGCGATGGTGCCGCTGAACACCCGCTACACCGCCGCCGAGGCCAGCGACATCCTGGCCCGCACCGGCGCGCCGGTGCTGTTCGGGATGGGCCAATTCCTCGGCAACGACCGCATCGCCGACCTGGACCGTGCCGCGCTGCCCGCGCTCCGGCACATCGTGCGGATACCGATCGACGCCGAGGACGGGACGTGGGACGAATTCACCGGCCACGGCAGCGACCTGGACGCGGTGATCGCCCGTGCCTCGGCCGTCGCACCCGATGACGTCAGCGACATCCTGTTCACCTCCGGAACGACCGGGCGCAGCAAGGGTGTGCTGTGCGCGCACCGGCAATCGCTGTCCGCTTCGGCGTCGTGGGCCGCCAACGGCAAGATCACCAGCGACGACCGCTACCTGTGTATCAACCCGTTCTTCCACAACTTCGGCTATAAGGCCGGCATCCTGGCCTGTCTGCAGACCGGCGCGACGCTGATCCCCCACCTGACCTTCGACCCGCTGCGCGCGCTGCAAGCCATCGAGCAACACCGCATCACCGTGTTGCCCGGACCTCCCACCATCTACCAAATCCTGCTGGACCATCCGGCCCGCCACGAATACGACCTGAGCTCACTGCGATTCGCGGTGACCGGCGCCGCGACCGTGCCGGTGGTATTGGTCGAGCGCATGCAGTCCGAACTCGACATCGACATCGTGTTGACCGCCTACGGGCTGACCGAGGCCAACGGCATGGGAACGATGTGCCGCGCCGACGACGACGCGGTCACGGTTGCCACCACGTGCGGACGCCCGTTCGCCGGCTTCGAATTACGCATCGACTCCCAGGCACCCGAAGAATCGGGCGAGGTGTTGTTGCGCGGCCCCAACGTGATGCTGGGCTACCTGGACGATCCGGAGGCCACCGCCGCCGCCATCGACGCCGACGGATGGCTGCACACCGGCGACATCGGCGTCGTTGATGGGGCCGGCAACCTGCGCATCACGGATCGGCTGAAAGACATGTACATCTGCGGTGGATTCAACGTCTACCCCGCCGAGGTCGAGCAGGTGCTGGCCCGCCTCGACGGCGTGGCCGACGCCGCCGTTATCGGAGTCCCCGACGAGCGACTCGGTGAAGTCGGCCGGGCGTACCTAGTGGTCCGCCCCGGCGTCGAACTCGACGAGCAATCTGTGATCGCTTACACCCGTAAGCATCTGGCGAACTTCAAGGCACCGCGCTCGGTGCGGTTCGTCGACGCGTTGCCGCGCAATGCGGGCGGCAAGGTGGTCAAACCACAACTGCGAGAGATGGCCTGAATTGGATCTGGAACTAGACGAAGAGACGCGAGCCTTCCAGGCCGAGGTCCGGGAATTCCTGTCGGCCAACGCCGATTCGATCCCGACGAAGTCTTACGACAACGCCGAAGGCTTTGAGCAGCACCGGCGTTGGGACCGCGTGCTGTTCGACGCCGGTTTGTCGGTGATCACCTGGCCGAAGAAGTACGGCGGCCGCGACGCACCGCTGCTGCACTGGGTGGTGTTCGAGGAAGAGTACTTCCGGGCCGGTGCGCCGGGCCGCGCCAGCGCCAACGGCACCTCGATGCTGGCGCCGACGCTGTTCGCGCACGGCACCGAAGAGCAACGGGACCGGATCCTGCCGAAAATGGCAAGCGGCGAAGAGATCTGGGCGCAGGCATGGTCGGAGCCCGAGTCCGGCAGCGACCTGGCATCGCTGCGGTCCACCGCCACCCAGACCGACGGCGGCTGGCTGCTCAACGGCCAGAAGATCTGGAGCTCGCGAGCGCCGTTCGCCGAGCGGGGTTTTGGGCTGTTCCGCTCCGACCCCGGCGCCGAGCGACACAACGGCCTGACGTACTTCATGTTCGATCTGAAGGCCGACGGCGTCACCGTGCGGCCCATCGTTCAACTGGGCGGCGACACCGGCTTCGGCGAGATCTTTCTCGACGACGTCTTCGTGCCCGACGAGGACGTGATCGGTACCCCGCACGATGGCTGGCGAGCGGCCATGAGCACCTCGAGCAACGAGCGCGGCATGTCACTGCGCAGCCCGGCCCGCTTCCTGGCCACCGCGGAACGTTTGGTGCAGCTGTGGAAGGACGGCGGCTCGCCCCCCGCATTCGCCGACCGGGTCGCCGATGGCTGGATCAAGGCGCAGGCCTACCGGTTGCAAACCTTCGGCACCGTGACCCGGCTGGCCCTCGGCGGTGAGCTGGGCGCCGAATCGTCGGTCACCAAGGTGTTCTGGTCTGACCTCGACGTCGAATTGCACCAGACCGCGCTCGACCTGCTCGCCGCTGACGGAGAACTGACCGGCCGGTGGACCGAGGGCCTGCTGTTCTCGTTGGGCGGCCCGATCTACGCCGGTACCAACGAGATTCAGCGCAACATCATCTCCGAGCGGTTGCTGGGTCTGCCGCGCGAGAAGTCCGGGGGCAAGAAGTGAAATTTGCGCTAGACGAACAACAGCGTGACTTCGCGGCCAGCATCGACGCCGCGCTCGGTGCGGCGGACTTGCCCGGCGCGGTGCGCGCGTGGTCCGCCGGTGATACCGCGCCGGGCCGCAAAGTGTGGGAGCAGTTGGCCAACCTGGGCGTCACCGCCTTGGCCGTGCCGGAGAAATTCGACGGCATCGACGCGCACCCGGTCGATCTGGTGGTCGCCCTCGAGCGTCTCGGACGGTGGTGTGTGCCCGGCCCGGTGACCGAATCCATCGCTGTGGCACCGGTATTGCTCGCCGAGGACCAACGCTGCGCCGAATTGGCCTCCGGTGAGCTGATCGCGACCGTCGCGCTGCCCCCGCAGACGCCGCGCGCCGTGAACGCGGACGTGGCCGGGCTGGTGCTACTGGCCGGCGACGCCGGTGTCGCCGAGGCGACACCGGGTGACGCCCACGAGTCCGTCGATCCCAGCCGCCGGCTCTACGAGGTGACCCCGACCGGCGCGGCGTGGCACGCAGATGTCAAGCGCGCCTACGAGTTCGGCGCCCTGGCCACCGCGGCACAGTTGATCGGCGCGGCCGAGGCGCTGCGTGACGGTGCCGTGGACTACGCCAAGCAGCGCACCCAGTTCGGCCGGGTGATCGGGTCGTATCAGGCGATCAAGCACAAGCTGGCCAACGTGCACATCGCCATCGAACTAGCCCGGCCGCTGGTGTACGGTGCTGCCCTGACACTGGACCCGCGCGATGTCAGCGCGGCCAAGGCCGCAGCGTCCGAGGCGGGGCTGTTGGCGGCGCGATCGGCTTTGCAAACCCACGGCGCAATCGGTTTCACCCAGGAGCACGATTTGTCGCTGCAGCTGCTGCGGGTGCAGGCATTGCGATCCGCGTGGGGCACGCCGGAGGAACATCGGCGGCGAGTGCTGGAGGCGCTATGAGTGAAGAACGGCAGCTGCTGGCCCAGACCGTCGCGGCCCTGGTCGCCAAGCACGCTGGTCCGACGGCGGTGCGCGTGGCCATGGAATCCGACCGCGGCTACGACGAATCGCTATGGCAACTGTTGTGCGAGCAGGTCGGCGCCGCCGCCCTGGTGATACCCGAGGAGTTGGGTGGCGCGGGCGGCGAATTAGCCGATGCCGCAGCCGTTTTACAGGAGCTGGGTCGCGGGCTGGTGCCCTCCCCGCTGCTGGGCACCACACTGGCCGAGCTGGCGTTGCTGAGCGCGCCCGAGCCGGACGCCGCAACGCTGGAACGCCTCGCCGAGGGTGCCTCGATCGGGGCGCTGGTACTCGATGCCGGCTATGTGGTCAACGGCGATATCGCCGATGTCGTGGTCGCCGTCGAGGATGGCCGGCTGAGCAGGTGGTCGCGGTTCAGGGCGGAGCCCGTCACCACCATGGACCCGACCCGGCGGCTGGCGCGGGTGAAGGCGGAGCAGACCGAGCCGATCGGCACCGACCCGGGCCTGGCGGACATGGCGGCAATCCTATTGGCCGCCGAGCAAATCGGCGCTGCCGAACGCTGCCTGGAACTGACCGTCGAATACGCAAAGGATCGAGTGCAATTCGGCCGGCCGATCGGCAGCTTTCAGGCGCTCAAGCATCGGATGGCCGACCTGTACGTCACCGTGGCCGCGGCCAAGGCCGTCGTCTCCGACGCATGCGAGGACCCCACCCCCACCAACGCCGCCGCTGCCCGCCTGGCCGCCACCGAAGCGCTGAACACCGTGGCCGCCGAAGGCATCCAGTTGCACGGTGGTATCGCGATCACTTGGGAACACGACATGCACCTGTACTTCAAACGTGCCCATGGCAGCGCGCACCTACTGGATTCGCCGCAGCAGCTGCTTATCCGACTGGAATCCGAGGTACTCAACACGCCGTGACCGACCGTGTCTCGCTGCGCGCCGGCATCCCACCGTTTTACGTGATGGATGTGTGGCTGGCTGCCGCGGAACGCCAGCGCACGCACGGTGACCTGGTCAATCTGTCGGCGGGCCAGCCCAGCGTGGGTGCGCCCGAACCGGTGCGAGCGGCCGCGGCGGCCGCCGTGCATTCCAACGAGCTGGGTTACTCGGTGTCGTTGGGCATCCCCGAGTTGCGTGCCGCCATCGCCGCGGACTACCAACGTCAGCACGGGCTGGACGTCGAACCGGACGCGGTGGTGATCACCACGGGCTCCTCCGGAGGCTTCCTGCTCACCTTCCTGGCCTGCTTCGACGTCGGCGATCGAGTGGCACTGGCCAGCCCCGGTTACCCGTGCTACCGAAACATCTTGTCGGCCTTGGGATGTGAGGTGGTCGAGATCCCGTGCGGGCCGCAGACCCGCTTCCAGCCGACCGCGCAGATGCTCGCCGAACTGGACCGACCAGTGCAGGGCGTCATCGTGGCAAGCCCGGCCAACCCCACCGGAACGGTCATCACACCGGCGGAGCTGGCCGCCATCGCGTCGTGGTGTGATGCTTCCGGTGCGCGGCTGATCAGTGACGAGGTCTATCACGGCCTGGTGTACGACGGCGCGCCGCAGACCAGCTGTGCGTGGCAGACATCGCGAAACGCCGTGGTAGTCAACAGCTTCTCGAAGTATTACGCGATGACGGGCTGGCGGCTGGGCTGGCTGCTGGTGCCGACCGAGTTGCGCCGCGCGGTGGATCGCCTCACCGGGAACTTCACCATCTGCCCGCCGGTGTTGTCACAACTCGCCGCAGTCGCGGCCTTCACCCCGGAGGCGACCGCCGAGTCCGACGGCCACCTGCACCAGTACGCGACCAACCGTTCACTGGTCCTGGATGGGCTGCGCGGCATCGGCATCGAGCGCCTGGCGCCCACCGACGGCGCCTTCTATGTGTACGCCGACGTTTCGGAATTCACCGAAAACTCGATGGAATTCTGTTCAAAGCTGTTGGAAGAGACCGGAATTGCGATTGCACCCGGCATCGACTTTGACACCACCCACGGAAACTCGTTCGTGCGGCTGTCATTCGCGGGCCCGACGAACGACATCGAGGAAGCCCTGCGACGGCTCGGCCCGTGGCTTTCGGCCCGCTAGCGCAAACAGGCGATGGGCCTAGCCGTCGAGCACCTGCTCGATGCGCGCCTGTAGCGCGCCCGGCTCGCCGATACCCGCAATGTCGATGCCGAACCGCTCACTGAGCACGTCGAGCACCGCCGCCGCATCCTCGAGACGGATTTTCTCGCTGCCGTCGGCGCGGTGGATGGTCAGGTTCCGCCCGGCCAGGTTGTAGCGGGCGTCCGCGGTGGTCAGGGCAACCATCAGACCGGTCACGAACATCGACGACGGGTGGGTGGACACATACCAGCTGCCCACCCTCAGATCGACCTGTGGCACGGTCTGGGTGCCGAATATGTACAGCGATTGCCACTCATCCCGAACCAGGGCTTGCAGGATCAGGCCGTCACCGCGGTCTTTCAGCCGGTACGGCTCGTGCGTGGTCTGTTGGATGTTTCCGGTCTGCAAGCGGATGGGAGACGTCAGGGTCTGGCCGCCGAAACCGACGTCGACCAGAAAGGTCCCCTGCGAGCCCGGGAACGTCACCGCCAACACGGTGTGCGTCTGGGCCCCTAACGACGCATCCGGCGGCTGCATCCACACCACCCGGCCGGCCAGCCGCCGCACCCGGAACCCGATCTCGGCCAACACATAGCCCATCAGGCCGTTCTGCTCGTAGCAGTAACCACCGCGGCGCCGGTGCACCAGCTTGTCGGTGAGGGCTTGCGGGCTCAGGTCGTCGACCGGCGCTCCCATCAGCGGATCGAGGTTCTCGAACGGGATCGAACCGGTGTGGGCGGCCATCAGATCCTGCAGCACATCGAGGTTCGGCTCGGCGGGACCGCGATAGTTGATTCGGTCGAAGTACGCGTCCAGGTCCAGCGTCATGACACCATTCTCCGGCCTTGGGCCGTCCGCCGAGGCGGCGGGCGTCGGCTCCGGTTGTTTCGTTCTTGTCGAATGGGGCAACCCGCCGAAATGGGGCTTAGCGCTTCCCACACCGACACGGAGTCCATCATGAACAGCAACACCATCGTCTGGATCGTCATCGCAGTTGTGGCCGTCCTCGTGATTGTCGCCCTCATCCTCGCTGCCCGCAGCGCGACCAGGCGGCGCCGCCTGCGGGAGGCCGAGGAGATTCGCGAACAGGCCAACCTGGAAACCGCCAAGGTCGAGCGTCGCGAGGCGCTGGCCACCGAGACCGCGGCGAAAGCCCGTGCCGCGCAGGCCGAGGCCGACGCCAAGGCGGCGGAAGCGGCCCGGTTACAGAATCGCGCATCGGCGCATCAAGACGAAGCGATGTCTTCGCGTGAACAGCTCGACGAGCAGCGCAAGCGTGCCGACAGCCTTGACCCGAGGGTGAAGTCCGACCGTGCCGGCGACGAAGCTGCCTCCGACCGCGACGCCGCGTGGAGCCAGGAGCAGCCGATCCCGGACAACTCCCCCACGGTGAACCTGTCCGGAAATGACCCCGACGCCGGGAGGCACCGCGGCGCGTCCACCTAGAAAGTCACTACAGCCAGGTGTCCTGGGTGGTGGTGGTCAAAAACGCTTCCAGGTCGTCGCGCCACTGCGCCGGCGTCGTCTTGTCCGGTTCGATACCGGTGTATTCCCCGCGGTAGAACAGCAGCGGCCGTGGCTTGATCTTGGGAGCTTCCGAAAGCGATTGCACCGCACCGAAAACCACGAAGTGATCGCCGCCGTCGTGCGCGGAGGCCACCGTGCAGTCGATGAAGGCCAGTGAACCGTCGATGATCGGTGAACCGAGTTCGGAAGGGTGCCAGTCGATCCCGGCGAACTTGTCGGGCTCCTTGGAGCCGAATCGGGCCGAGACGTGTTTCTGGTGCTCGGTCAGCATGTTGACGCAGAACCGGCCGCTGGCCTCGATGGCCTTCCATGACCGGGACACCTTGGTCGGGCAGAACAGCACCAGCGGTGGATCCAGCGACAGTGCCGCGAAGGATTGGCAGGCGAAGCCGACCGGGACGTCGTCATGCACGGTGGTGATGATGGTGATCCCGGTGCAGAACTGACCCAGCACGCTGCGGAACGTGCGCGGGTCGATCGGCGCGGCAGTCATGGCCTTGAAACTAACCCTTGAAGCCGACGCTGAAGTCGTGGCCCCACAGGCTGATCGCGGTGCTCTCCCGTGCGATCCAATCGTCGTCTTGAACTTGTCTTCCCTCGCAACCGAATTCGACGTCGAATCCGCTGGGTGTCTTCATGTAGAAGGACAGCATCAGGTCGTTGACGTGGCGGCCCAGGGTCGCCGACATCGGCACCTTGCGGCGCAGCGCCCGGTCCAGGCACAGACCCACGTCGTCGGCTTCTTCGACCTCGACCATCAGGTGCACAATGCCGCTGGGGGTCTGCCCGGGCATGAAAGCCAGGCTGTGGTGACGGGGGTTGCAGCCCAAGAACCGCAGCCAGGCCGGCGGCCCGTCGGCGGGCCGGCCGACCACCTGTGGCGGCAGCCGCATCGAGTCGCGCAGCTTGAAGTCCAGCACATCGCGGTAGAAGTGCAATGTCTCTTCGTCGTCACGGGTGGTCAGCCCGTACGGCCACAAGTTCGTCACCGCCGAGCAGGGCCTGGGGCACGTGGTGCTGACCACCCGGCGGTGCTCGAGGGCGGCGCCGTGGAAGACCTCCAGGCAGTTGCCGGACGGGTCGGAGAACCGGATCATCTCGTCCACCCGGCGATCGGCCAGTTCGGCGGCGGTGGCCTCCTTGTACGGGGTGCCCTCGACGTCGAGCCGGTTCCGGATCTCTTGCAGGCCCGCGGCATTCGCGCATTCCCAGCCGGCTTCGATGAGCCGGTCCTGCTCGCCGGGCACGATCACCAGCCGAGCCGGAAAGTCGTCCATCCGCAGATACAGCGCACCTTCGGTGGCGCCTTTGCCCTCGACCATGCCGAGGACCTTCAAGCCGTAGTCACGCCAGGCCGCCATGTCGGTGGCCTCGATACGCAGATAGCCCAGAGAGCGGATGCTCATCGCGCACCTCCTAGGAAATCAATGGTGAGCTTGTTGAACTCGTCAAACTTCTCCACCTGCGCCCAGTGCCCACATTGCCCGAAAACGTGAAGCTGTGCACGCGGAATGGTTTTCAGCGCGACCAGTGCACCGTCCAGCGGGTTGACCCGGTCCTCGCGCCCCCAGATCAGCAGCACCGGCTGACGCAGCCGGTGCACCTCACGCCACATCATGCCGAGCTCGAAATCTGCTCCGGCGAACGACATTCCCATTGCCCGGGTCGCCGTCAGCGATTCGGGTGTACTGGCCAACTCGAAACGCTGCTCGACCAACTCGGGGGTGATCAGTTTCTGGTCGTAGACCATCACCCGCAGAAACGCCTCGAGGTTTTCGCGCGTCGGCTCGGCGGAGAACTTGCCCAGCCGTTTGACGCCCTCGGTCGGGTCGGGGGCGAACAGGTTCACGCTCACCCCGCCGGGCCCCATCAGCACCAGGCGTCCGGCCCGGTCCGGGTAGTCCAGCGCGAACCGGACCGCGGTACCACCGCCAAGCGAATTGCCAATCAGCGGAACACGTCCCAGGCCCAACTGGTCGAACAGGCCCTTGAGCGCGCGCGCCGCGTAGTGGTTGAACTGTCCGTGCTCAGCGCGCTTGTCGGAGTGGCCGTACCCCGGCTGATCGACGGCCAGCACGTGGAACCGCTGCGCCAGCACCGGAATGTTGCGGGAGAAGTTCGTCCAACTCGCCGCGCCCGGGCCGCCACCGTGCAGCAGCACGATGGTCTGCTCGTTGCCGACACCGGCCTCGTGGTAGTGCAATTTCAGCGGACCGTCGACGTCGACCTCTGCGAAGCGCGAAGTCGACTCGAAGGTGATCTCTTCGGTTGCCGAGGCCATCAGACCATGGTGTCGCCGGGCGGCAACCCGAACTCGTTGTTCCCGAAGATCTGGTACGCCCGCTCGGGGTCGTTGGCCGCGTGCACCCGCCCGGCGTGCGCATCGCGCCAGAACCGTTGCACCGGTTGGTCATTGCCCAGGGCCGTGGCACCCGACGCCTCGAACAACCGGTCGATGGAGGCGATCGCCCGCCCGGTGGCGCGCACCTGGTCGCGGCGAGCGCGGGCCCGCAGGTCGAACGGGATGTCCTTGCCGGCCGACAACAGCGCGTACTCGTCGGCGACATTGCCGCTCAACTGGCGCCACGCCGCGTCGATGTCGCTGGCCGCCTCGGCGATGCGCACCTTGGCGAACGGGTCGTCCTTGGCCTTCTCGCCGGCGAACGCCGCGCGCACCCGCTTGCCCTGATGCTCGACGTGCGCGTCGTAGGCGCCGTATGCCATGCCGACGATGGGCGCCGAGATGGTGGTGGGATGCATTGTGCCCCATGGCATTTTGTAGACCGGGGCGGTGTTGGTCCGATACCCGCCGGCGGTGCCGTCGTTCATCGCCTTGTAGGACAGGAAGCGGTGCCGCGGTACGAAGACATCCTTGACGACGACGGTGTTGCTGCCGGTGCCGCGCAGACCGACGACGTGCCACACGTCGTCGATGCGGTACTCGCTGCGCGGGATCAGGAAGCTGCCGAAGTCGACCGGCCGGCCGTCCTTGATCACCGGACCACCGAGGAACGCCCAGGTGGCGTGGTCACACCCCGAGGACCAGTTCCATGAACCGTTGACCAGATAGCCGCCGTCGGTCACCACGCCCGCACCCATCGGGGCATACGACGACGAGACCCGGGTGGTGGGGTCCTCGCCCCAGACCTCCTCCTGCGCCTGCTGGTCGAACAACGCCAGGTGCCAGTTGTGCACGCCGATGATGGAGCTCACCCAACCGGTGGAACCACACGCGCTGGCCAGCCGCCGTACCGCCTCGTAGAACAGCGCCGGATCGCACTGCAACCCACCCCACTGCTCGGGCTGCAACAGGGTGAAGAACCCCACCTCCTGAAGATCCTGGACGGTCTCGTCGGGCAGCCGGCGCAGGTCTTCCGTCGCCTGAGCGCGTTCCCGAATCTGCGGAAGCAGATCATCGATGCCAGCCAGAACCGACTGCGCATCACGCTGTTGAATGGACGTCACTTAGGTTTGCCTCCTGCGCCAGACTTACTCAGCGGACTTACACCAGAGACTAGAACATGTTACAGAAAAGTGGATTCGTATCGCTACCAGCCGCAGGAATACCCTGCTCGACACAAATCGGAACG
>NZ_LZKU01000084.1 GCF_001672975.1 Mycobacterium sp. 1465703.0
GTCCGCTTCGAGTCGAAGATGATGATCGACGGCAAGCTCGTCGACGGGCAGGCCGGCGCCTTCACCAACATCAACCCGGCAACCGAGGAGTCGCTCGGCGAGGTCGCCGACGCCTCGAAGGAGGACATGCACCGGGCCATCGACGCCGCCCGGCGCGCCTTCGACGAGACCGACTGGTCGACCAACAAGGAGCTGCGCAAGCGCTGCCTGCTGCAGCTGCACGAGGCGATCGAATCGGAGATCGACGAGCTGCGCGAGGAGCTCATCCTCGAGGTGGGTTCGCCCCGGGCGATCACGTTCGGACCGCAGCTGGACGCTCCACTGGAAGACGGACTGAAGTACCCCGCCCGGTTGATCGACGAGTACGCCTGGGAGACCGACCTCGGTGACAAGGTGATCAGCCTGACCGGCACGCTGACCACCCGTAAGGTCTGGCGGGAGCCGGTCGGTGTCGTCGGTGCCATCGTGCCGTGGAACTTCCCGTTCGAGGTCACCCTCAACAAGCTCGGCCAGGCCCTGGGCACCGGAAACACGGTGGTGCTCAAGCCCGCGCCGAACACCCCGTTCAACGCGACCCGCCTCGGTCGGCTGATCGCCGAAAAGACCGATATCCCAGCGGGTGTCGTCAACGTCGTCACCGCATCGGATCACTTCGTGGGCGAGGAGCTCACGCTGTCACCCAAAGTCGACCTGATCTCGTTCACCGGCTCGACCGTGGTCGGCAAGCGGATCATGGAAAAGGGTGCGGCCACAATGAAGCGGCTATTCCTGGAGTTGGGAGGCAAGTCGGCCACCATCGTGCTGGAGGACGCCGACTTCGGCACCGCCTGCATGGTCGGCATCGCGCCGTGCATGCACGCCGGTCAGGGTTGCGCCAACCCCACCCGGCTGCTGTTGCCGCGGTCCCGCTATGACGAGGGTGTCGAGATCCTGAAGAACATTTACGAGAACGTCACCTGCGGCGACCCGCAGGACCCCGGAACCCTGTGTGGGCCGGTGATTTCGCAGCGGCAGTTCGATCGGGTGACCGGCTACATCGAGAAGGGCGTCGAAGAGGGTGCTACGGCGCTGGTTGGCGGCCCGGGCGCGGCCACCGGCTTCGACAAGGGATACTTCATCAGGCCAACGCTTTTCACCAACGTCGACAATAAGATGACAATCGCGCAGGAAGAGATTTTCGGTCCGGTGCTCTCGGTGATCCCCTTCGAGGACGAGGAAGACGCGATCCGCATCGCCAACGACAGCGTGTACGGGTTGGCGGGCAACGTGTTTGCCGGCTCCCTCGAGCGTGCGCTGTCGGTGACCCGTCGGATCAGGGCCGGCTTCATGGGCGTCAACGGAGGTGCGCCGTACGGCGCCGACACACCGTTCGGCGGTTACAAGGAGAGCGGCGTGGGACGGCAGAACGGTGTCGCCGGCTTCGACCAGTACACCGAAATCAAGTCCGTCGCGTACCCCGCCGGCTAAGCATCAACCGTTAAGACGAGATTGCCGTCACGGCCGCGGTTTCGGTTTTGATCGCGACCGTGGCGGCTATTTCGGTCAGCCGGGCGGTAGCGGCCGTTTTAGGGTGCACACGATGCTCCACTCGAAATAGTGGTCACCGCCGCGGTCGTATTCCTTGAAGCGGTGGGCGACTTGGGTGCGCTGCACCGAGGACCCCACTATTTCCCAGCCCTGTTCGCCGTAGGTCTTCGTCAGACGGTTCGCCTCTTCCAGGACCGTCTCCAACGACTCATGCGTCTGCGAGATGAAGGTGCTCTCCCATCGCTGGGGATACCACTTGCTGTCTGAGTCCAGCCACCAACCGGGCCCGGGCGCAGGAGTGCTCACATCCGGGGACCATATGCGCTGCCGCCCCAGGACAAATGAATTACAGGTGACCGAAGCAGTACGCGCCGCCGAAGAACTGGCGTCGAACGCGGGGCTGCGTGATGGGTGGTGAAGGCAGCGGGCGATCGGGCTATCCCGGTTCGCTCAGCTTGACCTAATATTTGTTCAGCTCTAGATTGGCAGGAGAGGTTGCGCCGCCCGGGGGTTGACGTGGGGTGGGGGCGGTTACCCGGATGCTAGGAGTCCTGTTGAGCGAATTCGAATCGGTTGATTTCTTCACAGATCTGTCCCTGATACCGGATCCGTACCCGTACTTCGATCAGCTGCGTGCCCGCTGTCCGGTGCTTCCGCGACCCGCCCAGGGCGTGACGGCGGTAACGGGACACGCCGAAGCACTCGCCGTCTACAAAGATCCGGCGTTCTCGTCGTGCGTCTCGGTCGCCGGCCCGTTTTCGGGATTGCCGTTCGAGCCCGAGGGCGACGACATCGGCAGCCTGATCGAACAACATCGCTCGCAGATCCCGATGAGCGAACACATCGTGACCCAGGACCCGCCGGAGCACGCGCGGACGCGAGGTCTGCTCAGTCGTCTGCTGACACCCAAGCGGCTCAAGGAAAACGAAGACTTCATGTGGCGGCTCGCCGATCAGCAGCTCGACGAGTTCCTGTCCGGCGGAAGCTGTGAATTCCTCGACGACTATGCGCGACCGTTCTCCGGGTTGGTGATCGCCGACCTGCTGGGAGTCCCCATCGAGGACCACGAAGAGTTCCGGGATGTGTTCTCGGGCAAGTTTTCCGGTGGCGTCGAGGACGATTCGGTGACGCGTGCGCACAATCCGCTGGAATACCTCGACGAGAAGTTCACCACCCACATCACCGAACGCCGCCGCCATCCTCGCGAAGATGTGTTGACCGAGCTGGCCCAGGCGAAGTACCCCGACGGTTCGACTCCCGAAGTCATCGACGTGGTCCGGCTGGCGACATTCCTGTTCGCGGCCGGTCAGGAAACGACCACCAAGCTGCTCAGCTTCGGCATCCGCACGCTCGCAGAGAACCCGGAGTTGCAGAAGCTGCTCCGCGAAGACCGCAGCCGGATACCGAATTTCGTCGAAGAGACGTTGCGCATGGAGAGTCCGGTCAAGTGTCACTTCCGGATGGCGCGCACCACGACCTCGATCGGTGACACCGACATCCCGGCGGGCAGCACGGTGATGTTGCTGCCCGGCGCGAGCAACCGGGATGCACGAAAGTTCGAGCAGCCCGACGAGTTCCGCATCGACCGGCCGAACGTGCGTGAACACGTGGCCTTCGGCCGCGGCAATCACTCCTGCCCGGGCGCACCGCTGGCCCGCGCGGAGGGACGAATCTCGCTGAACCGCATACTCGACCGGATGGCGGACATCACCATCGCGGAGGCCGAGCACGGGCCGCCGGACGCCCGCCGCTACAGCTATGACCCGACCTGGCAGATGCGGGGCCTGTCCGAGTTGCACCTCGAATTCACCCCGATTTCGTGAGTACCCGCGAAATCGGCGAGTGGGATCCGGGCTTCACCGAGCGTTTGGTCAGTGCGGCAGAACCCTTGGCGCGACGCTGGTTTCGCTTCGAGGTGCGGGGGCTGGAATCTTTTCCACCCGACGGCGGTGCCCTGGTCGTCGGCAACCACTCGGGCGGCATGCTCACGCCCGACGTGCTGATCTTCGCCGCGGCCTTCTACCGCAGGTTCGGTTATCAGCGTCCGCTGTACACGCTCGGCCACGACGGGATGTTCGTCGGGCCGATGGCGGATTGGTTGAGTCGCCTCGGGGTCATTCGCGCGACCGTAAAAAACACCGCGCGGGCGCTGCGGTCCGGTGGTGTGGTGCTGGTGTTCCCGGGCGGGATTTACGATGCCTACCGACCGACGCTGGCGGAGAACGTGATTGACTTCAACGGCCGGACCGGATATATCAGGTCGGCGATCGACGCGCGGGTACCGATCGTGCCGGTGGTCTCCATCGGTGGGCAGGAAAGCCAGTTGTTCCTCACCCGCGGCACGTGGCTGGCGAAGCGGTTGGGCCTGTCGCGGTGGCGGTCCGACATTCTGCCCATCACCGTGGGATTCCCGTTCGGGCTCAGCATGATCATGCCGCCCAACCTGCCGTTGCCGACCAAGATCGTCAGCGAAGTGCTGGAACCGATCGACGTCGCTGCGCAATTCGGCGAAACGCCTGGCGCCGCCGACGTGGACGCACACATCCGCGCCATGATGCAGAGCACTCTGGACGGTCTGGCTCGCGAGCGGCGCTTTCCCATCCTGGGCTAGGGCCGATACGACCAAACTCTGGTAACCATTAACCGAGTTTGGAAAGCGATAGCACCCGCGCAAGCGCTTTCGCGGCTGACGTGCATACCATCCGGGAGGATGCCTATGCGGGAGTTGAAGTGCTAATCCGTCGAGTTGACAGCGGGTGGCATCGCGCTCTGCACGACCGCCAGGTCATCGGAAAACCCTGCCGCAGTGTGGATTTCGCAAAAAGCGTTGATCATGGCGTCAGTGAGTTCATGGGGGTCGCCGAGGGTGCGGTCGTCGGCGATCACCGATATGTTCAGCTGGTCGACATAGCTCCACACGGTGATGTTGATCCCACACGCGGTGATCAGCGGTCCGGCTGAATAGATTTCGCTGACCGGGGCGCCGGCGAAACGACCACGCTCACGCGGCCCCATCACGTTGGAGATCGGGATGTTGAATAGCCTGTTTCTGGTGTCCCGCCGGGCCAGCCATCTGAATGCCAGCGGGGCTGCCGCACCCGGTAGGTAGCTGATCAATCTGCCATACAGCTCCGGCCCGAAAAGCTCGTTGTTTTCCTTGGCGATTGCGGTACTCATCGCCGTCAGCCGCACCCGCTGCAGCGGATCGCCGATCTGCGTCGGCAGCGACACCGCCATGCCGCCAAGCTCGTTGCCGCTGATCCGCTCCGGCGACCTGTCAGTAGTGGCCGGGACCGAGGCGACCAGGGGTTGGTCTGCGCTGCCGTCGTAGCGCAACAGCAGTTCGCGCAGTGCGCCGGCGGCGATCGCCATCACCATGTCGTTGATGGTGATCTGCAGCTGTTTGGCGGTCTGTTTGACCTGAGCCAACGGCAGTGTCGCAGTGGCGAAAGTCCTTGCCGGCGAGACCTTGTGGTTGATGAACGTCGGCGGTGCGTGCAGCATCCGAGCAAGGTCGGGCTGCTTGCCGCGCTGCCGGGCGCGCCGCCGCAGCCGCCGCGCCCCGGCGACGGCCTCGGCCATCACCCCGGGTAACGCGGCGGCCTGACGGACGTGATCCTCGGCGGCAGCACGCAGCAGCTGGGCCGTCGAAGGCGGAATGCACCTCGTGTCATTGTCGCGGTCGTCCTGCACCGGGCCGGCCAAGTCCATCAGCCTGGCCAGCAGATTGGCCGAGGCGACGCCGTCGGCCAAGGCGTGGTGCATCTTGCCGATGATCGCGAATTTCTGATCGGCCATGCCTTCGGCGAAGTGGAACTCCCACAACGGGCGGTCGCGATCCAGCGGGATGCCGGCAATCTGCCCGATCACCTGGTCGAGCTCTCGGCGCCCGCCCGGGGCGGGCACCTGGACGCGGCGCACATGAAAGTCGAGGTCGACTTCGCAATTCTGCAGCCACATCGGATGATGCAATCGCCATGGGATGTCGATTAGCTTGTAGCGCAACGGATCCAGCCGATGCAGCCGTCGGCGCAGTGTGTGCTTAAAAACGTCGAAGCTGAACTCGCCGTCGTAGTCGGCGGTATCGACGATTGCCACCTTCAAGGTGTGCGTATGCAAGTTCGGCGTCTCGCTGTATAACAGCATCGCGTCCATGCCGTTGAGCCGCTTCACTCGACCATTATTGCCCCAGAACTACCCCGGGCTGCGCCCGCCCAACCCCTTGGTTGACAATCGACGCAAGACTCCACTCTTTAAGTCCACGTGTCAAAGGAGACAAGACCATGGCTGAAGCCGTCATCGTCGAGGCAGTGCGTTCACCGATCGGCAAACGCAACGGCGGATTGTCCGGGGTGCACCCGGCGGATCTGTCCGCGCAGGTGCTCAACGGCCTGGTCGATAAGGCCGGAGTCGATCCGGGACTGGTCGACGACGTCATCTGGGGCTGCGTCATGCAGGCCGGTGAGCAGGCTCTCGACATCGGCCGCACCGCGTTGTTGACCGCGGGGTGGCCGGAGACGGTCCCGGGCGTGACCGTGGACCGCCAATGCGGATCGAGCCAGCAATCCATCCACTTCGCGGCGGCCGGAGTGATCGCCGGGCACTACGACGTCGTCGTCGCCGGCGGCGTCGAGTCGATGTCACGGACCCCGATGGGAGCATCGCTGGCCAACGGCGGACGGCCGTACCCCCAGGCCTTTCTGGACCGCTACCAAGGGCAGATCCCCAACCAGGGCATCGGCGCAGAGATGATCGCCGAGCAGTGGGGATTCGACCGCACCGCGCTCGACCAGTTCTCCCTCGACTCACACGAAAAGGCAGCTGCCGCACAGGATTCCGGCGCCTTCGATGACCAGATCGTTGGCATCAAGGACCAGGACGGCAACGTGGTGCTCAAGGACGAAGGCATCCGCCGCGGCACACCGATGGAGAAAATGGCCTCGCTGAAGCCGGCGTTCAGGGAGGACGGCGTGATCCACGCCGGCAACTCGTCGCAGATTTCCGACGGCTCGGCGGCAATCCTGTTCATGTCCGCCGAGAAGGCCAAGGAGCTGGGACTCAAGCCGATCGCCAAGGTGCACACGGCGGCGCTGGCCGGGGCCGACCCGGTGATCATGCTGACCGCACCCATCCCGGCGACCCAGAAGGTGCTGAAACGCTCCGGGCTGTCCATCGACGACATCGGCGCCTACGAGGTCAACGAGGCGTTCGCCCCGGTTCCGCTGGCCTGGCTCAAGGACATCGGAGCCGACGAGAAGAAGCTGAACCCTAACGGCGGCGCCATCGCACTGGGCCACCCGTTGGGCGGGTCCGGTGCCCGGATCATGACCACGCTGCTGTACCACATGCGGGACAAGGGAATTCGTTACGGATTGCAGACCATGTGCGAGGGTGGCGGCCAGGCCAACGCCACCATCGTGGAACTGCTGTGACCCAGGCGCCGGGCGCCCTGGCCGAGCGCCGGGGCAACGTGATGGTGATAACCATCAACCGGCCGGAAGCCCGCAATGCGGTGAACGCCGCCGTCAGCATCGGCCTCGGGGATGCGCTCGAAGAAGCGCAGCACGACCCCGAATTGCGGGCGGTGGTGGTCACCGGCGCGGGGGACAAGTCGTTCTGCGCCGGGGCCGATCTCAAGGCGATCGCACGCCGCGAGAACATCTATCACCCCGGCCATCCCGAATGGGGTTTCGCCGGATACGTCCACCACTTCATCGACAAGCCCACGATTGCGGCGGTGAACGGGACCGCCCTGGGCGGGGGCACCGAGCTGGCGCTGGCCAGTGATCTGGTGGTGGCCGACGAACGAGCCCAGTTCGGCCTGCCCGAGGTCAAGCGGGGACTGATCGCCGCCGCCGGCGGCGTGTTCCGGATCGCTGACCAGTTGCCCCGCAAGGTGGCAATGCAGCTGCTGTTGACCGGCGAACCGCTCACCGCGGCTCAGGCCTGCGAATGGGGCCTGATCAACCAGGTCGTGGCGCAGGGCTCGGTGCTCGATGCCGCGCTGGCGCTGGCCGAGCGGGTCACCGTCAACGCCCCACTGTCGGTGCAGGCCAGCAAGCGGGTCGCCTACGGCGTCGACGACGGCGTCATCGTCGGTGACGAACCGGGTTGGGAACGCACCATGCGGGAAATGAAGGCGTTGCTCAAGTCCGAAGACGCCAAAGAGGGCCCACTGGCCTTCGCCGAGAAGCGGGAGCCGGTCTGGAAGGCGCGCTAGCCGGCCAGGATGTTGACGCCGCGGTCGAACACCGCCGGTAGCAGCGTGCACGCCGGCACGACGGCGCGCCGCACCGGCTGCGGCGTGCTGGCCAGCACCAGCGCGCGGGTGAGCAGCCGGTAATCGCGGGTGATCCGGTGCCACGCTTTCTCGTAGCGGGCCGGCGTCTCGTTGCCGATGGCCTCGACCGCCGCGGCGGCCTGCTTGAGGGCCAGGCTGATGCCCTCACCGGTGAGGGCGTCCTCGTAGCCCGCGGCGTCGCCGACCAGTAGCACCCGCCCCGCGACTCGGCGCGAAACCACCTGCCGCAGCGGGCCGCAGCCGCGGGCGGGTCCGGGCTCGCCGCCCTGCAACTGCCGGGCCAGCTGTGGGAACCAGGCGAGGTCGGGCCGGCCACGCGACAGGATCGCCACACCCACCAGATCGGGCTCGACGGGCGTCACGTATGCCTCGCCCCAGCGCGACCAGTGCACTTCAACGAATTCCGACCATGCCGGCACTCGGTAGTGCCGACGCACGCCGTAGCGCCGCGGTGTCCCGGCCGTCGCCGTGATTCCGACGGCGCGCCGGACCGGTGAATGCAGTCCGTCGGCCGCCACCATCCATTTCGCGCGCACACCGGCGGCCGAGACGCCGTGGGCGTCTTGCGCGACCTTTGTCACCCGCGCGCGGATCCAGTCGGTGTCTTGCTCTTTGGCGCGCGCGGCCAGTGCAGCGTGCAACGTCGTGCGCCGGAGGCCGCGCCCCGGCCCGTTGCGAAAACGTGCCTGGGCGCGCCGTCGTTCACTGACGTAGGCGATCCCGTGAAACGGCATGCCAACCGGATCCACGTCCAACGAGGTGAGTTCGGCCAATCCGCCGGGCATCAATCCCTCGCCACACGCCTTGTCGATGGGGTCCTCTCGCGGTTCGGCCACGATCACCGAAAGTCCAAGACGTCGAGCATGTAACGCGGTGGCCAGCCCGCCCGGGCCGCCGCCGACGATCAACAAGTCCGAGTCGTAATCGCTCACGTATAACCCAACGCGGAGTTCTCCACCTGCAGGCGCACCCTCAGCAATGCGGCGTTGGCCAGCGTGAAAACGGTCGCGGTCAGCCACGCCGTGTGCACGAGCGGCAACGCCAACCCCTCAGCCACCACTGCAACATAGTTCGGGTGGTGCAACCAGCGGTAGGGACCCTGGCGCACCAACGGCGCCTGCGGCAAGACGATCACCCGGGTGTTCCACCGCTGGCCCAGCGTCGTGATACACCACCAGCGCAACGCCTGGCTGGCCGCCACCACTGCCAGCATCGGCCAGCCCAGCCATGCGATGAACGGCCGGTGCAACGCCCACGGTTCGACGAGGCAGCCGACCAGCAGCGCGGTGTGAATGGCCACCATCACCGGATAGTGCGACCGACCAAACTCCTTGGCGCCCTGGGTAAACGACCATCGCGCGTTTCGGGTCGACACCACCAGCTCCGCGACGCGTTCGAGTGCGACCGCCACTATCAGCAGGTAATACATGGCTACAGTCTTAACCAGCTCTACCAGGCCAGCAGCACCAGCTCGGAGCAGAACGCAGGCCCCATCGCGATCATCAGCCCGATCGAGCCCGGCTGAGGCGGATCGGCCATGTTGGCCGCGAGCACGTCGAGCACCGAGACCGACGATAGGTTTCCGTTGTCGCGCAACGAGTTTCGTGTGTGGTCGAGAGCATCCTCGGGAAGGTCCAGCACGCTCTCGACGGCCTCGATCACCCGCGGGCCGCCCGGGTGGCACACCCAGGTCGTCACATCGCTCGGGCTCAGCCCGTGGTCGGCGAGGAATTCGCGCACGTCGTCGCCCAGGGTGCCAACCGGGCCGGCCGGGAACACACCGGCCCTCGAGTACTGGCCACCCGCAGCAGGCTCTATCCCGACACCGAAGAGGTGATGGGCTGGAAGATCGGCGCCGACGGCTTCCGGATCGTGCTGTCCGCCGACGTCGCCACCATCGCCGAGAAATACCTGGGCGACGACGTGCGCGAATTCCTCGCCGACCACGGGCTGAGCCCGAGCGATGTGACGACCTGGGTGTGCCAGC
>NZ_LZKU01000085.1 GCF_001672975.1 Mycobacterium sp. 1465703.0
CAAGGGCGGTGAAATCGAGATGGACGGGCACCGGATCGCGGTCCCGGTCTCGACCGACCAGATGAAGACGGTCGCCAAGCTGTCCGGCGGGCAGTCCTACACCGCCACCAACCTCGGCGAGCTGGAGAAGAGCTACAACGCCATCGAGAACGAGATCGGCTACCGCACGGTGCCCGGACCGGGCAGCTCCGGCTGGCTGCGCCTGGGCGTCCTGACCGCACTGATCGCGACGGCGCTGGCCCTGCTGATCAACCGGCGGCTGCCCAGCTGACGACTCAGGCGGGCAGCCTGCGGTTGAGCAGCAGGCCGGCCAAGATGGCGCCGGCCATGACGAAGGCGCCGAGCAACATCCAGGCCATGCTCGCGTCGCCCTTGACGGTCTCGTAGCCGATCTCGTTCTCGATGGCGTTGTAGCTCTTCTCCAGCTCGCCGAGGTTGGTGGCGGTGTAGGACTGCCCGCCGGACAGCTTGGCGACCGTCTTCATCTGGTCGGTCGAGACCGGGACCGCGATCCGGTGCCCGTCCATCTCGATTTCACCGCCCTTGGTCCCGAACGAGATCGTCGAGATGGGCACGCCCTCGTCCTTGGCCAGCCGCGCCGCGGTGTAGACGCCATCATGCGGATCGCCGGGATTGGAGGGCTTGTTCTCGCCGCCGTCGGAGAGCAGCACGATGCGGGCCGGCGGCGGATTGTC
>NZ_LZKU01000086.1 GCF_001672975.1 Mycobacterium sp. 1465703.0
GCGAAGCGCTCGACCGCGGTATTCCGCTGCTGCGACCGGCGCGGCCGAACTCCGACGAATTCATCGCGGAGCTCGCGCAGTTGGCGCCGGACTGCTGCGCGGTCGTGGCCTATGGCGCGCTGCTGCGTGACGGCCTGCTGGCGGTTCCCCCGCGCGGGTGGATCAACCTGCACTTCTCGCTACTGCCTGCCTGGCGCGGCGCCGCGCCGGTGCAGGCGGCCATCGCGGCAGGGGACAGCATCACCGGGGCCTCCACATTCCAGATCGAGCCCAGCCTGGACTCGGGCCCCATCTACGGAGTTGTGACCGAGACGATCCGGCCCACCGACACCGCCGGGGATCTGCTTGAGCGACTGGCAATTTCGGGTGCGGCGCTGTTGTCGACCACGCTGGACGGCATCGCCGACTCGACGTTGACGCCGCGGGCGCAACCCGCTGAGGGGGTCAGCATCGCACCCAAGATCACCGTCGAGCAGGCCCGGGTGCGCTGGGACCTGCCCGCGCTCGTGGTCGAGCGCCGCATTCGTGCCGTCACGCCAAATCCCGGCGCCTGGACGATGATCGGCGACCTGCGCTTCAAACTCGGTCCGGTGCAGACCGACGCGAGCTCCGCGGTGCCCAGACCGCCAGAACCGTTGTCGCCCGGCGCTATTCACGTCGACCGAAAAAGCGTCTGGGTGGGGACCGGCTCCGACCCGGTCCGGCTGGGCCAAATCCAGCCGCCCGGAAAGAAATTGATGAATGCCGTGGACTGGGCGCGCGGTGCCCGGCTTGACCCCGCAGCGCGGGCGACATGAGTACCGGTCGCGACAGGCCGCAGCGCGGCCGGCCAGACCGCAAGCCGCCGCGGCCGCAGCAGCGCGACCGCCGGCCGCAACAACGGGTCCAGCGGCCGCCGCGCCGGCCGCTGGACCCGGCCCGCGCCGCCGCATTCGACGTGCTTCGGGCGGTCAGTGAGCGCGACGCCTACGCGAACCTGGCACTGCCCGCACTGTTGCGCGAACGCGGAATCACCGGGCGCGACGCCGCATTCGCCACCGAACTGACCTACGGCACCTGCCGTAGCCGGGGCCTGCTCGACGCGGTGATCGGCGCGGCCGCCGGACGCGCGCCGCAGGCCATCGACCCGGTGCTGCTCGACCTGCTACGCCTCGGTGCGTATCAGCTGCTGCGCACCCGGGTCGACGCCCACGCCGCGGTGTCCACCACCGTCGAGCAGGCCGGAATCGAATTCGACTCGGCGCGAGCGGGTTTCGTCAACGGGGTGCTGCGCGCGATCTCCGGTCGCGACGAGCAGGCCTGGGTGGCGGAGTTGGCTCCGAACCCGGCGCAGGATCCGATCGGCCATGCCGCTTTCGTACATGCGCACCCGCGCTGGATTGCGCAGGCGTTCGCCGATGCGTTGGGCGCCGCCGCGACCGAACTCGACGCGGTACTGGCCAGCGACGACGAACGGCCGCAGGTCCATCTGGCCACCCGCGCCGGTGGGCTGACCGCCGCCGAACTGGCCGAGGCGGTGGGTGGCACGGTCGGCCGTTATTCGCCGTACGCGGTGTATCTGGCGGGCGGCGATCCCGGGCGGCTGGCCCCGGTGCGCGACGGTGTCGCACTGGTCCAGGACGAAGGCAGCCAGCTGGTGGCACGGGCGCTGGCCCTCGCGCCGGTCGACCATGATGGTGGCCGCTGGTTGGACCTATGCGCCGGACCGGGTGGGAAGACGGCACTGCTGGCCTCGATGGGCGTGCAGCGTCTGTCGTCCGGGGTCCGGGTCACCGCGGTGGAGCCAGCGCCGCGCCGCGCTGATCTGGTGGCCGAGAACACTCGCGGTCTGCCGGTCGACGTGTTGCGGGTCGACGGGCGGCAGACGGGTCTGGAGCCGACCTTCGACCGGGTGCTGGTCGACGCGCCCTGCACCGGGCTGGGGGCGCTGCGCCGTCGGCCGGAGGCCCGGTGGCGGCGTCAACCGGGCGACGTGCCCACGCTGACCAAGCTGCAGCGGGAGTTGCTCGGTGCCGCGATCGCGCTGACCCGTCCAGGCGGCGTGGTGCTCTACGCCACCTGCTCACCGCACCTGGCCGAAACCGTCGGTGTTGTCGCTGACGCGCTGCGCCGCCACCCGGTGAGCGCGTTGGACACCCGGCCGCTGTTCGACCCGGTGCCCGACTTGGGGGATGGGCCGTACGTCCAGCTCTGGCCACACCGGCACGGTACGGATGCCATGTTCGCGGCCGCGCTGCGCCGCGAAGCGGAGTAGCGGGGACGCGACACGAAGGACCCGGCCGCGGCCGCGCTGCGCCGCGAAGCGGAGTAGCGGGGACGCGACACGAAGCGGGGTAGCGCCGGATGTGAAGCAGGCCGCGCGGCTCAGTAGTCTGGCGCTCATGCCTCGCAAAACGGAGCCGTCAAAGGGACCTCTGATCGCGCCGTCGATCTTGTCCGCTGACTTCTCCCGGCTCGCCGACGAAGCCGCCGCCGTGACCGGCGCCGATTGGCTGCACGTCGACGTGATGGACAACCACTTTGTGCCCAATCTGACCCTCGGGCTGCCGGTGGTGGAGAGCCTGCTGGCCGCCACCAGCATCCCGATGGACTGCCACCTGATGATCGAGGACCCGGACCGTTGGGCGCCTCCCTATGCCGAGGCGGGGGCCTACAACGTCACCTTTCACGCCGAGGCCACGCAGAATCCGATCGGCGTGGCCCGTGATATCCGCGCCGCCGGCGCCAAGGCGGGGATCAGCGTGAAGCCGGGAACTCCGCTGGAGCCCTACCTGGAAATCTTGCCGCAGTTCGACACTTTGCTGATCATGTCGGTGGAGCCCGGTTTCGGCGGCCAGAACTTCATTCCTGAGGTGCTGAGCAAGGTCCGCACCGCACGCAAGCTGATCGACGCGGGCGAGTTGACGATCCTGGTCGAAATCGACGGCGGCATCAACGAGGTCACCATCGAGCAGGCCGCCGAAGCCGGCGTCGATTGCTTCGTCGCCGGATCTGCGGTGTACGGCGCCGAAGACCCGGAGGCCGCGATAGACGCGTTGCGGCGACAGGCCGCCGCCGCGTCCCCGCACCTGCGTCGATGACGGTTCCACCGGACGACAGCCTTGACGCTGCGATGCGCTTGGCGATCGACCAGTCCAACCAGGTCAAGGGGATCACGTATCCGAACCCACCGGTGGGGGCGGTCGTGCTGGACGCCAGTGGCGAGGTGGTTGGTGTCGGTGCAACCGAACCCGTCGGAAGTGACCACGCCGAAATCCTGGCCCTGCGGCGGGCCGGCGATTTGGCGGCCGGCGGCACCGTCGTGGTCACCTTGGAGCCGTGCAATCACTACGGCCGAACCCCGCCGTGCGTGAATGCCCTGTTGGACGCGAAGGTGGGCACCGTGGTCTACGCCGTGGCCGACCCCAACCCGGAGGCCGCCGGCGGGGCACGCCGGCTTGAGGAGTCGGGTGTGGCGGTGCGCTCCGGCGTGCTGGCCGATGAGGTGACCGGCGGTCCACTGCGGGAGTGGCTGCACAAGCAGCGGACCGGGCTGCCGCACCTGACCTGGAAATATGCCAGCAGCGTCGATGGCCGCAGCGCGGCCGCAGACGGCTCCAGCCAATGGATTTCCAGCGAAGCTTCCCGGCTGGATCTGCATCGCCGCCGCGCGGCAGCCGACGCCATCGTGGTGGGCACTGGCACCGTGTTGGCGGACGACCCGGCGTTGACCGCCCGGTTGCCCGACGGCACGCTGGCCGACCGGCAACCGCTGCGGGTGGTCGTGGGGATGCGTGAAATACCTTCAGAGGCAAAGGTTCTCAACGACGATTCGCGGACCATGCTGATCCGCACGCACGACCCGATGGAGGTGCTCAAGGCCGTCGCGGACCGCACCGACGTGCTGCTGGAGGGCGGCCCGACGCTGGCCGGTGCCTTCCTGCGGGCCGGGGTGGTCAACCGGATCCTGGCCTACGTCGCGCCGACGCTGCTGGGCGGTCCGGTGACCGCGGTCGACGACGTCGGGGTGTCCACGATTTCGCGGGCATTGCGCTGGCACTTCGACGGAATCGACCGGGTGGGGCCCGACCTGGTGCTCAGCCTGGTGCCGCGCAGCGGCTAGCGCTCTCCCAACGAAACCGCTTGTGGTTCAGAGATTTCCGGCTCTTCAGCGTGCTCTTTACGGCCGCCGATCAACAGACCCAGCAGCGCGCCCGCGATACAGATCACGACGGTGGCCGAGAATATGTCGCCGTACATCATCGCGAACGCCTTGAGGTACATGGTGCCCTGCGCGGCGACGCGCTCCAGCAGGGTGGCGTCGGGCGGGATCGCCGCGGTCAGGCCCGCAACAATCTGGTTGAACCGGTACAGGCCCCACGCGGTGAGCGCGGCCACCCCGATCAGCATGCCGGTCATACGAGCCACCACCACGGCCGCCGAGGCGATGCCGTGTTCGGCCGATGGAACAACCCGCAGCGCCGCAGAGGTCAGTGGCCCGATCACCAGGCCCAGGCCCAGACCCGCTACCAGCAGATCAGCATGCAAGACGGGCACGCTGAACAACCCGAAGATGTTGTGCTTCTGGCTCAGCACGTCTTGGCGCCAGAAGTGAATCAGCCAATACCCGTAGGCCGCGATCATTAGCCCGACGAACGCCATGATCCGGTCACCGACCCGGGTGGCGATCCACCCGCCCAGCACCGCGCCGATCGGCAGCGCGATCAGGAACCACAGCAGCAGCCCGGCCGCCTGCGTCTCGTCCATCTGCAGCACGCCCTGGCCGAACAGCTCCACGTCGACCAGCGTCACCATCAGCGCGGCACCGGCGAACAGCGAGGCGCCCAGCGCGGCCAGGAACGGCCGGAAGTGCACGCCGGCCGGTTCGATCAGCCGGGTGCGCGCGAAACGCTCCCAGAGCAGGAACAACACCGCGACCACAACCGCGCCGATGACCAGCGGCAGCCCGTAGCTCGGCAGAATCTGCTTACCGTCGGGCTGTGGGTTGTACAGACCGATCACGGCGAGGCCCAGCGCGACCGCCAACAGCACGCCACCGACCAGGTCGACCTTTTCCGGCCGTTCCACCCTTTCGTGCGACGGCAGGCTGAACTGGATCATCACCATCGCGATGAGGGTCAGCGGGACGTTGATCCAGAAGACGTAGCGCCAGTCGTGGGTGAGGAAGACGATAAAGATGCCGTACAGCGGGCCCAGCACGCTGCCGAGCTCCTGCGCGGCGCCGATGCCGCCGAGCACACCGGCGCGGTTGCGCTGGGCCCACAAATCGGCGCCCAGCGCGAGGGTGACCGGTAACAAGGCGCCACTGGCCACGCCCTGAATGGTGCGGCCGCCGATCAGCAGGTGGAAATCGCCCCAGTGGCCGGCCAGCGCGGTGACCACCGAGCCGACGATGAACAGCGCGAGACTGACCTGCAGCACCAGCTTGCGGCCGAATCGGTCGGAAGCCCGGCCCAGCAGTGGCATGGCGGCGATGTATCCCAGCAGGTACATCGTGATGATCCAGGTGATGCGCTGCAGCTGGTTAATCGGGATATGAACGTCGGTCATGATGTCGCGCATGATCGTCACGACGACATACGCGTCCAGAGCGCCCAGCAGGACCGCCAGGCTCCCCGCGCTGATCGCTACGCGGCGTCCGGCTTGATGCCCGGCCCGGGCCGGGGCCTCCGCGGTCACTGGCTCACCGGGGGCTTGGTGACCTGAACCTGCTCGCCCCAGTTGGACAGGGTGATCTGGGCGGAGTTGCCGGAGCTCTTCTCCAGGTTGGCCTGGACCAGCTGGTGATCACCGGTCTCCTGAATCCACACCGTGGCCGGCACCCGCTGCGTCGCGTTGAACTGCGGCACGATCTTGTTCACCGCGTCCGCCGACACGTTCCCGCTGACGCGGATGGTGTTCTGCCCGTTGATGTTGTCGCGGCCCTCGGCCTTGGCGTCGCTGAAGTTCGCCAGCGCATTACCGAGTCCGGTCTCGGGGTTCAGCAGCACCGAAACGTCGTAGACGTCGGAGGCCTTACCGAAGTCACTCCACTTGTTCGGGGTGAGGGTGGCGTACAGGGTTCCGTCGAGCACCACGAAGTTGGCGTCGATGTCGGATCCACCCAGGGTGATGGTGGCGTTACCCGATGCGGCGGTGGCCGGGGCCGTGGCGAGGTCACCGGTCAGTGTCTTGATGGGCAGCCCTGGGATCTTGCCCTGGATGCTCAGCGCGATGTGCGCGCTCTTCACGGCTTTGGTGGCGTCGGCCGACTGCTTGACCAAGGTCGTGGCGTCTGGCAACGGCGCGCCGCTCTGCTTTGAGCCCGACGAACAGCCGGCGATCAAAGCGGTGGCGAGGGTCAGGGATGCGATGACGGCCGATAGACGGCGGCGGGTCTGCATACTCTGCATCGTAGAGGGTGTGGGTGACTGCCCTGGTGAACGCGGGGTCCCGGTGTCGCCCGGGCGCGGGTGTTTGCCCTGCTCATCAGGCTGAGAGACGGCCAATTAGCCTAAAGGGATGTTTACCGGGATTGTCGAGGAACTCGGCGAGGTGACGGCTCGCGACGTCCTATCCGACGCGGCACGGTTGACCATCCGCGGCGCGGTGGTGACCGCCGATGCGGGCCATGGCGATTCGATCGCCGTCAACGGGGTGTGTCTGACCGTCGCCGAGCTGTTGCCTGGCGGTCAGTTCACCGCGGACGTGATGGCCGAATCGCTCAACCGGTCCAACTTGGGCGAGTTGCAGGTCGGCAGCCGGGTGAACCTGGAGCGCGCCGCGGCCGTCAACAGCCGGCTGGGCGGGCACATCGTGCAGGGGCACGTCGACGGGACCGGACACATCGTCGCCCGGACCCCGTCCGAACACTGGGAAGTGGTGCGCATCGCGATGCCGCCAGGGGTGGCCCGCTACGTCGTGGAGAAGGGCTCGATCACCGTCGACGGGATTTCGCTCACGGTGTCCGGGCTGGGCAGCGACGCGGGGGATTGGTTCGAAGTCTCGCTGATCCCCACCACCCGGGAAGTGACCACGTTGGGCCAAGCCCCGGTCGGAACGCAGGTGAACCTCGAAGTCGACGTCATCGCGAAGTACGTCGAGCGGCTGATGGCGGCACACCGCTAGCCGCGGCGTCTCGTGTCGCGGCAGCGGCTGCTCGGAGATCAGCTGGTTATTCGGCCGGTTACACCGGGCGCCAGTTGGGGCCTTCCCAGTAACCCCAATGGTTCATGCCGGGATCCCAGATGATCTGAGCCCAGGGCGCCCACGGTGGCGGCGCCGGCGGCGGCCCCGCCCAGGGCGGAGCCCCGTAGCCGGCCGGACCGCCGTAGTTGTCGTCCCAGTCACGGCAGTTGTTCCAGTTCTGGTAGGGGCCCCAGCCCGGGTCCCATTGTTCGCCCGGGCACCAGTGGTGGTGATTCATAGGCGGAGGCGGAGGCGCCGCCGCAGCAGTGCCTGTGGACAGTCCGAGTGCGGACAGGGCCAAACCGCCTGCGGTCAGCGCACCCGTACACAGCCGAACCCACGGTCGTGGTTGCGTGTTGGTATTCATCCGGCTGTACTTCCCCGCGGGAATGCATGTGAAACTCTTTTTGGCCATTTGCTCGTGTCAAATGTTGGGCACAGCGGACGCATATCTGCTGCAAAGCTTCTCGGCGTATATCGCCATTTCGTGGTGATATTTTTGGCACCTGGTGACGGTATCGCGGATCGGGCAAAGCAATTTTTGACGGCGATATTCGGTTTGCGGGCGGGGTCGAATGCGAAGTCGAATGCCCCGGTCGACTTTCCGAAAGCGATGACGCCCGTCAACGACGATGAGGCGCCGGCCGTCGGCGGTGTCGAAGCTCACGTGAACGGCGGCCACGCCGTTGTGGTCCGCGACGGCGGGAAAGGCGACGACATTAGAAGTGGTCAGCGTGTTGGGGCGGCGGCGTAATGGGATTCGGGCCCGGTCCGCGGATCAAGCCGTGGCAATAACCGCGGCGCCGGTGTGGTTCATACTGAATGCAACACGTGGGCTTCTCGTGTGAGCCGTTTCTACAGTGTTCCCGCCGGCGAGCGGGAACGGCGAGGTAGCAAAGATGACGAGGTTGGACTCCGTCGAGAGGGCGGTTGCCGACATTGCGGCCGGTAAGGCCGTCATCGTCATTGACGACGAGGATCGCGAAAATGAGGGCGATCTGATCTTCGCCGCCGAGAAGGCGACGCCGGAGATGGTGGCGTTCATGGTGCGCTACACCTCGGGATACCTGTGCGTGCCACTGGACGGAGAGATCTGCGATCGGCTGGGTTTGCTGCCGATGTACGCGGTGAACCAGGACAAGCACGGCACCGCCTACACCGTCACCGTGGACGCGAGACGAGGTGTGGGCACCGGGATCTCGGCCTCGGACCGGGCGACCACCATGCGCTTGCTGGCCGACCCCACCACCGTCGCCGACGACTTCACCCGCCCGGGCCACGTGGTTCCGTTGCGCGCCAAGGACGGTGGCGTCTTGCGCCGTCCGGGCCACACCGAGGCCGCCGTCGACCTGGCCCGGCTGGCCGGTCTACAGCCCGCGGGCGCCATCTGCGAGATCGTCAGCCAAAAAGACGAAGGCTCGATGGCGCAGACCGATGAGTTGCGGGTGTTCGCCGACGAGCACGATCTCGCGATGATCACCATCGCCGACTTGATCGAGTGGCGACGCAAACATGAAAAGCACATCGCCCGGATCGCCGAAGCGCGGATACCGACGCGGCACGGCGAGTTTCGTGCCATCGGCTACGCCAGCATCTACGAGGAGGTCGAGCACGTCGCCCTGGTGCGCGGCGAGATCGCCGGGCCGAACTCCGACGGTGACGACGTACTGGTGCGCGTGCACTCCGAATGCTTGACCGGTGACGTGTTCGGTTCCCGTCGCTGCGATTGCGGACCCCAACTGGACGCCGCGATGGCGATGGTGGCCCGCGAGGGACGCGGCATCGTGCTCTACATGCGCGGCCACGAAGGGCGCGGCATCGGGCTGATGCACAAGCTGCAGGCCTACCAGCTTCAGGACGCCGGAGAAGACACCGTCGACGCCAACCTGAAGCTCGGATTGCCTGCGGATGCAAGGGATTACGGCATCGGCGCGCAAATCCTGGTGGACCTCGGGGTGCGCTCGATGCGATTGCTGACCAACAACCCGGCCAAGCGAGTCGGGCTGGATGGATACGGCCTGCACATCATCGAGCGGGTGCCGCTTCCGGTGCGCGCCAACGCGGAGAACATTCGGTACCTGATGACCAAGCGGGATAAGATGGGCCACGACCTGGCCGGGCTGGACGATTTCCACGAATCCGTCCATTTGCCAGGAGAATTCGGCGGTGCTCTGTGACCACCGGTGACGGTGCAGAATTCGCGTATAGGGGAGGGCGACGCAGATGAGCGGTGGCGCCGGCGTGCCGGAAATGCCGGCGCTGGACGCTTCTGGCGTGCGGCTCGGCATCGTGGCAAGCACCTGGCACAGCGAGATCTGTGATGCGCTGCTGGCCGGCGCGCGTAAGGTCGCCAGCGAGTCGGGCATCGACGACCCCACGGTGGTCCGGGTGCTCGGCGCGATCGAAATCCCGGTGGTGGCGCAGGAACTCACCCACAACCACGATGCCGTCGTCGCTTTGGGCGTCGTGATCCGCGGCCAGACACCGCATTTCGAATACGTCTGCGATGCGGTGACGCAGGGCCTGACCAGGGTTTCGCTGGACGCCTCGACGCCGGTTGCCAATGGCGTGCTGACCACCGACAACGAGCAACAGGCGCTGGATCGGGCCGGGCTTCCGGCATCGGCCGAGGACAAAGGGGCTCAGGCGACCGGGGCGGCCCTGTCCGCCGCACTCACCCTGCGTGAGTTGCGCGCTCGGTCGTGACGTCGCTGCCGGACCGGGAGATCTGGGACGCGGTGCTGCGTCCGCACCGCACGCCGTTATTCGCCTACGGCGCTGCGTTCCTCATCGCCGTGACGCATATCGCGCTGGGCCTGTTGCTCAAGGTCGGGTCCACCGGTGTGGTCTTTCAAACCGCCGACCAGGTGGCGATCGCCGCGCTGGGCCTGGTGATCGCCGGCGCCGTGCTGTTGTTCACGCGGCCGCGGCTGCGGGTCGGGCCCGCCGGCGTCTCGGTGAGAAATCTGTTGGGCGACAAGCTCATCGAATGGCCCGACGTTGCCGGCGTTTCCTTTCCGGTGGGACACCGCTGGGCCCGAATCGACCTGCCCGATGACGAGTACATACCGGTGATGGCCATCCAGGCCGTCGACAAGGGCCGCGCCGTGCAGGCCATGGACACCGTGCGATCGCTGGTCACGCGCTATCGCCCGGACCTGCAGACGCACTGAGCGCCGCAGCATCAGCCAACGGCTGTGCCGCCCCATAGTGGACTGGGCGGCCTGACGATGCAGTCGTCAGGCGCCGCTTAGCCGCGGCGGAGCGAGGAGTGGCGATCTAGCGCTGGAATCGGGAAGAAGCCCCAGCTTTAGGCACTCAGTATCGGGTGCAGTCCGTCATCATTTGTTGGAAAATCGGCAGGGCTTGTTGGGCGCCCTGATTGTGCTCGATCGCGTGCAGCAGGTTCACCCGCTGATCGGGCGACGAAGCCAGATACTGCTGCAAGAACTGCTGGTTGGGCGGCGATTGGTCGAGATACTGGGCGGCCATCGGATTTTCCGCGTGCACCGCGCGCATCGCCTGGTCGTAGTTACAGGTGGTGTTGATCATTGGACCGTAATCTGGGCTGGCCGATGCGACCCCGGCCGCAGCCGTCGACGCCAATGCAAGACCGCCGACGGTGACGGCCAGTTTTGCCAATGAGCGCTTCATCATTTATGGACTCCCTCCATTGCTCTGCCCCTACTCTAACGTCGAGCTAGACGCTTGGTAGCCCGATAGGGCGTCGCCCAAACCCGCCGCGACCGCCCCTGGCGCCCCGCACGGGCCTGCTACCTGCGCCGTTTCCGATTCTTGTTTCGGGCTCCAGCCGCACGGCGATAACCGCGGACTCGGGCTTTTGGCCGACGAATCGCCGACCCGCGCGGGCGGTGCCCACGGTGGTCGGTATGCGGCACGGCTCACCGGCACTCGCAGGCGCCCCGCCTTTCTCGGCACCGCGTTCGCGGCTACTAGCCTGGATCTGTGCCCGATCCCGCCACCTACCGCCCCGCGCCCGGGTCCATCCCGGTCGAGCCTGGCGTCTACCGATTCCGGGATCCCTATGGGCGAGTCATCTACGTCGGCAAGGCCAAGAGCCTGCGTAGCCGGCTGACGTCATACTTCGCCGATATCTCCAGCCTGCACCCGCGAACCCGGCAGATGGTGACCACCGCGGCCAAGGTCGAGTGGACGGTGGTCAACACCGAAGTCGAGGCGTTGCAGCTTGAATACAACTGGATCAAAGAGTTCGATCCCCGGTTCAACGTCCGCTATCGCGACGACAAGTCATATCCGGTGCTGGCGGTGACCCTCAACGAGGAGTTCCCGCGACTGATGGTTTACCGCGGTCCCCGTCGTAAAGGGGTGCGCTATTTCGGGCCGTACTCGCACGCGTGGGCCATTCGGGAGACGCTGGATCTGCTCACCCGGGTGTTTCCGGCGCGGACCTGTTCGGCGGGAGTATTCAAGCGGCACAAGCAGATCGACCGTCCGTGCCTGCTCGGCTACATCGACAAGTGCTCGGCGCCGTGCATCGGCCGGGTCAGTGCGGAACAGCATCGCCAGATCGTGGACGATTTCTGCGACTTCCTGTCCGGCAAAACCGACCGGTTCGCCCGCGAGCTGGAACAGCAGATGAACGCCGCTGCCGAACAACTCGACTTCGAGCGGGCCGCGCGGCTGCGCGACGACCTGGGCGCGGTGAAGAGGGCGATGGAGAAACAGGCCGTGGTCCTCGGCGACGGCACCGATGCCGATGTGGTGGCGTTTGCCGACGATGAGCTCGAGGCCGCGGTGCAGGTGTTCCACGTGCGTGGTGGCCGGGTTCGCGGTCAGCGCGGCTGGATCGTCGAAAAGTCCGCCGACCCTGGCGATTCCGGTGAGGAGCAGCTGGTCGAACAGTTCTTGACGCAGTTCTACGGCGAGCAGGCCGAATTGGGCGGCTCGGCAGACGAAGCGGTGAACCCGGTGCCACGGGAGGTACTGGTACCCTGCCTGCCGTCCAACGCCGACGAGCTGACCAGTTGGCTGTCCGGGCTGCGCGGTTCCCGGGTGGTCCTGCGGGTGCCGCAGCGCGGTGACAAGCGTGCGTTGGCCGAGACCGTGCAGCGCAACGCGAAAGAAGCACTGCAGCAACACAAGTTGAAGCGGGCCGGCGATTTCAACGCCAGATCCGCTGCGCTGCAAAACATTCAGGAGGCCCTCGGCTTGTCCGATGCACCGCTGCGCATCGAGTGTGTGGACATCAGCCATGTCCAGGGCACCGACGTGGTGGGCTCGCTGGTGGTGTTCGAGGACGGTCTGCCGCGCAAATCGGACTACCGGCACTTCGGCATCCGGCAAGCCGCCGGACAGGGACGCTCCGACGACGTCGCCTCGATCGCCGAGGTGACCCGCCGCCGCTTCGCGCGGCACCTGAGTGAGCAAAACGACCCGAATATGCTTTCGCCGGAAGGGAAGTCTCGCCGGTTCGCCTACCCGCCCAATCTGTACGTCGTCGACGGCGGTGCGCCGCAAGTCAACGCGGCCAACGCGGTGCTGGAAGAACTCGGCATCACCGACGTCGCGGTGATCGGCTTAGCCAAGCGGCTGGAAGAGGTGTGGGTGCCCTCGGAGCCCGATCCGGTCATCATGCCGCGCAACAGCGAGGGGCTCTATTTGCTCCAACGTGTGCGTGACGAGGCGCACCGGTTTGCGATCACCTACCATCGCAGCAAGCGATCCAAGCGAATGACGGCGTCGGTGCTGGATTCGGTGCCAGGATTGGGAGAACATCGCCGCAAGGCACTGGTAAGCCATTTCGGATCGATAGCCCGCCTCAAGGAGGCCACCGTCGACCAGATCACCGCCGTTCCCGGCATCGGTGTCGCAACCGCCACCGCCGTCCTGGAGGCGCTGCGACCCGACAAGTCCGAGGCCGCGCAGTGACGGGCCCGGGTAAGTTCGCGGGCGGCCACTCGGTCGACGCCCCGGCCGGCATCGACGTCGTTCTGGTGACCGGATTATCCGGCGCCGGACGGGGTACCGCAGCCAAGGTGCTCGAAGACCTGGGGTGGTACGTGGCCGACAACTTGCCCCCGCAGCTCATCACCCGGATGGTCGATTTCGGGCTGGCCGCCGGCTCGCGGATCACCCAGCTGGCGGTGGTGATGGACGTGCGGTCGCGCGGCTTCACCGGCGACCTGGACTCGGTGCGCAACGAACTGGCAACCCGAAACATCGCCCCGCGCGTGGTATTCATGGAAGCATCCGACGACATGCTGGTCCGCCGCTACGAACAGAATCGCCGCAGCCACCCACTGCAGGGTGACCAGACGCTGGCCGAAGGCATCGCCGCCGAGCGCCGGATGCTGGCGTCGGTCCGGGCCACCGCCGATCTGATCATCGACACGTCCACGCTGTCGGTGCGGGGCTTGCGCGAGACCATCGAGCGGGCCTTCGGCGGCATCGCGAGCGCGACGACCAGCGTGACCGTCGAGTCGTTCGGCTTCAAGTACGGCCTGCCGATGGACGCCGACATGGTGATGGACGTGCGGTTCCTGCCGAACCCGCACTGGGTCGACGAATTGCGACCCCTCACCGGTCAAGACCCGGCGGTGCGCGATTACGTATTGAGTCAGCCGGGCGCGGCGGAGTTTCTAGACGCCTACCATCGATTGCTATCTCTGGTCGTGGACGGATACCGCCGGGAGGGCAAGCGCTATATGACGGTCGCCATCGGCTGCACCGGCGGCAAGCATCGCAGCGTCGCGATCGCCGAGGCATTGATGCAGTTGCTCGAGGCCCAGAAGGGTGAAGCCCAACTGTCAGTGCGGGTGTTGCACCGAGATCTGGGCCGCGAATGACCGAGCCGATGAACCGGGGCATCGTCGCGCTGGGCGGCGGACACGGTCTGTACGCGACGCTGTCGGCGGCCCGCCGGCTGACACCCCACGTGACGGCGGTGGTGACCGTCGCCGACGACGGTGGTTCGTCCGGCCGGCTGCGCAGCGAGCTAGGCGTGGTGCCGCCGGGCGATTTGCGAATGGCGTTGGCGGCCTTGGCATCTGACAGTCCGCATGGGCGACTGTGGGCGACTATCCTGCAGCACCGGTTCGGCGGCAGTGGTGCCCTGGCCGGGCATCCGATCGGCAACCTGATGCTGGCCGGCCTGTCCGAGGTGCTGGCCGATCCGGTGGCCGCGCTCGACGAGCTGGGCCGCATCCTCGGCGTCAAGGGCAGGGTGCTGCCGATGTGCCCGATCGCGCTGCAAATCGAGGCCGACGTCTCCGGTCTGGAAGGCGACCCGCGGATGTTCCGGCTGATCCGCGGCCAGGTGGCGATCGCGACCACCCCGGGCAAGGTGCGCCGGGTGCGGCTGCTGCCCGACAATCCACCGGCCACCCGACAGGCCGTCGACGCCATCATGGCCGCCGACCTGGTGGTGTTGGGCCCTGGGTCGTGGTTCACGAGCGTGATCCCGCATGTGCTGGTGCCCGGACTTGCGGCGGCGCTGCAGGCGACCACGGCACGCCGCGCCCTGGTGCTCAATCTGGTGGCCGAGCCGGGGGAGACAGCGGGCTTTTCCGTCGAACGTCATCTGCACGTGCTGGCCCAGCACGCACCGGGATTCAGCGTGCACGACATCATCATCGACGCCGAACGGGTGCCCAGCGAGCGGGAACGCGAGCAATTGCGCCGCACAGCCACACTGCTGTCAGCCCAGGTTCACTTCGCCGACGTGGCCAGACCTGGTACACCTTTACATGATCCAGGCAAGCTCGCGGCGGCCCTGGACGGCGTCCGGACGGCCCACAAGGCTCCGGGACCGTCTTCGATCACGGCCACCGCAGATATTCGGGTTGACAGTACAAGCCCACCGGCCGGTGGGAGTGGACCGGCCGGCAGCGGACCAAGGGGTGACGACGCGTGGCGATGACGACCGAAGTCAAAGACGAACTGAGCCGCCTGATCGTGAAATCCGTCAGTGCGCGCCGCGCGGAGGTCACGTCCCTGCTGAGGTTCGCCGGCGGCCTGCATATTGTCGGCGGTCGCGTGGTGGTCGAGGCCGAGGTGGATCTGGGCAACGTCGCGCGGCGGTTGCGCAAGGATATTTTCGACCTCTACGGATACAACGCCGTCGTACATGTGTTGTCGGCCAGCGGGATTCGTAAGAGCACCCGGTATGTGCTGCGGGTGGCCAATGACGGAGAAGCGTTGGCCCGCCAGACCGGCCTGCTCGACAACCGCGGCCGTCCGGTACGCGGGCTGCCGGCTCAGGTGGTGGGTGGCAGCGTCGGCGATGCGGAAGCCGCGTGGCGCGGAGCGTTCCTGGCGCACGGGTCGCTGACCGAGCCGGGCCGGTCGTCGGCCCTGGAAGTCAGCTGCCCCGGCCCGGAAGCGGCGCTGGCGTTGGTGGGTGCCGCGCGCCGACTCGGAGTGAGCGCGAAGGCTCGCGAGGTGCGCGGCGCCGACCGGGTGGTGGTGCGCGACGGCGAGGCGATCGGCGCATTGCTGACCCGGATGGGCGCTCAGGACACCCGGCTGGTGTGGGAGGAGCGCCGGATGCGGCGCGAGGTCCGGGCCACGGCGAACCGGCTCGCCAACTTCGACGACGCCAACCTGCGTCGCTCGGCGCGGGCGGCGGTCGCGGCCGCGGCCCGGGTGGAGCGGGCACTGGAGATCCTGGGCGACACCGTCCCCGACCATTTGGCCTCGGCCGGCAAGCTGCGCGTGGAGCATCGGCAGGCGTCGCTTGAGGAGCTCGGCCGGCTCGCCGACCCGCCGATGACCAAAGATGCTGTGGCCGGCCGTATTCGGCGGCTGCTGTCGATGGCCGACCGCAAGGCGAAGGTCGACGGCATTCCCGACACCGAGTCGGCGGTGACGCCGGATCTACTGGAGGACGCTTAGCCGGTCCATGTCGCCCGGCAAAGCCGCGTTGGATCGCTGAGTAGTCGCGGGACCAACGCTCGCGGTGCTCGACCTGCCGGAGGTTTCGACACCGGTTGCCACGGGGTAAGTCTGCTAAAACATCCTCGCGGGCCGCTGCAATTCTATGAATTGTATGATTTCTTTACGATAAATATGAGCACCACTATCGATAGTGTCCTTGTGCACGAATAACCGGGGGACAATCGGCGGGCTCGGGAGCATTAAACATCCGACTGCTGCGCCGTCCGCCCTGAATCACGAACTCTTGAGTGGCCAATTTCAAAGAGTTTGCATATTTTCTTTGAAAACGATATGAGTCACCGACGTATCGACCCTGTCGGCCAAAAAGTATGCTCCCACCACCTATTTCGAGCATTTCTGCGCCGCGGACTGGTGCTGATGCGCAGGCGGCCCGCCGGTGTGGAGGCGTCCTGTCTAAGGGCCTTTCTCGTCGCGGAATTAATTTTTGATGGCGAGATTTTTATTCACGGATAGCAGCGGGGCCAAGGGCCTTTCCGAGTTTTCATCACCTATTCACCGCATCGCCTTGTGGGATTTGCGCGAGGTAGAGGGGTTTATCGGCAGCTTGCTTGCCGAACCACCGATCCGTCGTCGGCGCATTGCGGCGCTGCGACGGCAGCGATCCCGGCCGATCACTTCGGAAGGCGTTTTGGTCATCGCTGGTTAGTGTCTCGTCTCAAGAGGAGTTGCCCGCCGCCCAGCAAACTCGTGTCCGATGCTCTGGCGGCACTGATAGTTGCAAGCAACGGGGCCGGCGGTGATGACACAGCCGGAGGCGGAGGAAGGTATGGATTTCGGGTTGTTACCGCCGGAGATCAACTCCGGCAGGATCTATTCCGGGCCGGGGTCGGCGCCGTTGCTGGCAGCTGCGGCTGCCTGGAATGGCCTGGCAGCCGAATTGCATTCGGCGGCAGCGTCTTACGGATCTGCGATCTCGGAGCTGAGAACCACTTGGCGTGGGCCGTCGTCGACGGCGATGGCGGCCGCGGCGGCACCCTACATCGCGTGGCTTGACGGCACCGCCGCGCAGGCCGAGCAGACGGCCGGCCAAGCCGAGGTGGCGGCGGCAGCCTATGAAGCCGTTTTCGCGGCAACTGTCCCGCCGCCGGTGATCGTGGCCAACCGAGCGTTGTTGGCGTCGCTGATTGCTACCAACATTCTGGGGCAGAACACTCCGGCGATCGCGGCCACGGAGGCTCAGTACGCCGAGATGTGGGCCCAAGACGCCGCCGCGATGTATGCCTATGCGGGTACCTCGGCGGCCGCAACCCGGCTGACCCCGTTCAGTGCACCACCAACGACCGCCGACGCCAACGCGGAGGCCGACCAGTCGGCTGCGGTCAGCTCCGCACTCCAGTCGTCGACCGTCTCCGGCGTCGAATCCGCACTGTCAGAAGCGGTTTCGCAGGCTCCGGTCGCTGCGCAGGTGAACGCGACCGCGGTGACGGCGGCGGCTCAACTCCCGCTGAGCCTGACGGACATCACCGGGATTCTGAAGACGTTCAACAGCGTCATGGGCACCATCTCCGGGCCGTACACGCCGCTCGGCGTGGCGAACCTGGCGAAGAACTGGTACCAGATCGCCCTCAGCATCCCGAGCGTGGGGACGGGCATCCAAGGAATCGGGCCCCTCTTGCACCCCAAAGCGCTCTCCGGGGTCTTGGCGCCGCTGCTGCGCAGCGATCTCCTGACGGGCTCGACCGCGCTGTCGAGTGCGGGCACGCGAACGGTCGCCCCGGCGACGGCGCGGGTGGCGGTCCCGCCGACCGCGCGTCCGGCCAGGCTCGACAGGGCCGTCGGGCCGAACATGCCCTGCTGACCGTTGACGGCCGCCGCGGGAGCGGCGTCCAGCATGGCCTCCGGCAGCTCGGCTGCCACCGTCCGGACCGCCGGGACCGCCGAGGCCCAGTTCGCCGGCACCGACAACGACCCGACCAAGCCGGCACGGCCCGCCGACGCCGAAACCGTGCCCGCACTCGACAGCGCGGTCGAGCCCGTCAGGAGATCGCTGCGCAGCAGCGGCGCCAAGACCCCGGAGAGTG